>JBFJQB010000303.1:0-1504 GCA_041616855.1 Cognaticolwellia sp. | reverse complement strand
TTTCATTTTTGCCTTCAGCGCCTAGTGCTAAGGTTCCTTGCCCGTAACGGTGGTTAATACTGTCAAGGCAGTGCATTAATGCAGGGTTAGAATTATCCGCTAAAAATAAGTCGGGTTGTTGGTAGCGTCGATTTTCTAATACTATTGCTCCTACGCCGCAGCGATAAAATGCTATGCCTTCGGCAAAAATTGCATTAAGCACGTCACTAATCGCCTGAGCAATCGTACAGCTATTATCACTGGCTAAAGGTAATGTATAAATAATACTTTGTTGATAAAAGTTACTATCATGCGGTGAACTGGCAGCAAATATCATCAATTTTTTAATTAATGAAGCTTGCTGCCGGGCTTTTTTGGCCACAATAGCACCGTGTGTAGCAAGTGCGGCATGCAGCGTTTGCTTAGTATAAATGCGCTGACCAAAACTGCGTGTTGAAAAAATTTCTTGTTTAACCGCTTTTACTTCATCCCAGGATAAACAGCTAATGCCGTTGAGTTCGTTAACGGTGCGCTCAGTGACTACGCTAAATTGTTTTCTGATATTTTTAGGCGATTGCTGTGATAACTGGTAGGCGGTTTCAACTCCCTGCGTGATTAGACGTTGAGATATTTTACTGCCAATGCCCCAAACATCATTGACGGCCATTCTTTGTAATATTTGCTGAGCACTTACACTGTCGTGAATAACCGCAACCCCATCAAAACCACTGAGCTTTTTAGCGCCATGATTGGCCGCTTTTGATAATGTTGATGTTAAGCCAAAGCCAACCCCCACGGGTAAGCGTGTTTCTTTCCATATGGCGCGTCGAATTTTATGGCCGTATTGATGCCAATCTTTGATAACACCGCTATAGCGATCAAAATAGAGAAACGCTTCATCAATTGAATAGACATAACTGTTATCGCCATATCGCGCAATAACATTCATCATTCGCTCACTTAAATCGGCATACAGTTCGTAGTTAGAAGAGCGAATAACCACATTATGCTGTTGTAGAAAGGCTTTTATCTTAAAATACGGCGTAAATTTAGGAATACCTAAACGCCTTGCAATGGGGCACACGGCACATATACAGCCGTCGTTATTGGTTAATACTACTACGGGTTTATTACGTATGCTGGGGTCGAAAACCTTTTCAGCACTGGCATAGAAAGACACGGCATCAATTAAAGCATACATGCGCTTAACTCTGGGGCTTGGCGATGCAAGCGGATGGAGCGGGTAACAATACCCTCGAGTTGGAAGTCATCTTCAGGCTGAATGGAAACAGGCGGATGTTTTTTCGAGGCGGAGAGCAACCTAGCTTGTTTTTTATCGAGTAACTTACAAACAAAGCAGCCATTGAAATTCGCCACCACTACGTCACCATCTTTTGCGCTAAGCGATCTATCAACAATTAATAAGTCTCCCGCGAAGATACCGATACCCTCCATAGATTGGCCCGTGGCTTGGCCAATAAAGGTCGCATTAGGATGGCGTATAAGTAGCTGGTCTAAGGATAAG
>JBFJQB010000302.1:0-1513 GCA_041616855.1 Cognaticolwellia sp. | reverse complement strand
CGCGATTATCAATAGAGGCAACAATAAAGCCTTGCTCGGTTAACATTTGATCCCAAAAGTAAGCATTACCACGCCATCTATCTTGCGCGGTTTGTCCTGCCGGTTCGCCATAAACATAAAATATAATTGGATATTTTTTACTAGCATCAAAGTCCGCAGGACGCATCATGTAGCCGTCAAGCACAACACCATCTTGTGCCGTGACTTGAAAGAACTCGTGCTCAGGCTTAGTTAAAGTGGCTAATTGCTGATTAAGTTTTGCATTGGCCATAAGCTGATGTTTTTGTTGATGGCCTTCTACTTTGATTAATTGCTTTTGAGTCGGCTGAGCAAAACTTGAATGGGTGTGAATAGCCCACTGACCATCGGGTGACATTTGATAACGGTTTGAGCCAGCATATTCCTGTGGCGTTATACGTTGGTTTGATAGTGAACCATCAAGCTTACTGCGGTATAAGTAGCGCTGAGCAACATTGTCAGGCGAAGCAATAAAGTAGACCCAACCATTTTTTTCATCAATAGTTGTTACGTCCGTGATATCAAAGGCGCCATCGGTTAAATTAAGCATTTTAGTGCCGTTACGAGATACCTTGTAGATATGTCGCCAACCGCTGCGCTCGCTTTTCCAGATAAAGTCAGTGCCATTTTCTAGCCAGTAAGCGTCATCATAAAAATCGAGAAAGGTTTCTTCTTGTTCCGTTAATATCAATTCAACGTTACCAGTGTTTTTATTGGCTAAGTAAAGTTTATTGGTATCTTGCTTGCGATTTACGTGCTGAATTAATACTTGCTTGGAATTGCCCGACCAATTCATGCGCGGAATGTACATTTCACGAGAGTTGTTAGGGAGTTTTGCCCAAATTGTTTTTGTGTTTTCTATATTAACAATACCAATTTTTGCTAATGCGTTTTGTTCGCCTACTTTAGGATAAGGGAATGTTGTTAAGGTTGGGTAAAGCGCATCAGTGTTATTGATCATGATGAAGTCTTTACTGCCGCGGGTGTCTAATTGCCAATAGGCAATGCTTTTACCGTCAGGGCTCCAACGAAAACCATCACGAATAATAAACTCTTCTTCATATACCCAATCGAATAAGCCATTAATGATACCGCTGCCAGCATCAGAGGTCAGTTGCTTGATATGATTATTGGCCAGAGTTTCAACATAGATATTGTTATTAACAACGTAGGCAACTTTGCTACCATCAGGTGAAAACTTAGCAAACATTAAGCTACTATCTTTAACCGCTTTTCCGCCTAATTGCTGCAGTTGATTAGTGTTGAGGTTTAAAACCCAGTAATCACCGCGGCTGTTTGAGCGCCATACTTTTTTACTGTTGGTATAAATAAGCAGTTGCGAGCGATCGTTTGACCAAAGGTAGTTGTCAATGGCTAACGGCGCATCTTTATCTGTAGGAATAAGTTGCTCAGCAGAAATCAGCACTTTACGCACTAAGGTATTGGGATCATAAAAAACAATGTCTCTACCAATGCTTTTATCTTTACCTTCAGG
>JBFJQB010000301.1:0-1527 GCA_041616855.1 Cognaticolwellia sp. | reverse complement strand
TGCGATTAATGCTGCGGTGGGGATGGGGTATTTTGACAATTATCAACAAGCGATAACGGCGATGACCCGTACTGAGCAAACATTTATGCCAAATCAAGCGAATGTTCAGCTTTATGATAAATTATATCAGCAGGTCTATCGAAAAATGTACCGACAATTAAAACCAATTTATCAAAATATTAAAAAAATAACAGGCTACCCAGAATAGACGATAAGCGCTTATAAATGTTGAGTTTTTAAGGAAGCAGTAACTCTAAGGTGCGTTAGATTATTATGCCGTGTTACTGTGCAGGGCAATGCGATTTCCTTCAGAGTCATGAATAATTGCACGAAAGCCATGACCACCGATTGATATTTTATCCTCAACGAGCCGACCGCCATGCATTTCAGATTGTTTAATTGCATCATCAAGCCGTCCATTAACATTAAAATAAATTAGCGGGCCTGAAGTAAATATTTGCTCCGGTGGTGAGGGCACTAAACAGCCTGAAACATTGGTTTGTGCATGTGGTAGTATGCCTATGGTAAAGTGCTCAAATTCTTCTTTTTTAACCTCGTCCTTTAATAAAGCACTATAAAACTCAATAGCGCGGGTTAAATCTATTACGGGCATATCAACCCAAACAATTTGATTTCTCATAACTTTTCCTGTGTTATTTTGTAGGTAGCAGTGAAAGACGGCACTTCAAGCAATCGAACTAGTGGGTACTCAGTAAGCAAGCAATGCGTCGATTACTTTAAAATACCTATCTTGAGTATAGCGTAGGTATTTTTTGCTGTGCGATAGCGCAAAAAATTATTCAAGTAAGTGCAGTAGCAACCTAACTAGAGAGTAGGTAGAATAATTGCTTTGGTTTTTATGACTTTGGCGTGCACCTACAATATGAGAATTATTCACACTTCCGACTGGCACTTAGGTCAACACTTTTACGGCAAAAGTCGAGCGCGTGAACATCAACAATTCTTAAATTGGTTAATTGCCCAATCCCAACGCCAGAAAATTGATGCCATTATTGTCGCGGGGGACATTTTTGACACGGGTACACCGCCAAGTTATGCCCGCGAAATGTATTTTGATTTTATCGCTAAACTGCAGCAAACGCGTTGCCAATTAGTGATACTGGCGGGCAATCATGACTCAGTGGCTATGCTATCAGAGTCGCAAAAGTTGCTACAGCAACTATCAACTCGGGTTATTTCTGCAGCGAGTGAAAATATCGACGAGCAAGTGTTTGTGCTCAAAAGCCTTAAAACAGAACAGCAAGCGGTGATCTGCGCCATTCCATTTATTCGCCCTCGCGATATTGTAAAAAGTTATGCAGGGCAATCAGCCAGTGAAAAACAACGCTCACTTCAGCAAGCAATTTCAGATCATTACCAAACTTTATTCGCACAAGCGCAGGTGTTAGCGAAAGCTGAACAAGCTGCCGATTCACGCTTACCTATTATTGCCACTGGCCATCTAACGACCATTGGCGCATCAACGAGTGAGTCGGTGCGTGATATTTATATTGGCACCTTAGAAGC
>JBFJQB010000300.1:0-1584 GCA_041616855.1 Cognaticolwellia sp. | reverse complement strand
TGGCGATACCCAGATGTATTTAGCCGAACCCTTGTTAGCAGAAGCTGGGTTTATGATCCAACGCCTAGAAAACTTTAATGCCCTTTGGCAAATGTACGCTAAAACTGATAGCGAAAAAGGCGCTCCCATGGCGCGTTGGTTAGAACAAATTGAAGGTAAGCGAAGCGACTACCTCATTAGCGGCTCGCCCATTGAAGTCGGCTTTACGTTAGAAGACATGCTGTGGTCAAAATGTGAAGGCGCAGTATTATGCTCTGCTACTATTTTGGCGCTTAACTCTTTCGACCATTTTCGCCGCCAAGCGGGTTTAAGAACTGATGATGGCAGTCAATATCAGAAAGTGGACTCACCTTTTGACTATCAAAATAACGCGCAGTTAATTGTGCCTAAAATGCAATATGAACCCAGCGCTGACCAATTCACCGATGAGCTTATTGCCAAGCTACCTGCGCAAATCAAGCGCGGTAAAGCGACACTGGTATTGTTTTCGTCTTATTGGCAAATGGATAAAGTGGTCACTGCCCTGCGAGAAAAAAACAAGTTAAGTATTTTAGTGCAAGGCGAGCAGTCTCGACAAAAAATTATTGAAAGCCACAAAGCCCTTTGTGATAAAGGTGAAGAGAGTATTATATTTGGCACACAAAGTTTCTCAGAAGGTTTAGATTTACCCGGTGAGTACCTCACTAATGTGATTATCACCAAGTTGCCGTTCTCGGTGCCGTCATCCCCCGTTGAAGAAGCACAAGCGGAATATATTACCGCTAAAGGCGGCAACCCGTTTATGTCTATTTCAGTGCCTGAAACGTCAAAGAAACTAATACAAGCCACAGGGCGTTTACTGAGAAATGAAAAAGACTATGGCGTGATAACTTTAATGGACAGGCGTGTTGTCAATAAACGTTACGGCAAAGACCTTCTCAACTCCTTACCGCCATTTAAGCGCATTATTGAATAGTGCAGTGTTTACTATGTACTGATTTTGTGCACTGAGGTTGTGTACTAACATTGTGACCTGAACACGCTAGTCAGTAGAAAATGCTCTGTTGGCTTGCCCTCTTATTGATAGCGTTTATAAAAAATATTATCGATGTTGATCAATCAAAATGGCATTACCGTCTGGGTCTAAAAACGAGAAACTTGCTGGGCCTTGATCACCATCGATATTTTTATGCGTTACTGTAATGCCCCGCTGCTCAACCTTTGCTAATAACTCTCTAACATCAGTAAAGTTATCAAGTGCTTGAGCATTTTGGTTCCAGCCGGGATTAAAGGTTAAAATATTGCCTTCAAACATGCCTTGAAAAAGGCCAATGTTGGTATCACCATTTTTCATAATTAAATAATGGTGCGCCAACTCACCTGCAAAGACGCTAAAACCCAACTTTTGATAAAAGTCTCGTGATGCTACAAGATCCTTCACTGCTAAGCTTACGGAAAAACAGTCTAATTTCATGATTATTTCCTTAAAATGTATTTAAATAGTGAATTGAGTAATTGTCTTTAAAATGTAGAATTTGGCTGCTGTAGAAATGCTAGTTCCTCCGCTGTCGATTTACGCTTTAAGATACTATTGCGGTGCGGATA
>JBFJQB010000299.1:0-1614 GCA_041616855.1 Cognaticolwellia sp. | reverse complement strand
GACGCGATATTATTTAATAAAAATGATTAATGTATGAGTGCTATGAAAAAAGTATGTGTGGTTACCGGCGGCAGTTCAGGAATTGGCTTAAGTATTGTGAAGCTGTTTTTAGCGAAAAGCTATCAAGTGTTTAATCTTGATATTAGCCCCTCAACCTTCGGTGAATTTTGCCAATGTGATATCACCAATGGTGCACAAGTCAGCGAGATTATTGCCCAAATTGCCGTGCAACATACTATCGATGTTTTGGTTTCAAATGCTGGCATTCATTTTTCAGGCAACATTGAAAACACCAGTGAAGCAGATTTAGAGCGCGTATTTAACCTCAATGTAAAAGGAGCTTACGCCGCTATTAAAGCCGTGTTACCAACAATGAAGGCGCAACAAAACGGCTCGATCATTTTGATGGCCTCAGATCAAGCACTTATTGCTAAACATAACTCTTTTGCCTATAACCTCAGCAAAGCGGCGCTCGCTTCCATGGCGAAAACAACCGCGCTTGATTACGCCACTTTTAATATTCGCGCCAATGCGGTTTGCCCCGGCACCATTGAAACGCCACTTTATCATCAAGCTATTGATAATTACTGCAAAAAGTCTGGTGCGAATAAAGACGATGTACACGCAGAAGAAGCGGCATTACAGCCTTTAGGCAGACTAGGACAAGCAGATGAAGTTGCCGAACTGGTTTATTTTCTTGGCTCAGATAAAGCTAAATTTATCACCGGTAGCTTGCAAGTGATCGACGGTGGTTACACCGCACAGTAGTGCGGAAAGCAAGTAAGCTATGATAAAAATAATCGATCCACATCTGCACTTATTTGATCTAATAAAGGGCGACTATCAATGGTTAAGAGCCGAAAACCCGCCCTTTTGGTCTGATAAGCCGTTAATCGCGAAAAGCTTTACCGAGCAAGACTTAGCCCTAACTGCACCATTAGTTTTAGCGGGGTTTGTTCATATAGAAGCAGGCTTTAATAATCAGCAGTCTTGGCGTGAAATCGCTTGGCTAGAAAACACTTGTAAGCTGCCATTTCGTAGTGTTGCCATGCTCGATATAACCTTATCACCTGCATTATTTAGACAGCAACTCGACAAACTGAAGCGCTTTCAAAGCGTTGTGGGTATTCGCTATATTTTAGATGACCATGCCTTAGATATTCTGAGCGATAAAAACAGCCAGACTAACCTTGAAATTTTAGCTGCCAATAAACTCAGTTTTGAATTGCAAATGTCACTCACGGATATGCCAGCGCTCGAACGCTTGATCGCGATATTATCTCTAACCCCCAAATTACGGGTTTGTATTAACCATGCCGGCTGGCCGATGCAAGACAACGCTCAATATAACCTTTGGTTAAAAAACCTTAAACGTTTAGCCAAGTTCAAGCATGTTTTTATCAAATGCTCTGGCTATGAAATGACAGATAGAGCTTACTTAGCGAGTTGGCAGTCTAAAGTTGTTAGCCAGTGCGTGGCAGTTTTTGGCGTCGAGCGCGTGATGCTGGCCAGTAATTTCCCGTTAAGCTTATTCCATTCGAGCTATCAAGATACCTGGCTTGCCAATTTAGCATTGGAGTTTAATGCAGCGCAATTACAACAATTATGCTTTAG
>JBFJQB010000298.1:0-1679 GCA_041616855.1 Cognaticolwellia sp. | reverse complement strand
GATGACGCGTAAACAAGCAACGTTGAACTTACAATCAGGCGATAGCCAAGCTGAAGATGCCAACGCTGTTCGCTCTGTTTCGAATAATCGAGCAAAGTTAAAGGTTTTATCAGCGACGGCCGATGAATTAGCTGAGCACGACAAAAGGTTAGCGATTATTACAGAAAAAGGGACTACGCCAATATGGCAGAAATAAGTGATGCAAACATAAACCGCTTTATCAGCAAAGCACGATTAATCGCATATTTTGCCAGTGCGGCGGTGGCGTTAATATTAAGCTTGGCGGTTAATGCACAACAAGCGTTAACGGAAATTGAATATTACGCAGACGATAGCACGACCAATCAAATTCCTTATTTTGATAACCGCTTTCGTATTGACGCACAACTTGAAGAAGTAACCTTACTTTTTTATCGCCGCTCTGGTACGCAACCTGTAATTCTAGTAAGGCCTGATGGTTCGAAATTAAAAGTTAACAATATACTTGAAGATAAAGTGCAATGGTTCGATGATCGTACCTTCGATATGATCAAGATAAAATCACCCATGATAGGACCATGGCAGGTAATAGGTGAAGTCCTGCCAAACAGTAAAATTATGGTGGTTTCCGAAATCATGTTAGAAGTCGCGCCATTACCTGAGATTATTTTGCAAGGTGAAACATTAAAAATGCAAGGGCGCTTATTCAATGGTGAGAAACCAATTGTTAACCCTGCCTTCAACGATGTTTTAGAGCTTAATGTTTATTTTTATAGTACGAATAACTCTGATTTTAGTAATTTCGGTGCTGAGCCGATAAGGTTAGCGTCATTTCGTGATGACGGCCGGGATTTAGATGAGCGGGCTAATGATAGTTTATTTACTGGCGAGTTTGTTTTAGATTTCTCACCCGGTGAGTGGGAGCCAGTCTATTTAGTTAAAATGCCGATGGCGACCCGAGAGTTAAGACAAAAGCCAATTATAGTGCGAAAAAACCCTATCAGCATATCAGCAACAACAACACAGAACGTAATGGGTGCTCACCTCGTGACATTTGCGATTGATAATAGCTTTGTTAACGCGGACAGCATTTTAATCCAAGGAAAAATTACCTTACCAGATAGACAAGTGGCACCTTTTACCGTACTAGAGGGGCAGGGCTTAACTAGAACGCATGAAATTGCTTTTACTGAAGCCGGAGTACACCGCATAAAAATTGGCGTGTTTGGTGAAACTAATAACGGCCGAGAGTTTCGTGCAACATTGCCTGAGTTTAGCTTTAATGTCGACAGCATTGTTGAAACAGCAGGGGCAGCTTTAGGCAACGAGGCTAATAATTTAACAACAGAGCGAAAACGCGCTCAAGCAAAGGCCAATGCCGAAATGGAGGCAGAAAAGCTTGCCCAAGCAAAAGCAGCGCAAGCAGCTGCAATAGAGAATAAGCAACAAGAAACCCTTTGGTATATTATTGCCGGTAACACCTTAGTGATCACGATTGCCGTGCTGATGTTTTTCTTTATGCAAAGAAAAAAGAGCAAATAAAATTGTATTATGCGCCATTTTTGCTGTTAAAAACGTCGGATTGTTCATCTATTAGACATATAAACAAATGAATGAAAAAAACTGGTTGACGGCATCGAATCTTAACCGTATTATTCCCGCCGCATTCAACGAGTTGTGTTGAAAGCAGCGATTAATGT
>JBFJQB010000297.1:0-1706 GCA_041616855.1 Cognaticolwellia sp. | reverse complement strand
TTAAATATTCCGCGCGAACTTTGCCTAGATAACTTAAAAAGATTAAAACAATACGGCGAACTTAGAGACAAATTAACCGATGTATTTGCCACTAGCGACTTTGGTGATGAGTCGGTTGAAGCCGAGTTTGCGCTCTATGGTGGCAAGTTTTTCTCCCATAGTGATAAAGCACAAATGGAAATATTACATCAACTACCGCCAGAGCAATTAGCAACCCATCCATTTCAGTTTCAAGACGAGCGATTATCCACACTGTTGTTTAGTTATCGGGCACGTAATTTTCCGTTAACTTTGAACGATAGCGAGCAGCAAAAGTGGCAGGCACATTGTCAAAATCGCATTCAACATGGTGCTAAAGGTCTGTTAAGCGCGGATGAATTTATGATGAAATTAGAAAACTTAGCTTTTGAACATGAAACTAACCCTGAAAAAATGCAGTTATTAAAAGCGCTATTTGAATATATCAATCAGTAGGATATTTCAGGGCACTATTAATCAAGATTTACCGCACCGAGTGCGGTAGGCTTTGCTAATTAACGCTATAAACAATAGCAACTTAAAATCGTAGTAGGTTGAACAACATGAAAAAAGTATCTTTTATTGGCTTAGGCGTTATGGGTTTCCCGATGGCGGGCCATTTACAAAAATCAGGTTACCAAGTGACCGTTTATAACCGCACGATAGCAAAAGCTGAAAGCTGGGTTACCCAATATGGTGGGGCTATGGCTAGTACACCAGCAAAAGCGGCAAAAGATAGCGATATAGTTTTCATTTGTGTTGGTAATGATGATGATCTACGTCAAGTAACGCTTGGGCCAGATGGCGTATTTTCCGCGGTAAAAGCTAAGGCTATTATTGTTGACCACACCACGGCGTCGGCGGTAGTTGCGCGTGAATTAGCCGAAAAAGCAAATGCCATTGGTGTAGCCTTTCTCGATGCACCGGTGTCTGGCGGCGAAGCGGGCGCGGTTAATGGCCAATTAACTATTATGGTTGGCGGTGAACAAGCTAGCTACAGCGCTGTTGAACCGGTGATGCAGTCTTATGCCAAATTTAGTAAGTTGCTTGGCCCTATTGGCAGTGGCCAATTAGCAAAAATGATGAATCAAATTTGTATTGCTGGCGTAATACAAGGCTTAGCCGAGGCATTGCACTTTGGTCAAAACGCCGGCCTAGATTGCGCGCAAGTGGTTGAAGTGATTAGCCAAGGCGCGGCAGGCTCTTGGCAAATGAATAATCGCCATAACAGTATGATAAAAGGTGAATATGATTTCGGTTTTGCTGTCGACTGGATGAGAAAAGATCTCGACATTGCCCTAACAGAAGCAAAACGTAATGGCTCTACACTGCCTTTAACCGCGTTAGTTGATCAGTTCTATGCCGATGTGCAAAAAAATGGCGGTAACCGTTGGGACACCTCAAGTTTACTAACCCGACTGTAGGGCTAGTTAAGTCTTCTATTAAGGAGGTTAGCGTATTTAATTTAATATAATTGGATGGGTGAATCTTGTGAATCACAGGCATTTAACTTATTCTGTTTTTACATTGCTCCGACCAGTTTATACAAATGACAAAAACTATATACGCCTTTGGCGCTGAAAATTACAAAAATGAAACGGTTGATTTTACTCAATATCAAGGTAAAACCTTGCTCATTGTTAACACCGCAAGTGCATGTGGTTTTACCCCTCAATACGCTGGCTTAG
>JBFJQB010000296.1:0-1727 GCA_041616855.1 Cognaticolwellia sp. | reverse complement strand
GCCCCTAAACGACTGCCTGCTATTGGCGATAAGCTAATGGAGAACTCTTCATTAAGTTCATTTTCAGTATCATCAATAATAATGATTTGTATACTTTTCTCAGTTAAATCGCCATCTGACCAACTAACCGTACCAGAAGCAGACTCAACATCTTCGCCAATAATGGCGCTACCGGAAGTTAATAAGTATGAAACAGCAACTGCGCCCTTTGAGCTGCCTTGGCGAGCAAGCGTGATATCCATAGTTCCTTGGTTTTCTGCCACCGTCCCACTTTCAGCCGTAAATGCTAATGAGCCGGTGTCAACGAGGCCATCAACATTAATGGTAAGGTAATTATTACTGCCTAGTGTTGCGCTGTTAGTGGGCTGACTTAACCTAACAAAGAATATTTCTTGAAACTCTGCGCCCGTTGCATCGTTAGCAATTTCAATGTTGATGCTTTTGTCTGCCGTGTCGTTTGCTGGCCAAGTTAGTGTGCCTGATACGGGGGTATAGTCACTGTTTTCTTCGGCGCTACCGGCTAATAATTGATAATTAATAGTGATAGCTTGGTCTGGGTTGCTGGCGTTTTTTCGTTGCACGTTTACTGTTAATATTTCGCCTTGATTAGCATCAACCGCTTTGCTACTAAAGTCTATTTTACCTTGGCTAGATTCTTGGGTACGGTCTTTTAAAACATATAAACCGCTACCGATATCACTGACTAAGATGTTACCTGAGGGTAAAAATGGGTAAGCCCCCCAAGCGCCATTAAAGCCAGGGTTATCAGAAGGTGTGTAAGTATCGAAGAAGCCAACATCAACGGGATTTGCTGGATCGCTAATGTCTAAGATGGTTAAACCGCGTTCGTAGTTGGACATGTAATAACGGTTGCCACGAGCAAAACCATTGTGATCAATGGCGCGCGTCGACCCGGTCCATTGCCCGACTTGAATGGGGTTGTTGAGATCAGCGATTGAAAAAATTCGTACAGTAGAATTTAAACCGCCTTCTTTTTCGTCAAACTCGTCATGCAAAAATATATGATGTTTATCTTCACTGCTCCAGCCGGAATGAATATATTGCTGACTTTTTGCTACGTCGTTATATTCTCCAGTGCCGAGTAAGGTTGTTGCCGCGGTATCGGTGATATCCCACAGCTTCATTTCTTTTTCATTAAAATCAATAAAAATGGTACAGCTAGCACTTGCACTGTTGCATTGGCTGTCTTTACGATTGTCGGTAATGTTGAGCGATGCGCCATCGTGAGTGTAGCCGTCGCCAAAATAGTTCGCCGATAAAGCTGTTAACGTAGCGGGGTTAGTTAACGAGTAACTATGAAAAGCGCCACCAAAGCGATTACTACCGATTAGCTGCAAGCTTGGTGTTAAACCGGGCAAGGCAATATTGAGCGTATGATCGACATTAGTTATGTAAACATTATGTGCTTTTGTCACTACGCGGTTTTTTTCTACCAAACTCACAGAATTCGGCAGTTGATTAAGGTTAATAATAGTCACGTAATCAGTGGCACTATCTATGGTGGCATAAGCGTAAGCTTGCCAAGCATTAATATTGCTATCAAAGTATTGGTAGACCTTAATATCACGCCAAGCCGAGTTACTACCGCTTATTGTGCCAACTTCTTCAGGTGCTGTTGGATTAGTGACATTAACCACGGCAACGCCATTACGTAGGCCAATTAGCGCATATTCATCGCCGGTATTTAAATCGACATGACCCCAAAT
>JBFJQB010000295.1:0-1770 GCA_041616855.1 Cognaticolwellia sp. | reverse complement strand
CTGAAATGCATGGCGGTCGGCTCGTTGAGGAGAAAATATCAATCGGTGGTCATGGCTTTCGTGCAATTATTCATGACTCTGAAGGAAATCGCATTGCCCTGCACAGTAACACGGCACAATAATCTAACACACCTTAGAACCACTGCGATGCACACCTTAAAAACTCAACATTTATAGTCACTTACCGTCTATTCTGGGTAGCCTGTTATTTTTTTAATATTTTGATAAATTGGCTTTAATTGTCGGTACATTTTTCGGTAGACCTGCTGATATAATTTATCATAAAGCTGAACATTCGCTTGATTTGGCATAAATGTTTGCTCAGTACGGGTCATCGCCGTTATCGCTTGTTGATAATTGTCAAAATACCCCATCCCCACCGCAGCATTAATCGCAGCACCTAAACCCGATGTTTCAAAAGTATGTGGCCTGTGGGTGGGTAAATTAAAAATATCGGCGGTGAGCTGCAAAGCTGCATCAGATTGTGAGCCGCCACCTGAGACCATTAGTTGGGTTATTTTTGTTTTTTGACGTTTTTCTATTCTTTCTTTACCTTCACGCAATGCGTAAGCTAAGCCCTCTAAAATGGCACGATAAATATGAGCGCGAGTATGAACATCACCAAAGCCAATAATAGCACCTTTTGCTTCAAGGTTTTTTAAACCAGGAGACCAATAGGGTTGCAGCATCAAGCCCATAGAGCCAGGCGGTACTTGAGCTACTAATTGATCAAATAAACTCTCTGCGCTTACCCCTAAATTTTCTGCTTGAGTGATCTCATTTTGACCAAATTCTTGCTTAAACCAATTAACCATCCAAAAACCACGGTAGATCATAACTTCACTATTAAAGTTATCAGGTATAGCTGAAGGAAAAGGCGGAATAAAGGCTTGCGGCTCGACATATTTAACATTATTGGTATTAATGGTTGCCGTAGTACCATAACTTAAACTGGCAGTTTCAGGGCTAATACAACCAGAGCCTAACACTTCACAGGCTTTATCGGATGCAGAAGCGATTAATGGTGTGCCTATTTTTAAACCCGTATGACTGGCAGCTTCGGCGGTAAGCTCACCAAGTTTTTCACCTGGTTTAACTAAGCTTGGCAGCATGGAATGCTGCACTGGCATCGCTTGCCATTTCCAACTCCAGGCATTGGCCCAAGTTTGTTTTTTATAATCAAAGGGGAAATAACCCACAATACTCCCGACCGAGTCTTTGAACTGTCCGATTAACTTATAGGTAAAAAAACCTGACAATAACAAGAATTTATCCGTATTTTCCCATAACTCTGGCTGGTGTTGCTCAAGCCAATTAGCTTGTGATTTTCGACGGAAATAATCAACAACCTTCCCCTGACCTAGCAACGAAAATGCAAATCGCCAGTACCAAGGCATGGCATGATTTTTTTGTGATAACCGTTGATCTAACCAAAGCATCGCTGGGCGTAAGGCTTGGCCATTTTTGTCCAAATTAATCACAGTGCCACGTTGCGTTGTTACCGTTAGCGCCGTAACCCGTTCACGATAGCCCTTTTCAATCACTTTACCTTGCTGCCAAAGTTGCTGACAACACTGACCTAGCATTTGCCAAAAATAATCTACATTTTGTTCAGCCCAACCGGGGTTATCAGAAAAATATGCGTCAAGGTCGATACGGCTTTTGGCAAGTAAATTACCATGCAGATCAAATATTAAAGCACGAACACTTTGAGTGCCATTGTCTATGGTTAACAGTAAGTTATCATTAGGGTTTGTGGAATTTTTTGTT
>JBFJQB010000294.1:0-1856 GCA_041616855.1 Cognaticolwellia sp. | reverse complement strand
TCGCTACAGCATTGACGTGATCACAAATAGCTGGGGCGGTGGCGATGGTAACAACTTCGATCCGAACAACCCAATCAACCAAGCGTCATATGAGGCTTATAAAAAAGGTATAGTAGTAACATTTGCTGCTTCAAATAGCGGCCCTGATGACAATACCTTAAACCAATATGCTATCGCACCTTGGGTTATTAATGTTGCCGCTGGTACTCCGGATAAAGGCCTAGCTGATTTTTCAAGCCGCGGCGTTGAAGGCGACTGGATTAAAACTCCTGATATTACAGCACCTGGCAGCGGTATCGTATCAACACGTGCAGCCAATACGCCATTACCCGCATTAGGACCAATTATTGACCCTGCAAACCCTGAATATCATGTTTATTATGCGTCAATGAGCGGTACGTCAATGGCAACACCTTTTGTTGCTGGTGTGGTGGGTTTATTGTTGGAAGTGAATCCTGATTTATCACCTGATCAAGTAGAAAATATTTTAAAACAATCAGCTGATGAAATGCCAGGTTACCAAGTTCATCAAGTAGGCGCGGGTTACATCAACGTGAAAAACGCAGTTGAGCTTGCGAGAAATACGACTGGCGAACGCAGCGACTTTTTAAGCGGCGATACTGACTGGTCTAGTCAAGGTGTTTGGTTAGCAGCAAGTGAGAATGCTGAAGAAATTAATTATATGAGTCGTTGGAAGTCGGTCAACAGTGGCCTAAGCAGTGACAATACTTATAAAAAATCAAAAAGTAAAAAATCTGAAATAGCTTTTAGTTTTATTGGTGATAGCATCAAGCTAAATTATGTTAGCTCAACAAAGAATGGCCATGCCGAAGTATTTGTTGACGGTCAAAGCAAAGGCATGATCGATTACTACGCACCTGCTAAAGCCGTGAATACTTTCTCAGTACGAGATTTAGATCCTAACCAAGTACACTCAGTAACATTAAAGCATGTTAACGGTACGATTACTTTTGACGGTGTTGAGCTTGATGGTCAATTGGTTGCACCTAATTCAAGAATTGAAAACGTTGAAGGACAAATTCCAGGTAATATCGGCCCGTCAGTTGAAAATGTGCAAGTAAATGATCACCCAATTCAAGTGCTCGATAACACTACCTTAGTTAATGCCGTGTTATCTTGGGGTGGTGTTGCTGACTTAGACTTTGAACTGGTTGACCCTAATGGTGATGTTGTTGCTAACAGCTCATCTTTGGAAAACCCTGAAGAAATCAGTTTCCGCCCAACTGCAGCAGGTGAATACTTGTTAAGAGTTAAGGGTTACATTTCTGTGGCAACTGACTACACCATAGATACAACCGTTTCTAATATGTACGCAAATTAATACCTTTAAAAACAGTTGATGATATAAAACGGCGCATTAAGCGCCGTTTTTTTTATGCCGATAAGAAAATTATAATCCATGATTTATTTTCAGAAGCTTCAAACTATTGACCTAACGCACTAAAGAACTAACGAAACTTTGCATCGGTTTAAGCAAAGCTCAAAAGTAGTGCGCTAGCTAACGCTAACGTTTCACTATATTATTATGTCAACATGAGTGTGGTATTTTTCGCATTATTTACTGCGAACAGCGCTTTTCATCTCCCGTTACCAACATTGCACGATAACTTATGAAAACAAAATTAATTACCCGAGCCGGTTATGTTTTACTGCAGCAAGAGTTAAATAAACTATGGCGTGAAGATCGCCCAGAAACCACCCGTAAAGTGTCATGGGCGGCAAGCTTAGGTGATAGAAGTGAGAATGCGGACTATCAGTACAACAAAAAACGCCTGCGTGAAATTGACCGACGGGTGCGCTACCTTCGCAAAATACTCGAAGAGCTGAAAATTGTT
>JBFJQB010000293.1:0-1886 GCA_041616855.1 Cognaticolwellia sp. | reverse complement strand
GCTTAGCTTGACGTACATCACCGCGACGTTTGACTTCAATTGAGTCAACGATTGGGCTATGTGTCTGGAATACACGCTCTACACCAACACCGTTTGAAATTTTACGAACAGTGAATGCAGAATTGATGCCGCGGTTTTTAATGGCAATTACAACACCTTCAAATGCTTGAAGACGTGATTTATCACCTTCTGTAACTTTTACTTGTACAACAACTGTATCGCCTGGGCTATACACTGGTACATCTTTTTTCATTTGTTCAGCTTCAAGCTGCTTAATAATATTACTCATAATACCTTCTTCCTAGGGTTCACAGTCATCAGTAGCATTTTTGTTATCAGCTTTAATGGCTGTTAACATTTTTTGCTGCTCTGCTGTCAGAGCTAGGTTAGTTAATAGTTCTGGTCTTCTAGTCCACGTTCTTTCTAACGACTGATATTGGCGCCATTGCCTAATATGTTCGTGATTACCACTTAATAGCACTTTAGGAACAGACTTTGTTTCATTTTCTGAAACGTCCATTACTTCTGGCCTAGTGTAATGTGGACAATCTAATAAACCGTCAGAAAATGAATCCTGCTCAGCCGATTGTTGATGTCCTAATACCCCGGGCACAAAGCGTGCTACGGCATCGATTACGTTCATCGCAGGCAGTTCTCCGCCACTTAAAACATAATCTCCGACCGACCATTCTTCGTCTATTTCAGACTCAATTAGTCGTTCGTCTATACCTTCATAACGTCCTGCTATAAATATCAGTCGGTCATGTTGTGCTAATTCACGTACACCAGCTTGGTCCAATTTCCGTCCTTGCGGCGACAAATATATAACCTTCGCTTTGCCCTTTTCTTTAATAAAATCAGGACTACTACCTTCATCTGCAGCTTTTCTTGCAGCTTGGATAGCATCACGTAATGGTTGTACCATCATTAACATCCCAGGCCCGCCGCCGTAAGGTCGGTCGTCCACTGTACGATGTTTATCATGAGTAAAGTCTCTTGGGTTCCACTTATGAAACTCAATTAAGCCATTACGAATCGCTCGGCCTGTCACCCCATACTCAGTAATTGCGTCAAACATTTCGGGAAAAAGGCTTATCACCCCTATCCACATTTTCTTATTGCTAAGCTTGTTTGTAACGACACTATTACTCAAGTTAGAAACCTGGGTCCCAGTCAACACAAATTTGTTTATTTTCAGTGCTTACCGAAAGTATAACTTGGTCCATTAAGTAAGGGATTAACCTTTCTTTCTTCCCAAAGCCATCTTTTAAGTTAGCTTTTACAACCAGTACATCGTTGGCACCTGTTTCCATTATGTCGGAAACATGACCTAGGTCGTAACCTTTGTCAGTAACTACTGTCATGCCGATAAGATCACGCCAATAAAACTCACCTTCTGGTAAGTCTGATAACGCATCTTCATTGACAAATATTTCTGAACCGACAAGCTTTTGGGCTACATCACGATCATCAATACCTGCAACTTTAACCACAAGACCATTGTTATGTTTGCGCCAATCGGTAATATCTACTGATTGAATATTATTCCCTAATTTTAAAGACCAAGGGAAATAGTCTAGTATGGCTTCTTGGTCATCTGTGAATGAATGAATTTTCAACCAACCTTTGATGCCGTAGACTGCGCCTACTTTACCTAAAGTGACTTCTTTACCAATAACTTCCACAACTAACTCCTAAAACCTACCAAAATTAATTAAGCTGCTTTTTGAGCATCTTTAACTAACTTGGCCACACGATCAGATACAGTTGCACCTTGACCAACCCAATGGTTGACACGGTCTAGGTCTAAACGTAATTTTTCCGCTTGACCTTGCGCTGTAGGGTTGAAGAAACCAACTTTCTCGATGAAACGACCATCGCGAGAG
>JBFJQB010000292.1:0-1909 GCA_041616855.1 Cognaticolwellia sp. | reverse complement strand
TTATACTGAAATGGAAGCTGCGCGATTATTATTGATGCAAGCAGCATACACCAAGGAGCAAGGGCAACCATTTGGCATGGCGGCTTCAATGGCGAAGTTATTTGCCACAGAAAATGCCAATAAAGCTTGTTATGACGCGCTACAACTCATGGGAGGGGCCGGTTATATTAAAGAGTACCCGCTTGAGCGTATGGCGCGTGATGTGCGTGTAACTTCAATCTATGAAGGCACCAGTGAGATACAAAAAGTCATTATTGCACGAGAATTGCTGCAAAACGTGTAGGCTATTACTTTCACCGAGCTGTAACTTATATGGCTATGGCTATGGCTCGGTGAAATTTTAATTGCTTAACAGTTTTCGTATTTCCAGTTCCGAGCTTTTCCCTCGGTGATCCATTCCACAGCGATTGCTAAACGTGAAGCTCGAGTGCTTTCTCTTTTCGCAGAATTAAGCCACTCAATGTAATCTTTCTGCTTTGAATAACTAAAGTCATTAAAAATGCTTTGTGCAGACGGCAGCTTCGCCAATGCCCTCGCTAAATCTTCCGGTACGATAAGTTCACTTTTATCCTTGCGAGGGGTAACCTTCTTTTTAAGCTTGTTGGCACTATTGAGTGCGATGGCTTGTTGGATATATTTTTTGAGAATGCGGTTAGCGGGGATCTCGGCCAGAGAGCTAAACTTAAGTGCGGTTAATTCATTATTATCGCTCGGCGAGAATATTCCTTCACTGTCGTTTAATAATTGACCTTTGAAAAACGAAAAACTGACATGTTTTTTAAAGGCTGCAACCGCACAAACTAAGCCATTAAGTTCAAAACAAGGCTGACGCCATTTGATGGTTTCTACCATATCTGGCGCAGCAGTATGAATAACATCGCGCAGATGGGCTAAAATTTCTTGTGCAAAAGGCTCTTTTGATGCGATGTAATCATCAACAGCAGTATTTTTTGGCATCTTCTCTCCAAGTATTTCAGTAAGTGACATAACTCAATATGCCATTTGCTATAACGTTGCTTTATTGGCATATCATCCATTGAGCATAATAAATATTTTGCCCCGTTGCTTGCATCTTTCACGTTTGACCCCAAATAAAAGCATATGGCTTTATTATTGGAACGGCATTGATGACAAATTCTCTTGCGATCACCTTAGAAAACTTTCAACAAGTTATTCTCGAAGAATCAAAAACTAAACTGGTATTAGTTGATTTTTGGGCACAGACTATTCCAGAAAGTGTTGAATTACGAGATAAGTTGGCTATAGCACTTACGCATCATAGTGACACCATCCTGTTTGCAACTGTTGATTGTGAAACCCAGGGGCAAATTGCGCAACAGTTTGGTATTCAAGGGCTACCGACCGCGGTGCTCGTTAAAGAAGGCCAACCACTTGACGGCCTAACAGGGCCACAAACCGATGACACGATTAGTGAATTTTTGGCCAAATACTTACCGAAAGAGCAAGATACCTTACTAGCACAAGCGAATGACTTACTAGCGGAAAATAAAGTAGCGGAAGCATTTCCACTGATCAATCAAGCTTATCAGCTTGATAGTGAACGTGCGGATATTAAGTTAGTGCTAGCCAATGTTTATATTCAAACCGGTAAAATATCCGATGCCGAAGCATTGTTAAATAGCTTTAAAATGGTTGATCAAGACAGTGACTATCAATCATTAATGGCAAAACTTGAGTTAGCGCAACAGGCCGCAGACTCACCTGAAATTAAAGCGCTTGAGCAACAATTAACAAGTGAACCAGACAATATCGCCCTACAACACAAGTTGGCGGCACAATATAGTCAGGTGAATCGCCATGAGGACGCTTTAGCTATTCTGTTTCGATTAGTGCAAAAAGATGGCTCAGACCAAGTAAGTAAAGACTTGCTGTTAGATGTATTAAAATC
>JBFJQB010000291.1:0-1926 GCA_041616855.1 Cognaticolwellia sp. | reverse complement strand
GCAGCTAGAACTAGGTGTTGATAACGTGAGAATTTCTTCTTCTGTCTGTTGTTTAGATTGTGTGAGTTCATCGGCTAAAAACTCACGACATTCTCGTTTCCAACCTTGTTCGAGTATTCTAGGCAGGCGATAAATAACCACGTTTAAAAAGCTGCCAATCATCAGTGCGAAAATAAAGACAATGGTGTAAAAAAATGTCG
This sequence comes from Cognaticolwellia sp., assembly GCA_041616855.1. Taxonomy (GTDB): domain Bacteria; phylum Pseudomonadota; class Gammaproteobacteria; order Enterobacterales; family Alteromonadaceae; genus Cognaticolwellia. Next base: position 1,726 of record JBFJQB010000291.1, on the reverse strand, counting down.
GGGAATTAGTCATTAGCGTGATGAAATCTGTCAAGAGAATAGCCTTAATGTTGATAGATATTTATTACAGAATATTTGCTACCCGACGGGTAGCTTATTTTAACTTATTAAAAAACGATGACTAGCATCGTTTTGTGAATTTACTTCTGTTAGCTTAGCTTTGAAGTAAGTGGTTATTAAACCACCATACCAATTTGGAATATGGGTAAATACATAGCGATAATCAAGCCACCAATAACCACACCAAGTACTGCCATGATCATCGGCTCTAATAACGTAGTTAAATTATCAACTGCGTTATCGACTTCTTGCTCGTAAACCGTAGCCACTTTTGCCAACATGTCATCTACCGCGCCAGACTCTTCTCCAATGGCGACCATTTGAATCACCATATCTGGGAAAATAGCACAATTTCGCATAGCTAAGTTCATTTGCATCCCTGAAGTAACTTCAGCGCGAATCTCTAAAATCGCATCACGAAACACTGCGTTGCCTGAGGCACCTGCGGCTGATTCTAGGGCATCGGGTAATGGCACACCTGCAGCAAAAGTGGTCGATAACGTTCTGGCATAGCGCGCAACTGCGGCTTTCTTTAACACATCACCAATCACTGGAATCTTTAATATTTTTTTATCGACGCTATCTCGAAAAGTCTGACTATTTAAATGCGCTTTTTTAAAGAAAAATCCAGCGACAAATATCCCTAACAAACCGAAATACCAATAGGCTTGCATAAATTCAGAAATACTTATAACTAACAATGTAAAGGCAGGTAATTCAGCGCCAAAGCTGGCAAAAATATCTTGAAATACCGGTACAACAAAAATCAATAAAATTGCTGTTACGATAAAGGCGATCACCAACACCGAAATGGGGTAAGTCATAGCTTTTTTTATTTTAGCTTTGAGTGCTTCGGCTTTTTCTTTATAAGTAGCAATTCGATCATAAATAGTTTCTAAGGCGCCCGATTGCTCACCTGAGCTGACTAAATCGCAGTATAAGTCATCAAAATATATTGGGTGTTCACGCAAACATTCTGATAATGGTATGCCCGATTGGAGTTTATTGCCGATAGTACCCATAAGTTTTTGCATATTACCATTATTGTGGCCAGAGCCGATCATCTCAATGGTTTGTACTAAGGGGACGCCGGCTGCCAACATGGTGGCGATTTGACGGGTAATTACTGCAATATCAACCGGCAATATTTTTTTATCGCCACTCATGCCAAATAAAGGTTTAGGCTTTTTTTTAATTTTCCCAGGCGTGATACCTTGCTTACGGAGTTGGGCTTTAAGCTCTAAAACACTGTTGGCATTAAGCTCGCCACCAATTTTTTTCCCTTTACGGTTAAGGCCTTGCCAGCTATAAACATCAAGTGCTTTAACTTTAGTTTTTTTGTCTTTTACTTTTATTGAGGAAGAAACAGCCATTCGCTTAACCTAATTTTTATTGTCTAGTTATTGTAAGTATTCACATTGTTATCTATGTCAAGTGTTTGCCTTTCACACATTTAGCTTATAGTTATTGTCGACACATGGCAATTATTAGCGACTTTGTTAGCAAACAGCCCTATAACTAACACATCTTTTATAGATTTAATTAACGCCTCATTATGTTTATGAGCTAGTGACTCGGTTGACTTCTTCTAAGCTCGTTACCCCTAAAGCGGCTTTTTCTAAGCCGGACTGACGCAAATTATTATAGCCCTCGCGTTGGCATTGTG
>JBFJQB010000290.1:0-1954 GCA_041616855.1 Cognaticolwellia sp. | reverse complement strand
GTAAAAAATATCCAATTATATTTTATGTTTATGGCGAACCGGCAGGACAAACCGCGCAAGATAGATGGCGTGGTAATGCTTACTTTTGGGATCAAATGTTAACCGAGCAAGGCTTTATTGTTGCCTCTATTGATAATCGCGGCACACCAGCCCCTAAAGGCCGAGAATGGCGTAAATCCATTTATGGTGCAGTCGGTATTTTATCATCACGTGATCAAGCTGACGCGCTAAAAGAGATGACTAAACGTTGGTCGTACATTGATGCTGAGCGTGTCGGTATTTGGGGCCATTCTGGCGGTGGTTCGATGACATTAAATATGCTATTTCGCTACCCTGAATTGTATAAAGTGGGGATTTCTTTAGCACCAGTGGCTGATCAACGCCTGTACGATAGTATCTATCAAGAGCGATATTCTGGATTGTTAAGTGATTATGCTGAAGGCTATAAGCAAGGCTCTCCGATCACGCACGCAAAGAATCTACAAGGCAAATTACTGCTTATTCATGGCACCGGTGACGATAACGTGCATTACCAAGGCACTGAGCGCTTAATAAACGAGTTGATTAAACATAACCGCCAATTTGATTTTATGTCGTATCCGAATCGTGGCCATGGTCTTTGGAAAGGAGAAGGAACAACTTTGCATTTAAAAACTATGATGACCAATTACTTTAATGAGCATTTAAAGTAAATAATTCAACACTCTTAACAAAGCCTGCAATGCAGGCTTTTACTTTTTTTGACAAAAGGTGGTGTTTTTCGCTAAATAGTTATTTTATTAACAATGAGAGTAAAAGAGAAAACGGTTAATTCATTGATAAATAATAAAATTAAATATTGGCTTCGACTTTGCTATATCCAGTATCAACCAACAAACTAATGTAAAAATTCGGAGTTACGGTATGCGAGCTGATTTAGAAAATGAATTATTTGACCAAGAGAAGACAACGGATAAGTCATGGAAAAACCCTGGCATATGGCAGCGTGGATTGGCTATGTTGTGCTTTGGTTTTATCAGTGGTTTTATTCGACTTTTTATTACCTTAATCGCTATTTTTCAGTTTATCACCCTACTTTGCACCAATAAGCCGAATCAACAACTGTTAACGCTTGGACAAAGCTTAAATAGCTATATTTTCCAAATTAATCAATTTTTAACCATTAACTCAGAAACCTATCCATTCCCGTTTACGCAATGGCCCGATGGTAAAACTTCACGAGTGCCAACTTCACAGCACCTATAATTATTGAATAAGGTAAAACTAAAAAAGCTCACAGAAGTGAGCTTTTTATTTATTATGCTTTAACGTTTACTACTATGACTTACCCGCACGTGAAACATATTCACCCGTACGCGTATCGACTTTAACAACATCGCCTATTTGAACAAATAGTGGAACACGAACAACGGCACCGGTTGTTAATGTTGCTGGCTTACCACCCGTACCGGCGGTATCACCTTTAAGGCCGGGATCAGTTTCCGTTATTTCCAATTCAACAAAGTTAGGTGGATCAACTGAAATAGGGTTACCATCCCAAAAAGTGATGGTACAAACATCGCCTTCCGCTAACCATTTAGCCACATCGCCAACCGCTTTTTCATCGGCAGCGACTTGCTCAAAAGTTTCGTTATTCATAAAGTGCCAAAACTCACCATCAGCATATAAATAGCCTAATTCTGAGTCCATGACATCTGCGCCTTCGACACTTTCACCTGATTTATAAGTTTTTTCCAATACCTTGCCAGAAATTAACTTACGAATTTTAATACGGTTAAATGCTTGCCCTTTACCTGGCTTTACGATTTCATTCTCGATAATGTTACAAGGTTCACCATCAATCATTAATTTAAGTCCAGCTTTGAACTGGTTAGTGCTAAAATTAGCCATAATTATTATGCTCGCTCGTTCACGTAGTACACGTAAAGGTTAAAAATTGAATATAGAAATGCCG
>JBFJQB010000289.1:0-1982 GCA_041616855.1 Cognaticolwellia sp. | reverse complement strand
CCGCTATTTGAAGCAGCAAATGTTACTACTATACCTTTTTTATAAGCCTCATATGACGCTTGGTTGATTGGGTTGTTCGGATCGAAGTTGTTACCATCGCCACCGCCCCAGCTATTTGTGATCACGTCAATGCTGTAGCGATCGCTATTAGCAATGGCATAATCAAAACCTGCCAATGAGTAAAGAATAGAAATCGCTTCACCAGCGCCTAAACCAACAAGTTTAGCACCTGGGGCAATGCCGTCATGGTAAAAAGCGCGTCTTTCGTCATCGCGAGAGGCTTCACCTGTACCAGCTACCGTGCCACCTACGTGTGTACCATGACCAGAGCTAGTGTCAGTGTTAAGTTGACCTTCTAAAAATAAGTTTACGCCGCCAGCAAGATCTAAATCACCAGCAATTTTTACGTTTTGAATGGTTTTTTCACCCAATTTTAAATCTGGATGCGTAGCATCAACACCAGAATCAAGTACAGCGATAGTGGTGCCTGCCCCCGTCACGCCTTCAACGTCGTGAACGTAATGACCTTCAGTGATTTCACCAGAGGTGTAATTGTAGTACTCAAGTGCGGCGTCATAATAAATGCTTTTAACGCGTGCATCTGCAGCAAGCTGTTGAATTTGCGTTTTCGAAAGTGACGCACCTGCCATAGGTAACGTTGTTAAGGAAAGGTATGGAACATTCAATGTAGCCATTACATGTGGCATCTCATCACGGTCGTAAGTTGATACAACAACTTTAGTTTGGCCAGTTAGTGTTGGCATCATATTTTGTAGCTTCGAACCCAACAGCGCATCTGCGTTTGCGTTAAAAGCTGTTAGTGCTGAAATGGTAATCGCTAATAATTTCTTGTTCATGGGACCTTCCTATAAGAGATAGTTGACCCTGACACTGTTACGAAAATTAGCTAAAGAGGATATCCGGATAAACCCCTACTTATCATATTTTTTGCCCCCTTGATTAATGCTATTTTGATTGAAAACTACGCAATTTTCGGTAATTTTAAGCGTTATCGGCGGTGTAGACTTGCCCATATAAACCGCTTTTACATGACAGGGAAAGCAACCCAAACACTCTAGCTAGCGTGGTGTTTGGGTGGTAAAGATTCGTTAATCAGATTGTAATATAGCTATTTATACCGGTTGTGAGTAAATTAGCTATACCACTATCACGGGTATTAATTCAGGGTTAATAGGTTAAATCAGTCTTTAGAAACTTCTTCCTTGACTCTTCCTATCACTTTCAGGGTCACAAAAGTCATAATACTGAGCGCAATGGCAATTTCTATTCGTTCTAAACCAACCGCGATGCCCACTGCGCCAGTAGACCAAATTGCAGCGGCTGTTGAGGTGCCGCTAACATACGAAGAATCTTTTAAAATAGCACCACCACCAATAAAGCCTATGCCAGTGACGATACCAGCAATGACCTTTGACTGCGCATTTTGATCTTCAAAGATAGACATTGCTAGAATGGTGAAAGAACAGGCCGCCATTGAGACCAAAGGGAAGGTTCTCAGGCCTGCCGAACGGCTTGTTGCTTCTCTTTCCCATGCCGTCATAAAGGGTAAAAATAAGGCGATAAAGAGTTGCATTAGGTTCTTAATGACGTCATCTAAGTTAATATTGAATAGTTCCATCGCTTCTACTCCCTGTATTGTTATTTTGGGGTTAATGGGCTTAATGTTTATTCGCTACTTTGCTGACACTAACTGAATTTTCTTGTTGTTACAATTTATCAATAACTGGCCCCCTACCGCACCTTACTTGCTTGGTACTAGATAACTGGGCTTGATATTTTACTGTTTATGAAGTGCGTTTTGTCACTCTTTCAGGTGAAGATGAAAGAGTGACAAGGAAAATGACTAACTATTTAAACACCTCATCAACGGCAAGCACTTTGACATTTTTCTTCGGCAGCTTAAGTTTATAGCTTTCGATAATTTTATCCTTGGCTAATAACTCTGCAGGCTTTTCAGAATT
>JBFJQB010000288.1:0-1991 GCA_041616855.1 Cognaticolwellia sp. | reverse complement strand
CTCGATAGCTTGCTAGATTACCAAGACTACCCGGTACCCGCAGCACATACTGCCACCATGGGCCGTCGTACCTTAGGTATAGGTGTTATTAACTACGCATATTATCTCGCTAAAAATGGTGTATTTTACTCTAACGGTAGTGCCAACAATTTAACTCATCGCACGTTTGAAGCCATTCAATATTACTTGCTAAAAGCTTCGAATGAATTGGCAATAGAGCAAGGTGCGTGTCCTAAGTTTAATGAAACGCGTTTATCGCAAGGTATATTACCTATCGATACTTATAAAAAAGAAATCGATAAAATTACCGGTGAGCCGTTGCATTTAGATTGGGAATCACTGCGCGCTAGCATTAAAAAGCATGGTGTTAGAAACTCAACAGTATCGGCGTTAATGCCATCAGAAACTTCATCACAAATATCTAATGCCACGAATGGTATTGAGCCACCACGTGGTTTAATCAGCATTAAAGCCAGTAAAGATGGAGTATTAAAGCAAGTAGTTCCTGAGTATCAACGATTAAAAGACAACTACGAGCTACTTTGGAACATTCCAAGCAATGAAGGTTACTTACAATTAGTCGGTATTATGCAAAAGTTTGTTGATCAAACTATTTCTGCTAATACCAACTACGACCCTTCACGCTTTGAAGGTGGCAAAGTGCCTATCAAACAAATATTGAAAGATATTTTAACCGCTTACAAACTTGGTGTTAAAACCATGTATTACCACAACACTCGTGATGGCGCAGATGACAGCCAAACCGAAGTAGAAGATGATTGTGCCGGCGGCGCTTGTAAGATATAGCGAAGCATCGGAGGAAAACAGCGAGTTTTCCTCTTTTTTTGCCACAACTATGCCTGACAGCAAACTTAATAAAAACTCGTTTAATTACCACTAAGTGACGAAATATTGCCATGACTCGGCGCTATTTCAAGGAGAGATAAATGTCTTACACTACGTTTAACCAAACAGCTAACAATGCCTTGTTAGAGCCAATGTTTTTGGGAAACAGTGTTAATGTTGCACGATACGACCAACAACGCTATATGGCGTTTGAAAAGTTGATTGAAAAGCAGTTATCGTTTTTTTGGCGTCCAGAAGAAATTGATGTTTCAAAAGATCGTGCTGATTGGCAGAGTTTAACGGACTCTGAAAAACATATTTTTATTTCTAACCTTAAGTATCAAACCCTACTCGACTCTATGGCCGCGCGCTCTGTTAATGCGGTATTACTGCCTTTAGTGTCATTGCCAGAAGTAGAAACATGGGTTGAAACATGGGCATTTAGTGAAACCATTCATTCTCGTTCATACACCCATATTTTACGTAACTTATTTTCCGACCCTAGCGCTGTATTTGACGATATTATGGTTAACCCTGCCATATTAAAGCGCGCAACAAGCATCGCCAAATATTTCGATGCGGTTATTATCACAACGCAATTATTACAGTCGCAAGGCCCTGGTAATTATGAAGTTGACGGTAGCACCATTGAAGTGAGTGAACGTAAATTAAAAGAACGTCTATTCTTAGCTATCTGCTCGGTCAATGCTTTAGAAGCCATTCGTTTTTATGTGAGTTTTGCTTGTTCATTTGCCTTTGCAGAGCGTGAATTGCTTGAAGGCAATGCAAAAATCATCAAGCTCATTGCCCGTGATGAAGCCCTGCATTTAACGGGCACACAGCATATGCTCAATAACTGGATCACCGGTAAAGACGATCCTGAAATGCAAGAAATTGCCATTGAATTGCGTGAGCAAGGTAAGCAAATTTTCTTGGATGTGGTCGACCAAGAAAAAGAGTGGGCAGATTACTTATTCAAAGATGGTTCAATGATCGGCCTTAACGCCGCTATTTTAAAACAGTACATTGAATATATCAGTAACCAACGTTTAGCTGCGATTGGTTATGAGGCTCCTTTTGATATTAAAAGTAACCCACTTCCTTGGATGAATGCTTATTTAGTGAGCGACAATGTGCAAGTGGCT
>JBFJQB010000287.1:0-1993 GCA_041616855.1 Cognaticolwellia sp. | reverse complement strand
GCGCGGCGTCGTTTCAATAGAGATATTTTCAATAACCCAATCATACAAACGGCGGTTATCTTGAAACTCTAACGTACAAATTGAATGAGTAATGCCTTCAATTGCATCCGAAATACAATGGGTAAAATCATACATCGGGTAAATGCACCATTTATCACCAGTTTGATGATGATGGGCAAATTTAACCCGATAAATAACCGGATCACGCATACACATGAAGCTTGATGCCATGTCTATTTTCGCGCGTAAGGCACATTCGCCTTCTTTAAACTTACCCGCTTTCATTTTTTCAAATAGCGCTAAGTTTTCGGCAACCGAAGTATCACGGTAAGGACTGTTTTTTCCGGGTTGCTTTAACGTACCGCGATACTCGCGAGTCTCTTCACCGTTTAAAAAACAAACATAAGCTAAACCTTTTTCAATCAGTTCAACGGCGTAACCATATAAACGATCAAAATAATCAGAAGAATAGTGAATATCGCCGGCCCACTGAAAGCCTAGCCATTTCACATCAGCTTGAATTGAGTTTACGTAATCAATATCTTCTTTTTCAGGGTTAGTATCATCAAAACGCAGGTTACACAAACCATTGTAATCTTGGGCAATACCAAAGTTTAAGCAAATAGATTTCGCATGGCCAATATGTAAAAAACCATTCGGCTCGGGCGGAAAACGTGTTTGTACTTTAGTATGCTTACCACTAGCAAGATCCGCATCAATGATTTGGCGAATAAAATTGGTTGGACGGTTTTCTACTTCCGACATCCACAGAACCCCTAAAATATAAAGTTTAAATAATATAATGGAAGATATTATATCAATAGAATTAACAAGAGCGCACCTAAAGAATATAAAATCCATGCTGAAAACCAAAGATAGTTAAGCATGTTGCTTTAACGAACACTTTAATACTAGCTTTTTCTCTTTAGCAAAGACGTAAAGGGCTTTTAGGTAGGTGTAGTCTTTTATGGGGGTGTTTTAATGATGCGTTAATTATACAGTTAAAACTTGCTCAATCTTCAAACCATTTTTTAGTTAACCCAATTAGCACCATGGTTTTTAATTTAACTAACGCCATCCAGTCACCAGACTCTGGCACAGCTTCCCCGCACCGTGGATCTGAACGTTGTAAAGCACCAGTCATAGCATGATCAATCGGAATAGGCTCACAGCCATGATCTGACTCACAAATAAAATCCCAAGGTACACGAGCCGGCGCATGACAAGTAAAACAATTGCCACCGAAACGGTTGTTGACATCAACAAAGCCACGTTTAGTGATAGTTGAGCCTTTTTCGTCTACTTGTAATTCAAAAAATTCCCAATCGCCTGTCGCGGGAAACGTACCAGACTCACGTTTAACCATGACCTCAGTTGGCACAAGTTGTACGACTGAACCGACTGGATAAACCGCGCCTTCGGCAGCATTCGCCGCAGTTAAAGTAGCATCGATATCGCCAAATAAATTATCGACATAAAAATGCCTAACCGGTGTCATATCTCGAATACAACGAAAGCTGTCTTGCGTTATATCTACTGCTGTTACATTCGACTCTAGCTTTTTAGCATTGCTGGTATCAGCTGACGCTTCTCGCGGTTCATTAACAGCATTAGCGCTTGCCGATAGTGATATCAGGCAAAACATTACTGCGAGCAGCAGACATGTTTTTATTACTTTAATCATAATAGCTTCGATTTGAACTGTGCTTTGTTTAACTAGTTTAGCTTATGTGATGAACTTAACACGCTAAAAAATAGCTAAGTTGAAACTTTTCAACGTGTTAATTATTTGACTGTACTAAAGGTAAAATTAGCAGCTTAACTCTGACATCACTAAAACCTGAAAGCTGAGCGCCTAAGCTAACGATTTTAAGCTCTCAACTAAAGCGGGTTTTAACATCTTAAGTTGTTCATTTTTACTATCCGCGATTAAGACAAATACTGCCGCTAAAAACGCACTCGCATTATGACGTTTAGCTAAACCTAATTGGCT
>JBFJQB010000286.1:0-2054 GCA_041616855.1 Cognaticolwellia sp. | reverse complement strand
TACCATTACTTTCCTGTTATCGTAATAGGCTCAGGTTCAGTCACCGGCTGTGCATCAGCACTTCCATCGTAAGCATTACCACCAATTTGATCGGGTATTGCGCCGTGTACTAAGTCTTTTGCTTCGGCCATCCAAGCATATTGACCATTGCCAGCTAATGAGTAAATACCATGAGGCGTTTCAATGTGGCCATAAATAGCGCGCTTGTTAATGGTAATTGTCGTGGTGTATATATCATCATTCATCAAAAAAGCGGCATTGATGGTTTTATTGCCACGACTATCAAGTTTCGTGCTTTCTACCGCAACATCTTGGTACATATCAAAAAATGGGATATCAAGTTTTAAGATACTACCTTGTTCTAGTGATGAAATATGCTCATTATCTATTTCTAGATACACTTCACCGCGCAAGTTCTCTCGTAATTTTCCTGAAGCTTTTAGAAACTTCTCTGCGGTTTCAGACCGAGCAAATGGCGTGTCGCCGTCAGTTAGTTCTGCACTATCAATTACCGTAACGTCACGATTAATCGCCGAGTTCGATAGTGCTTTATTTAGCGTTGAATGAGGTTGTGGGTGAGACACTAAGTGTTGTGGGTGTTCGGGGAGTTTTTTGATTGTAGAGCTGAGTTTATTTTCAACCACCTTTACAGGAGTCTCTGATGAATCAAGCCAGAACGCCGTGGTAAACACCACAGCTAAGGCGCTTATAATAATTAACACTTTTGTCATAAATGTTCCTGGTTACTATGTAGTGGTTGGCTATTACATAGCCATAAGTTTTGCTATTAATGCTGCTTATAAAGCTTAAACAGCGCTTTTATCAGTAGTTAGGCGTATTGAAAGCGAAGTTAATGGTAGTAATTTTTTATTAACTTCGCTTTTTTCACTTAAACTGCACGATTAACGGAATGCCGCAATCTCATTAGTGACTAGCTCAAGTGCTCTTTGTGCGTCGGCAACATTGTGCACGCCAATAGGTTCGCCATTTAATGCTAAGCCTGGGTTAGAGAAATACGATAACTGATTAGTAGTATAAAATTCTTGCGGGTATGCCATGATAGTCGCGAATTGATTATCAACACCGTAACCTACTCCCCAAGTGTAAACACCACCTTCAGCGCCTTGTCTAACTGAGTGGCCTAAACCCATATTGTGACCTAGTTCATGCATGAAGGTAAGTGTAGTGTCGCCACAGTTGTTGGCCGTGATATTGTATGCGTAACTATCGTAAGCATCGTGATCTGGGAATACATCATCCATACCATAAATTGAACCTGCAATACCACAAGTTGTACCACCTGAAGAGCTTTGAGCACTGCCGATCACAACCACAAAATCAGCATTGTATTGATCACGCCAATTACGGATTTGGCTATTTTTGTAAAAACTTTGGATGTTACCCCAAGAAGCAACATAATCGGTACTAACTTGGTTTTCACCTTCCCAAGCTAAGACTAAGTTAATATCTAAACCATTTTTTTGGTAGTTAGCGTTAGAGTCTGCAACGATATTGGCGATTTCCGCATGAATATCAAAACTGCGAGCTTTTGCTGCCGCGGTGTAATATACGTCAATAACTACGTCTTTAGCCATGGCTGAAGCCGTTAACGCTGCTGAAACTGATAGTCCTAACAAGGCTTTATTTGCGATTTTTTTTAACATAGGTCCTCTTTAAATATTTATTGTTGTTATTTATTAGCGTTGACATGAATCAGCTCAAGACAAATTTCTTCATGCCTGTAGCGCATTAGATGTGAAAGTGGATGATTTAAATAGTAAAATTAGGACGTTTTTTCGTAATAAACCGACGATTTACTTTTAAAAAACTGACTATTTGGTTAGCGTTTTTTGTCTTTTATTTCATGATAATAGCTGTAAAGCTACTGGTTTTAATAGCTTTGATGTTTTTGCTTTGTAGGGACGTTTTATGGCAAGGGCATTAATATCAACTTGAGGTGAGTAAGGCATGAGCTAGAGTTTGTTTTTTTCACTTTTGATGGACGCTTTCATTAAGCTTTGTGTTTGTTAATACCGGCTTTGTTGAGCGCTGTT
>JBFJQB010000285.1:0-2062 GCA_041616855.1 Cognaticolwellia sp. | reverse complement strand
TCTACGCCATTGAGACATCCATTCCATGAGCGTTAAATCATTATCAAAAAAGTGACCGCTATCTTGCGGGCAATAACCGACTGAAGCATTCTCAGACCACTTAACCACACCTTCAACGTTATCAAATTCATTCATCAAACAGCGTAATAATGTAGTTTTACCCACACCATTTTCACCAATAATCGCTAATTTGGCACCGGCTTCTAATAATAAATCGCCACCTTTAAATAGTGTTTCACCATCAAAACCATGGCTTAGCCCTTCAAGCTCTAATGCTTGGCGATGCATTTTCTTGCCAGGCGCAAAAGCAATTTTAGGCGTAATGCGGCTAGAGGCTTTTACATCATCTAACTTAATTTTATCCATTTTTTTCGCACGTGAACTGGCTTGTTTAGCTTTTGAAGCATTGGCACCAAAACGGTTTACAAAGTCTTGTAATTCGGCGATTTCAGCTACTTTTTTATCATTACCCGCTAATAACTGTTCACGTATTAACGCAGATTGTGCCAAGTAAAATTCGTAGTTACCTGGGTAAATACGTAGTTCGCCATAATCAATATCAGCCATATGTGTACAAACGGAGTTAAGAAAATGTCTATCATGCGAAATGATAATCATGGTGCATTTACGTTTGTTTAACTCACCTTCTAACCAACTAATGGTATGGATATCCAAGTTGTTGGTAGGCTCATCCAGTAATAAAATATCAGGATTGGCAAACAATGCTTGTGCTAATAGCACACGTAATTTCCAACCAGGCGCAACTTGTTGCATTGAGCCGTAATGAAAAGACTCTTCAATACCGGCTTCTAATAATATTTCACCCGCTCGGCTTTCTGCGGTGTAACCGTCCATTTCAGCAAACTGGCTTTCTAAATCACCCACCCGCATGCCATCAGCTTCACTCATTTCTGCTTGTGCATAAATGGCGTCACGCTCTTGCTTAACTTGCCATAATGGCATATCACCCATGATCACCGTATCAATAACATTGTGCTCTTCAAAGGCAAACTGATCTTGTCCCAAGGTACTGACTTTGTTGCCGGTGCTGACCGAAACATTACCCGAGCTTGGCACTAAGTCGCCACTGAGTATTTTCATAAATGTCGACTTGCCGCAACCATTTGCGCCGATCAAACCGTAGCGGTGACCATTGCCAAATTTAGCCGAAATATTTTCAAATAACGGCTCTGCGCCAAATTGCATAGTAATGTTCGATGTTGTGATCAAAAGATAATCCTATTTTCCGTTAACTAAACTCATTAACTAGTTTGCGCTAACAGGTTAGCGCTAACGGACAGTTTTAAAGGGCAGTTAATATTGTAAATGTGCAAAGCCAGCCCCGATGTATCAATAAACACCAGTGCAGCCATCATAATAAAGCCGCGCATTATACAGTAATAACCGCTATACCCCCATCTAAAGTTTGCTTTTAAGTGATTATTTTATAAACAACCCTTGGTATTTGAGCTAACGATTAAATGTCACCATAATTTAGATGAAAATTAAAAAGCTAAAATGTACTCAAACCTTAGTTTTTTAAGTGATTAATAAATACAGAAAGTATTTTAGAAAGGGGCCGTGAGAAACAGAAACAGCGCTCAACAAAGCCGGTATTAACAAACACAAAGCTTAATGAAAGCGTCCATCAAAAGTGAAAAAAACAAACTCTAGCTCATGCCTTACTCACCACAAGTTGTATTAATGCCCTTGCCATAAAACGTCCCTACAAAGCAAAAACATCAAAGCTATTAAAACCAGTAGCTTTACAGCTACTATCATGAAATAAAAGACAAAAAAACGCTAACCAAATAGTCAGTTTTTTAAAAGTAAATCGTCGGTTTATTACGAAAAAACGTCCTAATTTTACTATTTAAATTATCCACTTTCACATCTAATGCGCTACAGGCATGAAGAAATTTTTCTTGAGCTGACTCATGTCAACGCTAATAAATAACAACAATAAATATTTAAAGAGGACCTATGTTAAAAAAAATCGCAAATAAAGCCTTGTTAGGACTATCAGTTTCAGCAGCGTTAACGGCTTCAGCCATGGCTAAAG
>JBFJQB010000284.1:0-2157 GCA_041616855.1 Cognaticolwellia sp. | reverse complement strand
TATAGTTACTCACGACAACGTTATTAACAATGGCGAATTTTAATGCCGCTAAGGCAATATGCTATGGTTATAGTTATTATATTCAGCTTGCTTTCAAGCTAGAACTTATCGGCGAGTTTAAAGCTGTCATACCGAGGTTACATATGAATATTACTGTCGCGGTGGAAATTAATCGTCCCAAGAGTCAAGTCTGGGCGGCAATCACAGATATCGAAAATTGCATGAATATGATTTCTGCTATTGTAGATTTAAAAGTTCTTCATAAACCAGAGCAAGGCTTCGTTGGTTTTAAATGGCTTGAAACACGTGAAATGTTTGGTAAAGAGTCATCTGAAACTATGTGGATCACCGACTGTGTTGATGGGGAATATTACTGTACGCGAGCAGAAAATTGTGGGGCAGTATACGTGACAAAAATGGCCGTTACTGAGGTGGATAATAAAACCCTGCTGACGATGTCATTTACCGACAGTGCTGATTCTATATTTATCAGGATGGCTTCAAGTATTATGGGGCTATTTTTTAAAAGAACTATGGCTCGCATGCTGCAAAAAGATCTGGATGAAATTAAGGCCTTCGTCGAAAAAAACTAACAATGCTTGTAAATGAAAAAAACACTTTTCGAAGCAAGGTGATATCAACGCTTTGCTTGCCGTGTCGGCGTATTACAATTTAAATAAAGTAACCGGCTATTAATCCTCTACAAGTAATTTTAGCTAAAATAGCGCTTCTATGTTGTGGCCATTAACCTTAGTTGCTTAGCGCAATTGCTTTCATTCTTGGTGTCAGTATGTACACTTATGCGCCGGCTGGGGTATTCGTGCACCGGTTATTGGTGATGACGAGAGCTATGATGATATTGATCTTTACCCCAATATCCCTATACCGCAATGCCCCACTGAACGGTTTAACACCGCTTTTGGTTGTATGGGCAACAATGCTAATACGGATGAGCATGGCGTTAGCACTTTGCTATTAATGTAATCAGCTATGCAAATAGTTATACCAAGAGTTATGTGAAGCGACAGGAAGTTTGGCATTTTCTTGTCGTTTTTTATTGCCGCTTTTTCTTGTAGCTAATTTCTAGGCGTGTAAAATACCGCCATTATTTCTTTCTGCTTCAATTAATAAAACTTATCTATGTTCGAATTAAAATATCAAACACCTAAAGCCTGGGCTGATGTCGTGCTGAATGACTTCGACGCTTTTTTAACTGATCATGCTGCAGCTGAGAAAAAAGCTTCCGGTATGGCGATGTCGATGATCTCACACTATCCCGACCGCAAGTCTGTAGTGAAAGCTATGGCGGATTTAGCGATAGAAGAGCTAATTCATTTTAAGCAAGTATTAAAGCTGATCAATGCTCGCGGCGGCCAACTTGGCGCGGATGAAAAAGACCCTTACATTAATCAGATCAGAAAAGTATTTCGCAACGGTAGTGATGTGTTTTTTATGGACCGATTGATTGTCGCAGGGGTTATTGAAGCCCGAGGCCATGAACGTTTCTCATTGATTGCAGAAGCGTTGCCTGCGGGGAAAGATAAAGACTTTTATCAAAGCATTGCAAAATCAGAAGAAAAGCATAAAAACTTGTTTATTGAACTTGCTTATGAATACTTCCCTCAGGCTGAGGTTAATCAACGCTTAGAAGAAGTGTTAAATATTGAAGCCGATATTTGTTCAGCATTACCTTTTCGAGCAGCCTTGCATTAATTCGATATTTTTTAGTTAGGAAGCAACATGGCAAATGATGCCGCTGCACAAGATAAAACCTGTACTAAATACTTAGCTCATTATGCTGAGCCTGAAGTACAAGCATTGGCGTCGTTTCCACAGCAACTTTGTTTTAAACACGCGCTAGTTATTCCTGCATTTCAAGAGTCAGGGCTGTTTATTGAGCGCTTTGTTCGCTCGGCGCTTGCAGAGCAACAGTGCCTGCTGATCGTTGTGCTTAATCAGCCGGATAATGACTTTGGTTGTGTGCATCAGCAAGCTCAAATCGAATTAAACTCGCAGATAGCCCAGCAAGGTCAACTGCTTTGGCAGCAAGGTAATTTAAGTTTAATTGGTCTTAGTAATGAGAGTGGTAATGAAAGCGGCAATGAAATTGGCAACAAAAATGAAAGTAAGCCCGTAAATTCTGCAATCCTCGTTGTT
>JBFJQB010000283.1:0-2160 GCA_041616855.1 Cognaticolwellia sp. | reverse complement strand
GCGGCAATTTTTATCAGTAGGTGATTTTTAAATGAACATCGTAGAAGCAAACTTTGATGCAACCGGCAAAAAATTCGCAATTGTTGTCTCTCGTTTTAATAGTTTTGTGGTTGATAGTTTACTTGAAGGTGCAGTAGATGCCCTTAAACGCCACGGCAATGTTGCCGATAGCGATATTACGGTTATTCGTGTTCCTGGTGCCTATGAGTTACCAGTAGCGGCTAAGAAAATTGCAGCGAAAGGTGGTTACGATGGCATTATAGCGATTGGCGCGGTTATTCGTGGTGGTACGCCTCATTTTGATTTTGTTGCGGGTGAATGTAACAAAGGCCTAGCCCAAGTCGCGATGGAATATACTATGCCAGTAGCCTTTGGTGTAATTACCACTGACACAATTGAGCAAGCTATTGATCGTGCTGGCCTGAAAGTGGGCAATAAAGGCGCTGAAGCGGCATTAAGTGCTTTAGAAATGGTCAACGTGCTCGATAAGTTATAACAGGATATATTTGTGAAACCATCACCTAGAAGAAAGGCCAGAGAATTGGCAGTACAAGCGGTATACTCTTGGCAATTAAGCCAAAACAATATTGCTGAAATTGAAACAAATTTTTTGTCTGAAAATAGCGCTCGTCGATTCGATATTGCCTACTTTCAACAATTATTTCGCGGCGTTGCAACACAAGTTGGCGCACTAGATGAGAAAATATCTCCTCACGTAGATCGTCCACTCGAAGATGTAGACCATGTTGAAAAAGCCATTTTACGTGTGGCGGTTTATGAAGTGTCTGATTGTCGAGATGTGCCTTACAGAGTTATCATCAATGAAGCAATTGAGTTAGCAAAGTCATTTGCTGCCGATGATAGCCATAAATTTGTTAACGGTGTACTAGACAAAGTCGTCAAGCTTGAACGTCCGAACGAATAATCATAATTTGGTAGTAAAATGAAAGAGTTTGAATTGATCAAGCGCTTCTTTACCGAGCAAGTGATTAAGCGTAAAGACGTTGTGCTTGGTATAGGTGATGATTGCGCGATTGTTAGCCCGTCTGAGCGACAAAATATTGCGATAACTACCGATACGTTAGTTGCTGGCGTGCACTTTCCTCATGAAACGAGTGCCCGCGCAATTGGCCATAAATCGATTGCGGTTAATTTGTCCGATTTAGCAGCCATGGGCGCAGAACCTACGTGGGTTTCTTTAGCGATCACTATGCCAGAAGCCGATCAAAACTGGATTGAAGAGTTTTGTCAGGGGGTTTTTGAGTTGTGCGAGTATTATAACGTGCAATTAATTGGTGGTGATACCACTCGTGGCCCGTTAAGTATTACAGTTACAGCTCAAGGCTTAGTACCTAAAGAGCGCCACTTGACTCGTGCTGGCGCGAAAGCCGGTGATTGGATTTATGTTACGGGTGAGATTGGTGATGCCGCGCTAGCATTGAAGCATATTTTTAAAGAGGTGAATGTTGCCTCTGAATATGTCGACAACGTGCGCAAGAGTTTAGACTTTCCTTCACCAAGGGTTCTTGCAGGACAAGCATTACGAGAATACGCCAGTGCGGCAATAGATATCTCTGATGGCTTAATTGCGGATCTTGGGCATATTTGCTCGGCGTCAAATGTTGGCGCTAATATCGTACTCGATGATTTACCTATTTCTAATGCCCTTCGCGATACTATCGGCATGGAGCAAGCTTGCGAGCTAGCCTTAACAGGCGGCGATGATTATGAATTGTTATTTACTGTTTCAGAAGATAATAAAGTCGGTATGGAGACGGCGTTAGCTGATAGTGGTAATACCATTACTTGCATCGGTCAGATTAATCGCACTGCTAAAATAACCTCGACATTGAACAGTAAAACTGTGCCGATACATGCCAAAAGCTTTGAACACTTCGCCAGCCGTGGCGAATAATAATGACAACTTCAACTGCAAATTTTCGTCTGTCTAACCCTATTCATTTTTTGGCATTAGGCTTTGGTAGTGGTTTAGCGCCAAAAGCGCCAGGCACGTGTGGCACTTTAGCAGCAGTACCTTTATTTTTATTGCTGGCACCGCTTGATAATACGCTTTATTTATTACTGCTGTTCGCCATGAGTGTTGCTGGTATATATATCTGTGGTAAAGCGGCGACAGATGCAGGGGTGCCAGATCATGGC
>JBFJQB010000282.1:0-2221 GCA_041616855.1 Cognaticolwellia sp. | reverse complement strand
CTCGTCAATATCTTGTGTTTCAATGGCAATGTGGACCTGATTAACTTTCCCAGAGAGAAAGTCGATGAATGTTGGCGTGCCTTCTGGGTAGTAAATAGTGACGTTGACCACTTTACTTAGATTCCCTTTCATTGCTTGTAGCACGAAGCCAATGCCACCAGCTTTTGGCTTTAATAACCGTTGAAATGGCGATTTCTGCTTTTGATGTTTTTCTTGGGTAAAGCGGGTACCTTCAATAAAGTTCATCACACTGACTGGTTTATGCTTAAATTTTTCACAGGCCTTTTTAGTGGTGTCGATATCTTTGCCTTTTAAGTGAGGGTTTTTCTTTAAAAAGTGTTGGCTATAACGTTTCATAAAGGGAAAGTCGAGCGCCCACCAAGCTAAGCCAAGTAAAGGGACATAGATTAATTCTTTTTTGAGGAAAAATTTTAAAAACGGTATTTTACCGTGAAGCACCCGTTGTAGTACTACGATATCAACCCAGCTTTGATGATTACTGATCACCAAATACCAGTCTTTCATTTTTAACTTTTCTAAACCGGTGACATGAAATTTTATGTTCGTAAATAACTTTTGATTCAAGGTATTAAATAACACCCAGTTGCTGGCCATTTGATCCAGTAAGTAACTAAAAAACTTTTGCCAAAATCTTAACGGCACTAATGCCTTCAGCAACGAACAAATGAGTATTGGCACTAACCATAAAATGGTATTAGCGATATATAAAATTAAAGAAAGGCAGCCAATAATCGGGCTTGGTAAAAAATTTAGCATAGAAAAACCAAAACTTTAAGACGATAATTTAGGATTATAATCTTAATGGGTTTCGCGCTTATTTTCAGTAAAAATCGTCAATAATTATCATCGAATTGATGAAAATTTTACTACTGATTTATTTATTGAGTCGCTAGAAATCACTTCCAAAGCATCAAAAATCAGCATTTAACCTTAGCACTGCTACACATAAAACAACCTATACTCAATAGCTATTGAGGCTAGCAAGTCAAAAATAAATTGGATAAAAACGCACCATAAATTTATTGCTTAGGGTTTTTAGCCCGATATTTCTAATTTTAACTTAGTAAAACAATAGCTACGGATAACTAATTTCATAAGGCATTAGAAAATAGCAAATAAGTCTATAATAGTTGCAAAATATGATTGCCAAAACAGCACTTTTCAGGGCAAGCTAAACAGAGGGAAATAGGAGGTTGTCGTGAAATTTAATCGTGTGGTCATAAAGGTTGGCAGCGCTTTGGTCGCTCCTGATGCCAAAGGGTGTAGCGGTAAACATTTGCTGGCCATCGCCCGCTTTATTACCCAATGTCAGCAAGTAGGTAAAGAAGTAATTTTAGTGTCCTCTGGCAGCGTTGCCGCAGGCAGATCGTTAATTACCCATGGTTCTTCTAATCCCTCAATCCCGACAAAACAGGCAATGGCTGCGGTTGGACAAATGAAAATGATGGCAAATTGGCAGCGTTTTTTTGACGTACCCTGTAGCCAATTACTGATCACCCATGGCGATCTCAAAGACCGACAACGCTACATTAATATAAAAAACACCCTGAGAATATTATTAGCAAACGGTGTTATTCCAATTGTGAACGAAAACGATACGGTAGCAACGGATGAATTAAAAGTAGGCGACAATGATAATTTAGCAGCATTAGTGGCATTAGTGAGTGAAGCCGACTGTTTACTTATTTTAAGCGATATTGATGGTGTGTTTGATCAAGACCCGCGGTTAAACCCGCTAGCTAAATTAATTCCCTCGATCGCGAAAGTTGATCAATCAATATACAATTTGGCAGGTGCAAGCCATAATCATATTGCAACCGGTGGAATGAAAACAAAAATTCAAGCGGCTGAAAAAGCACTGGAAAACGGCATTCAAACCTATATTGTTAACGGCACTCGAGGCGAGGTATTTGAACAATTACTGGGTGGAGAAAACCCTGGTACGCACTTTATTGCGCAACAAGGTGCAACACGCGCACGTAAACATTGGCTGAAACATACTTTAAAAAGTAATGGTAAAGCGGTATTAGATGCTGGCGCCGCTAATGCTGTAATGAAAAAGGGCGCATCTTTATTGCCATCCGGTGTGACAGACGTTATTGGTACATTTACAGTCGGCGATTGTATTGATGTTTATGACGGAAAAAATGGCCAATATATCGCGAAAGGCATTAGCCAATATAATTATCGCGACCTCGAT
>JBFJQB010000281.1:0-2261 GCA_041616855.1 Cognaticolwellia sp. | reverse complement strand
CAGTTTCTGCTTCAGCATATTGACCGGTATGAATTTCGATATAAGTAGCTTTGCTGAGCACGGCTGCATCAATTTGTGTTTTATCTGCGTCAATAAATAAACTCGTTTGTATTCCTGCATTGGCCAAACGCTCAACCGCTGAGTTTATTTTATCTTGTTGCCCGGCCACGTCTAACCCACCTTCGGTGGTTAGCTCTTCACGTTTCTCTGGCACTAAACAGCAAAAGGTAGGCTTTACGTCACAAGCAATATCCAACATTTCATCAGTGACTGCCATTTCAAAATTCATACGTGTGTGTAAGGTTTGCTTTAGAAGATAAATATCTCTGTCTTGAATATGACGACGGTCTTCACGTAAGTGCACGGTAATACCATCGGCCCCAGCATGCTCTGCCACAGAAGCCGCATACACTGGATCAGGGTAATTTGTGCCACGCGCTTGTCGTAATGTCGCAACATGATCTACATTTACGCCTAAAAAAATATCTTTCATATTCAATCTCTTGTTGTTTGTTCTAGGTAAAATTACAAAACTTTCAGTGTCACTTTACTGCTGAGTAAATAATTTTCGGCTATTTAGCGGTACGCCCTTGAGTAAATGATTAATCACCTGCCTCATCAAGGCTTTAAATGTCGAAAGTACTGCTGGTTCAGAAAAGTCATGTTGCGCTATCGCTTGTAAATGCAGTCGATTATAACAAGGTTGTTTTAACTGGGTATATGCCGGCATAAAGCCTTCTTCAGGCAAATAATAGAAGCCCGCTGCACTATGCTCAAAGACCAATGAAAAATCAAAAGAGACCCCAAGTTCATTCATCAGCATTAATTCAAATTCTCGTAAACAAAGCTCAATACTGCTTGCTTGCGCTAAAGCTTGCAAGCTGATTTTGTATTGCTGAAAAAGCTCATGACAGGCGATATTTTCGCCAAGCAATTTAACCAACAGTTCATTAATATAAAAAGCACTGTACAGGGCATTTTTTTGTAAAAGAAAAGATTTTCCTATCGGCTCTACACGAAGTAAGCTTTTTAAACTGTGCTGCCCTTTCAAGGTAACGTTAATCGGTAAAAAGGGCTGTAATAGCGCCTTACGATTGGACTTTGTCGTATGACCGACATAACTTAACGCAGCCAATTTTCCATCATGCTCGGTTAATAAATCAACTAACAATTGATTCTCTCGGTAAGGCCGACTATGAAGAACAAAAGCTGACTGCGTAATTTCTTGCATGTAAATTTCCAAGTAAGTACAAAACGAAGAATTGACTACCCGGTAAAGCCTTAAATAATCTTGTCAAGATAGAACTTAGCCAGAGTAATCATCGCCATAACCTAAACTTCTCAATGCGCGTTCGTCATCTGCCCAGCCAGACTTGACCTTTACCCAAGTTTCTAAAAACACTTTACGTTCAAATAGGTTTTCCATATCGCGTCGAGCTTCTTGACCGATCACTTTAAGTTTTTCACCTTTATTGCCAATCACCATGCGCTTTTGGGTTGTTCGTTCGACTAACACTAAGGCGTTAATATGCAAGATACCTTTTTCATCGATCTTAAATTGCTCTATTTCCACAGTGGTTGAATACGGTAATTCATCACCAGTAAAGCGAATCAGTTTTTCTCGAATAATTTCTGATGCCATAAAGCGACTTGAGCGGTCGGTAATATAATCTTCAGGAAACCAAAATTCCCCTTCAGGCAGTGCGTTGAAACAAATGTTTTTAATGGCATCAACATTCTCACCTTTACTGGCTGAAATCGGCACAATATCGGCGAAGTTATGCATGGCACCTAACTTTTGCAAGTGCGGTAATAAACTGTCTCTATCTTGTATATTATCAATTTTATTCACCACTAATACACACGGAGCCCCACTGCTTTTAATCTTTGTCAGTACCATTTCATCGTCACTTGTCCAATGGGTACCTTCAACTAAAAATACGATAGTTTCCACTTCTGCTAAAGTACTACTCGCCGCACGGTTCATTAAACGGTTAATCGCTCGCTTTTCTTCTGAATGTAGACCAGGAGTGTCAACTAAAACCGCTTGATTGTTCTCTTCGGTTAAAATACCCAAAATACGGTGACGTGTGGTTTGTGGTTTACGTGACGTAATACTAACCTTTTGGCCAAGCAAACTGTTTAACAATGTTGATTTACCAACATTTGGACGGCCAACGATGGCAATAAGACCGCAATGTTTCTGTTCTGTTGTCATGATTGTGTTATCAACCTATTTGTCGAACAAACTATTTAGCTTG
>JBFJQB010000280.1:0-2272 GCA_041616855.1 Cognaticolwellia sp. | reverse complement strand
CGATAACACTACCTTAGTTAATGCCGTGTTATCTTGGGGTGGTGTTGCTGACTTAGACTTTGAACTGGTTGACCCTAATGGTGATGTTGTTGCTAACAGCTCATCTTTGGAAAACCCTGAAGAGATCAGTTTCCGCCCAACTGCAGCAGGTACTTACTTATTAAGAGTTAAAGGTTACATTTCTGTGGCAACTGACTACACCATAGATACAACCGTTTCTAATATGTATGCAAATTAATACCTTAAAAAACAGTTGATGATATAAAACGGCGCATTAAGCGCCGTTTTTTTATGTCGATAAGAAAGTTATCGGTCCATGACTCACAGTATCAACGAGTTTTGTCAAAAAGAACTAACGAAACTTTGCATCGGTTTAAGCAAAGCTCAAAGGTAGTGCGCTAGCTTACGCTAACGTTTCACTATATTATTATGCCAACATGAGTGTGGTATTTTTCGCATTATTTACTGCGAACAGCGCTTTTCATCTCCCGTTACCAACATTGCACGATAACTTATGAAAACAAAATTAATTACCCGAGCCGGTTATGTTGTACTGCAGCAAGAGTTAAATAAACTATGGCGTGAAGATCGCCCAGAAACCACCCGTAAAGTATCATGGGCGGCAAGCTTAGGTGATAGAAGTGAGAATGCGGACTATCAGTACAACAAAAAACGCCTGCGTGAAATTGACCGACGGGTGCGCTACCTTCGCAAAATACTCGAAGAGCTGAAAATTGTTGATTATGGTCCACAACAAGAAGGTAAAGTGTTTTTTGGTGCTTGGGTAAGTTTAGAAAATGACGACAATGAAACGCTAAAATTTCGTATTGTCGGCCCAGAAGAAATTTATGGGCGCAATGATTACTCCTCAATTGACTCGCCAATTTCTCGCGCGTGCCTGAAAAAAGAAGTCGATGATGAAGTTGTGGTCAAAACGCCTACAGGCGAAAAAATATGGTACGTTTGCGATATTCAATACGAAAAATAACCCCTTACCATGTAAATTTCGGCATAAAAAAAAGCCTACCTAATGTAGACCTTTTATAGGTTAAAGACGATTACATTAACAATCGCTATCTTTAGCATTCATGCTCTTTTTAGCTTTTTCACAGGCATCTTCCACTGCGTTACCAGCATCTGTTTTCATTTCACTTAGTTTATCGCCAGCGTCACTTGCCATTTCACTAGCTTTATCGCCAGCATCTTCAATGGCATCTTCTGCATCGCTAGCCATTTCACTCGCTTTTTCGCCAGCAGATTCAAGGGCGTTACCCGC
The DNA here is from genome assembly GCA_041616855.1 of Cognaticolwellia sp. Taxonomy (GTDB): domain Bacteria; phylum Pseudomonadota; class Gammaproteobacteria; order Enterobacterales; family Alteromonadaceae; genus Cognaticolwellia. The sequence continues at coordinate 996 of JBFJQB010000280.1, read as the reverse complement.
ACCCTCTTTCATTTTAGCGACTTTATCACCAGCATCTTGAACCATTTTATCTACTTTTTCGCCAGCTGTTTTCTCTTCATTATCACTACAGGCTGTTAAGCCTAATAGCGCTATAGAGATAATAAACGAGCTTGATAATCTTTTAATAAAAGTCATGTGTTTATTCCTAAATTTTTGGTGATTTACCACGAACTGCATTGGCGATTAATGACACAACCAACAACACAACGAAGATAAAAAAGATAATTTTAGCAATACCGGCAGCCGCACCTGCGATACCACCAAAGCCAAATACTGCCGCTATAATTGCAATAACTAAAAACGTAAGTGCCCAACTTAACATAATATGCTCCTCAATTTATTCCATTCGAACTACCATTGCAGTAATGCGTTATTCGTGCCAACAACAAGAAAAATCATAATCATTTGATATGTAATGACTATTTCAAAGTCTCTTGTTGTTTTACTACCCGACAAGCACAAACAAATGAAATATTTATAGAATGAGTATGTATAATTTTCAGTGTTAAGCAATTAACACGCTTACATAAATAATGTCGACCACCAGAGTAACACTTTATTAGTTAATAATTAGCAAATATTAATCAGTGCATCTACCAAACTTTCACAAAAAATTTTAAATCACTTTATGTAAAGCTCAATAAACACAGAAAAAAGCTCACTAAAGCTACCGGGCTAAAAAGCCATAAATCTAAGCAGTTAGCTTTGATGCCTAAAACAAAATAACGCTTTGTATTCAATATACTAAATAAAATCACTTGTCATTCTCTGGATGCTAAAGAAGCAAAGAATTAAGCTGCGAGTGAAAATGATTTTCAGATAAAGCTTGTTATACGGTTTAACTTGCTGCTATCATTCTTCGCATCGGGTTGAAAGAAAGCCCTGTTTATTTGTTAGTACCTCGTTGTTTTAGTAGTAATTCTTCGCGTTATCCTCAGTTAAATAATTGTTTTCTTCCTGTTAAATCGCCTCATT
>JBFJQB010000279.1:0-2310 GCA_041616855.1 Cognaticolwellia sp. | reverse complement strand
TTTTGTCAGCTTATTTTTAGCCGCTAACGCACGCCAATCACCTTCTCGCTTGTATATTAGAGTTTCAAAGGGCTGTAACCAAGCTAAAAGTGCGTCACCACTGGCTTTATCAACTACATATTTTCGGATCAAAAACATCGCGGACTGCGCGGCTTTTAGCTCACAGATGAGATGGTCTATTAATAAGATCGGTAAGTTTTCTTTTTCCACGGCTTGGTCAAGCCAAGACTTCGGCGTTTCGCATTTTAAAAAACTGCGGATTGGCGCTAATAATTCTTCAATATTCATTAATATTTATCAATCGATACAATTAAAACTTATTGCGATATTCTACCTGTTTATCGCAGAACATAGCTAACATTATGCGTTTGTTCCTCAGCCATATTAATCTAGCTTTCTAGCCATAATTTCAGACTTGAAAATTAGAAACTTGAGTATTTAAGCTATCATCGGAAGTAACTCTGGCTTTGCCGACATTTTTGCAACACGTAAAGCATCTTTGTGGATAATATCAATTAAGTACTCGGCATCTTTACATACTCCACCCAGTGTTGCTGACCCGCGGGTATACATCCAAGGTAAACCAATAAAGTACAACCCCGGCGAAGTGCTCACCCCGCGGTAGTTCACCGGATAGCCTTGCTTATCAAGTTCAATGTTTTCCAACCAAGAAAAATCAGCTCTAAACCCCGTAGACCAAATAATATTCTTGATTGAATGTAAGCTCGTATGCTGACAGTGCACAGTATGTTTATCCGCGTCTAGAGTATGTCCGACGGCAGTTACGTTAGGTCTTGATAACAAGGATTTTATATCAATACCAATAACCGGCTGCATTTTTTGTTTGATTTTTTTACCCAACCAGCTGTATTTATTAGCCGATAAAACGCCGAGTCGTTGAAACCACCACCACAAAGTTTTGCCCAACAGCTCTTGTGGAATAGTTAATGAATTAGTACTGCCTGAAAAAAACACTTGACGGTTTATATCATCTTGCGCAATTTCTTGCAGAATTTGAAAGCCAGAATCTCCAGCGCCAACCACTAGCGTATCCCCAGCTTTTAATTGCCGGGGATTACGGTAGTCACTACTGTGTATTTGTTTAATATCGCTCGACAACAATTGATGACAAGGGGGAATAAAGGGGGTATGAAAAGGACCTGATGCGATAATAACTTGTTTACATTGATAAGTTTTTTGCGCGCACTGTACTTCAAAGCACTCTTTGGATTTAAGTACTTTTAATACTTTAGAGCTTAGCTTAACCGGCAGTTCAAATTGCTTCACATAAGCTTTAAAGTAGTTTGCAACGTCATATTTATCTGGATAATGTCCTTTATCAGCAGGAAAAGCCATGCCTGGTAAGTGGTTAAATTCTGTCGGGGTAAATAACTTTAATGAATCCCAGCGCTTTAACCAAGAGGCACCGATTTCAGTTTCGCTATCTAGCATTAAAAAGTTGGCATTAATTTGCTTTAGTTGGTAAGCCATCGCTAACCCTGCTTGGCCAGCACCTACAATAATATAATCAAACATGAAACTACTACTTACCTGTTAGTGAAATAACGATACCGCATGATCAGTTAGCAAAACCTTTTTACTCACTATAAATGGCCTAACTGGAGAAAACGGTCCGTTTTCGAACGAATTAAAAAGGCAACAACAGACTGTTCAAGTAGTGATTCTTTCAATCATTAACAATGTTGATACTTACTAAAATATCGCCGAGCATTGTTATAGACGGGGTGTTCTATAGTTCAATACTGCTAAATACGGTGTTTGTAACTGGCGATATTGTACGCCATTTTACTAAAAAGCACAAAATAGCTTGGCATGATACTAATTCGCGTTGTGCTGATTTAGTAAAAGTTGCAGAAGTTCATTGCCAATATTAGCGCTGAGTAACTAAACTGATAAGCGACAATAAACTAAAATAAATTGTCGCTATTTGCTATGATATGCCATGAACAAGTTATCTTGATAAATTTATTTTTAATAAAATATAGCGGAAAAATGATGAAAAAAAAGGACGCTAAATCACTAACAGATAAACACCAATCACTTACCCATAGTGAACATCAAACTGTGCTGTCTCACGTACAGCGCGAAGTTGATGAATGGTACCTCAATACCATCATGCTAAAAGGTATTGATGTACCTTTTAAATACCGAAGAAAAAAGCTTTATAAGTCATTACAAAACCAACAGGTTAATATCACCTATTATCCTGCCAGCGAAATGGTTGCGGGTTTTGAACTCGAATACATGAAAATCGTTCGTATTAAAGTCTGTTAATTACTTTTTAGCATA
>JBFJQB010000278.1:0-2459 GCA_041616855.1 Cognaticolwellia sp. | reverse complement strand
CTTCACTAAAGGGTTGCTCTAGGGTTAATTGCGCAATTAATCGTTCAATTTCAGCACGGGCAGTAAGTATTTTGTTATTTTCTGCCATTACCGCTGGTTTGATAAAAGCAAAGAAGCGGCGTTTCTTTTCCTTAACATCACTAATTTTAGCAAAATTAGGTAATTTCACTTCATGTCGCGGACGTTCCGCTTTTTTAATTGCCTTTTTAACGGTTTGCTCAGGAGCTATGCTTTGAGACTTTTCGGGTTCATTTTCAGGTACAGTTAAAAAGGTAAATGGTGCAATTAGGCCTAAACAAAACAAGCTAAAAAATATGAGCCCAAAAAAGTGCTGTTTATTAAATTTCCTCAAGCCTATGTCTCCTTAAGCAATTATTTTAACTGTACTTTACTAAGCTAAACGTCTTAGTTTTGATGCTTATTAGGCAATAAAAGTGTCACTTACTGTACCTTTTTGATCTGAGGGTGTATGCATTTGTAAACCAAATATTTCCCGATATAAAATGCCTTTAACATTATAAAATAATGGCCCGATATAAGTTAAGCAAAACAGAAAGAATGCGGTCGCAATAAAACCAAGCTCTGAAGCCCCCGCGGCTGCAATCGGCAAAGCTGATACCATAACTGCCAAAGCTAAAATTAGGTAAAGCGAAAATATTTTAAACCACTGGAAACGCGTGGCTTGGACACTTACCGAAATCGCTTTTATTGGTGACATTTTCTTTTCAACAACTAATGGTAATACTAGCGACAATGCTACCGCCAAAAATATACCCGGTAAATATAATAACGTTAAACCGATAGTTACCAACGTTGAGGTTAATAAAGCGCTAACGGCTACCCAACTGCCACGCTTTAAAAAGGCAAAAACTAATTGTGGTCGGGTTTTTAAGCCAACGGAATGAAAAATCCCCATCATTTCAACACCGACAATAAACGGATAAACCACTAATGTCACTATGATATTGAGTAACGTTGCGGATTGTTGATCTTGGATTGCCACTTCAATGCCACCTAATTGGCTACTCACTAACACAGAGACCAACATTCCAATGATCAAGCAAATGATGAGCCCCACATTAATGGCTAGGCGAGATTTTAAGGTTATCTGCCATGCTTCTTTCAATATTGCCGCTACATCAAGTGAGTATTCACCTTTAACCGCCTCTTCTACACTACCACCAATTTTTACAACAGGATCTTTTTCCACAAAAAATATTACCTAATCAGCAAACGTATCATTAACGTTTTTTATCTATTCATTGCCGCCAGTATATCGTAATTCAACAGTATGTGTGAATAAGCAGAAAAAGTTATTAACGTGGGAGCCATGTTAGTTGATATTTTTAATTTTCTGCAGCAATGCTTTAAAATAATTTGCGCCTTTCTTCTCTGCTAACGCAATATTGCTAGTTGGAATGGCTTCAGGGTTTTTATATATGCTTAACACGCGCTCCATGCTTTGCTCACGAAGTAAATGCAAGGTTGGATAAGGCGATCGATTGGTATAGTTACTAGCATCATCATAATCAGCATCAGCAAAGCAATATTCGGGGTGAAAGGTCGCTATTTGAAATATGCCCTCAAAGTCATAATCGACAATAAGTTCATTAGCATAATCAACCAAGTCTAAAAAGCGGTTGAAGTCTCTAAAGCCTTGGCTATAAATCAACAAACTTGTTTCGATTTCAGGGTTATCCCGTAAGTAATGACATTGCGTTAAGAACTCAACCAACGCCGATTTTAGCTGCTCTTGAACGCTAAGATGATAATAAATGCTTTGATTAACAAACTCTTTTTTTGCGAACGGACAAAAATTGAGTCCAATAATCACTTGCTCTAGCCATTGCTGGGTTTGTTCAATTTCCGGTGCTACTGCCATGACGACTCTCTTAACTTTTCACTTATTTATCTGTTGAAATCAATCTACAGATATTTAATTAGCTTGATCACTTTGTTGCAATTGCCACATGGTATAGTAATGGCCTTTTTTCGCTAACAAACTTTGGTGTGTGCCTTGTTCAATAATCTCACCTTGTTGCATGACGATAATATTGTCAGCGTCCACTATCGTCGATAATCGATGAGCAATCACTAAACTGGTTCTATGGGCTGCGACTTCTTTAATTGCCGTTAATATCGATTGTTCTGATTGACTATCAAGCGAAGACGTTGCTTCATCAAACACTAAAATCCGTGGGTTTTTCAAAATAGTACGCGCTATAGCCACCCGTTGCTTCTCACCACCAGAAAGCTTTAAACCGCGCTCGCCAACCACGGTGTCCACACCATCAGGTAATCGCTCAACAAAGTCCGTTAAATGCGCCATCTTAAAGGCATTAGTCACCATAGCATTCGGTGCTTCAGGCTCACCATAATGGACATTAGCAAAAAGCGTATCGTTAAATAGCACGGTATCTTGCGGCACAATACCAATATTTTTTCTTAATGAATGTTGG
>JBFJQB010000277.1:0-2469 GCA_041616855.1 Cognaticolwellia sp. | reverse complement strand
CGAAGAGTTAAGTGATGTTGACGATGTGCAATTAGAGAAATATTTTAAGAACTTTTTGATGGGGATGGGCGATACCGAAAAAGCCTTTATCGCTGCTGTTGGTCGTCTGGCTAACTTTCCAGTGGTTGGCGGCTTAGCGGTACGCTGGGAAAAAGATGGCGTGTATATCGATTCTAACTTATCGCTATTTGATCCTCTGTTAAAAACCTCGTTTCAAAGCGCGGTTAATAATATGGTGCGATTGGCTCAAGGCATATTTAGAGTTGGGGTTTTTAAAAGTTGTTTATTCAACGCTCGTAATACCCTGCATGTTGAACGTGATAATGAAGATGAACCATTTCAAGCCGTACCTCAGCAAGCGATACATTATGATGTCAGTGATGTCGCTGTAATTGATGATATAACGCGACTGCATTCTTATTTTGAAGACGGTAAAGACCCTGACGAATATTTATATTTACCGGATGAAATTATGACGGTATTAGCCCGGATGAACCAGATCCATCACACCGGTTGCATCATCTTTGAGGTTTTACCTCGACATTTAAAAATTCATAGCTATCTGATGTTGCTTAATCACGATAAAGAAGCCGAATTTAAGCAATGTTTGATAGAAATCTTGGATTTGCTGCCAACTATCACAGGTAATGGTATTTCAGGCTTTATGAAATTACCTTATAAAGACACGCGGTTTTTTGAACATATTAATTGCTTACCCGATAAATTTTATCCGAGAAACCCAAAACAACAAACGGAGAGTTAAAAATGAGTGACAATAAAATAGGCACAATGGCTTGGCTGGATTTATCTGTTGGTAATGCCAGTGAAGTTAAATCATTCTACGAGGATGTTATTGGCTGGAACACGGAAAATATATCAATGGGAGATTATGAAGATTATGCCATGCTTGAGCCTAATAACAACGAAGCGGTTGCTGGGGTTTGTCATGCGCAAGGGGTTAATAAGGATTTGCCTCCGGCTTGGTTACCGTATTTTTTAGTGGCTGATATTCAGGCGTCTATTGTGGCTGTGCAAGCTAAAGGTGGCGCGTTGGTTACTGAGATTAAATCTATGGGCAGTGATAAATATGCGGTCATTAAAGATCCCGCTGGCGCTGTCTGTGCTATTTATCAAAAAATTGCTCAGTAACTTTAACTCAGGTGAAGTATTCTAAGTGACTAAATCTGCGTATGTTCAAGTATCGTTACTGAGTTAGTCACTGTTATTTGGATATTAGCAGCTTTGTAGCCTATTCGCTCCTTCGCTTAATAATCATGTTTACCAAATCCGGTTTGTGCGATCGGTAAAAATAAAGTTTGATAAAGCCTAGTAGCATATTCGTCAGTCATACCAGCAACATAATCTGCGATAACTCGATGGTGATTGAGGTTATTCGCTTGCGCTTTTTTCCAACGCTCTGCGGTGGTTTTAGGCAGTAAACGCACGGGGTCTGATGATAGCGCCTCAAATAATTCCATGACAATTTGCTGGCCACGATACTCTAACTGTTGAATTGACGTTTGCTTAATAACATATTGATAAACAAAATCTTTAAAAACCTGCAAGGCTTGAGCTGGTATGGTTGGGTGTACAGCATTAAAGCGCAATAGTGGCTCTTGAAAATTGCAGGCTTTACTTGCATTTATATCAACAAGTTCAATGGCTGTGATTAAGTAATTCACCAAGCCACCAATGGCTTCTTTTTGTTGATAACGTTGTTGGCTAAAAAGATTTTCCGCTAAGTTTTTGCTATAACTGTGCAGCCATTGGTCGTCTATTTTTTGTAGTTTTTTGATGACATGTTCTTCAAAGTCTAGCTGGTTGACGACACCAGTGACAATAGCATCTTCCAAATCATGAATACCATAAGCGATGTCATCCGCTAATTCCATGATTGAACAATCTAAAGACTTATAGAGGGTTTTACTGTGTTTATTAGCGTTAGGCGTAATTTGTTGAAAAAGCTCTCTATCTTCTGGGCATAACGGAGCCAGCACCCAGTCAATCATCTCAATATCGTCTTGATATAAACCTTTGGGCGGATGCCAGTTATCGGCTTTTAGTTGGCGGTGAGTCGCTGGTAGTTCTGGCTGAAAATCTTGCTGCAATATAGTTAAAGTTTGTGGATACTTGATTAACCCAAGTAAAGTTCTGCGTGTTAAATTCATGCCAAAGTGTTCGCTAAACGGCTCTAAATGAGCAACGATGCGAAACGTTTGGCCATTACCCTCAAAGCCGCCAAAATCGCGCATCATATAATGCAAAGCTACTTCTCCACCATGTCCGAAAGGTGGGTGTCCGATATCATGGGCTAAGCATAAAGACTCAATTAAACTATCGTCAGCAGGCAACAGGGCTTTACTTTGCTCTGGATACTTACAGCGAATTTGCGCGATGATGCCACTGCCAATTTGTGATGCTTCTAAAGAATGGGTAAGACGAGTACGATGAAAATCACTTTGACCACTG
>JBFJQB010000276.1:0-2512 GCA_041616855.1 Cognaticolwellia sp. | reverse complement strand
TATAAATTTCAACAAGAGAATAATCATTGCCACAGCTTGTTTTATTGCTTATCAGGTCAAGGTAAATTAAATTACCAAGGTAAAGAAAGAACGATAGACCGTGGCGATCTTGTTATTATCAATCCTGATACCGACTTTACTTTTACGCTCAATAAATCCAACAATTCGACCATTAATCCTCTCCAGACTGAAGCCTCACAAAGTACACGAGATATTAAATCGACAGAGAATGTTGTTTATTGGATAAATTTTACTGGCACGTTAGCGGCAGACTTCGCTGAAAGGTTGCTAATGAAAATGGATAATGGTGTCGCCCATGTTGGCGTATTAAATAATATTGTCAGCGACTTTAATCATTTATTAGCCTTGGGCGCGAGGGGTTATACCGCGACTAACGTTATTCACGCCGTACATATTTTGCAGCAAGCCTTAAGCTTTCTCGCACTGCAACTACGTTTAACCCAATTTAATAATAGTTCGAGTTTTGATTTAGAAGCAGTAGAAGCGCTCATGCGCAATAGCTTACACCAAGAGTTAAGCCTTGATACGCTAGCGCATTACAGTCAGTTGTCTAAATTTCATTTTGCGAAAAAGTTTAAAGAGCTTACCGATAGCTCGCCGATTCAGCATTTTATCAATATGAAAATTCAACATGCCTGTACGCAACTTGATAACAGCGATATCGCCATAAAAGATATCGCTAGCGGTTTAGGTTATAGCGACCCTTATTATTTTTCACGACTGTTTAAAAAACTCGTCGGTATGTCACCAAAGCAATATCGCGATTCTCGCCATAGTTCTTAAATAAAAAGCTCTGATAAATTAAATAAATCTTTACTAGTTAAAGCACTATCTAGGTGCGAAGTTCAAATTACCCGACATTACCCTGTAGCGACATTCTGCCTTAGTACTGAGCACAAAATCTATAAGCTCCGTTGCATAGCATGAGCTTATAGTTTATCTTGCCTTGCTCCTGTTTCATTGCTGCTTTTCCATTTATGTTTACCTATTCAAAAAAGAACCTAAAATGTCAAAACGTTTAACATTAAATACGCTATTTTTGTCCATCATTGTACTGTCTTTTGGCTGTACCAGTTCAATCGCTAATGATGACTTACTCAATGATCAATCATCAATGGTAGAAAACCAGTTACCTGATCCACTTGCAGCCGGTTGGGCAGGTGAGAAAGTCTGTGCAGTAGTCAAAGAAAATAACAAGCTCAGAGTATTGAAATGTGTCTTTGCTCCAGGAGTCGGTCATGAAAAGCATTATCATAATCCCCATGTCGGTTATACGTTAGTCGGCGGTAAGTTTCGGCTCACAGATTCTAAAGGCACTAGAGAAGTAACTGTGCCAATTGGAAGCTCATTTGGTAGTGAGCAGGTAACAATTCACGAAGTGCTGAACGTGGGTGATACAACAGCAGAGTTTTTGATTATCGAATATAAATAGCTTAAGAATTGCCCTTACTATAGGCTGTTACTCACACGAGCTAATGCGAGTAACAGCCATAACTTTTAGAGAGGTTACTTAGTTTCTGTCGGGGAAGTAGTTAAGCTCGCTTGATATTGCTCCAAATGTTGTTGATGCTTGCGTTGGTGCCATGGGATCATCGACATTGATTTTTCTACGGCTATTTTTTGTCTCGCCACCGCTTTTTCAAATTGCTGCAATTCAAAGTAGGCCTTAGCTAAGCCTTGATGAGCATAGGCTGATTCTGGGTATTGTTGTACGGCAATTTTCAGTATTTCTATCGCTTCTTCTGGCGTCGACTCTAGCTTTGAGAAGGCTAAGGCCTTTAGTGTGCTTTCTGCAGATACTTTTAAACCGTATTTCTTTTCACTGAGATATTTATAGTGCTTTAAAATAGCCTCTGGGCCGCCTCTTGATATTGTTGAGTCTGATTTAAGTGTTTGGTGATAATCATTGAAAATTGCTTCAATACCATACACTGCAGCTAAAGCGGGTTGTGACATATAGTAACTACCATCGAAACGTTTGATGGTGATATCGAGTGCAGCTGACTTTTCTGCGGCCATAATATCAGTTAACTCGGCAAAGCCAGTTAACTGAGCTTGTTCATAATTGCTGTCGCTGGTTGAGAGAAATACCGTACGCGTGTTACCGGTTATCTGTTTAAGCTTAGCTTTAGCGTCGAGCAATATATTGCCGTAATTATCAGATAAAATTGGGCTTGCTAGAATATAAGCATTAAATAGTTCAGGGCGATTTAACAGCGTATAAAGCCCTAAAGTTGCATTACCGGTAAAACCGTTGAAAATTCGAAAGCCATTACTACGATATTCATTGTCTACGGCTTTAAAGACACCTTTTTCTAAAAAATTGAGAAATTTTGTGCCAGCGACCTTTACTTCATCACCTTCGCCCAGCGTTTTTAATGCGCCCAATTGCTCACTATAGCCACGCGGCGTAACTACTATGGTTTCAAGCCATGGCCAATCACCGTTGTGACTCATCCAATCATGTAAACCACTCAAATAAGGTTGGCTT
>JBFJQB010000275.1:0-2536 GCA_041616855.1 Cognaticolwellia sp. | reverse complement strand
AATTCGTGAAACATTAGAGTCTGGTGAACAAGTTAAATTATCTGGTTTTGGTAACTTTGACCTGCGGGTAAAAAGTGAGCGCCCAGGACGTAATCCTAAAACGGGTGAAGATATTCCAATTTCGGCTCGAAAAGTGGTGACATTTCGCCCAGGGCAAAAACTTAAAAGTCGCGTTGAAAACGGAAACGGCGCTTAAGTCGTCGTCAGTTTTGCATTGGTTTAAAGAAAAGGTTGCTTAGGCAGCCTTTTTTATTGCTTAAATTTTTCTCAGAGTGATTGACGTTCTGCTGCAGAGTCGAATCATTCGCCTGTATGCTGGTACGGTAAAATAAGAAATTAAGTTTGTTATAGGGTATTTGGGGGTTAAGCTCACACTTATCGGCTCTGATTAATTTAGAACATAGCTTAACTCTTAACTGCTAACTTCACACTCTGCTCACGGTTCAATACTCGCTTAACGGTTAGCATGGTTACTGTTTTGAACAGCAAAGCCACTATTGCCAAAGTAGCGCCGGTGGCGATAGCATTTAACTCTAAAGGAATAGCCATCGCGAATTGCTCTGCGGTTCCGGTCGCTATTTGTTTATCTAAATGCCAGATGAATTGGTAAATGCTTTGTAGGTAATCAGCCCGTGATATTTGTTCTAAATGATGGCTTAAGTAGTCAACACGCATTGAAAGACGTTCAATGAGCTCACCTGTGCTGATAATAGATGCTTCACTATTGTCTTTATAGCGTGAGATCATAGTCAATAAGCTACCGTCAAAATGTTGCTGAGCAATCACTTCAAATTGCTCTAATTGCATGTTCGCTTCTGCCAAGTGGCCAGCAAGACGTTGTTGATATTGCTGCATAAACTCTGGCAGTTGCACGCCGAGAATAAAGGTAATGGTGAAAAAACAGCGATCAAAAATATTGTTAATTAAAGCAAGCATCATAGCGACTAACAGCATTAAGGGGGTATGTTTACGTTAGCACAATTATAAAAAAACTGCATCGAGCAAAAAATCCTCTAGTAGTCTAATGTCGCAGCATATTTTTCAGATTTCATGCCTTATCAATGTTAATATTATTTCATCATTAACACAGTTGCTTTGAACTAAAACAAGCGGAATTAGTAACCATAATGCGCAGATCTTCCCACCAACCCGAGCAAGAAGTTACCACCTTTAATTGGCGGGTGGTTAAACTATTACTGCCGTATTTATTTGAGTTTAAAGCGCGCATTTTTTTGGCTTTAGCTTGTCTAGTGCTGACAAAAATTGCCAGTGTCTATTTGCCGTTTATTCTGAAAGACATTGTTGATGTGTTAGATAGCCAACAGGAAAATCGGATTTATTTAGTGCCTTTTGCCCTCGTTGGTGCTTATGGCTTAGTCAGGTTAACTATCGTGTTGTTTGCCGAAATTCGTGACACGTTATTTGGTCGGGTAACTGAGCGGGCGATCCGCAGAATTGGCTTAAAAGTTTTTCAACACCTACATAAATTGGATTTAGACTTTCACTTGAACCGCCAAACCGGGGGGTTATCACGTGATATTGATCGTGGCACCTCGGGCATTAATTTTCTAATGCGTTTTATGATTTTTAATATTATCCCCACCTTACTAGAAATTGTTATGGTGGTGACGATTTTATTAGTCAATTACGGCATTTGGTTTGCACTGATTACGCTATCTTCAATCGTGTTATATGTTGGTTACTCGATTTATGCTACCGATTGGCGCACTCGCTATATACGCGAAGCCAATAAAGCCGACTCATCAAGTAATACCCGTGCTATTGACAGTTTACTTAATTATGAAACGGTTAAGTATTTTACTAACGAAGCATTTGAAGCCAAAGCCTACGATAAACAATTGTCAGCTTGGGAACAGGCGAAAATGAAAAATCGTTTATCTTTATTTGCGTTAAATGGTGGCCAAGCACTGATTATCTCCTGCTCAATGACCGCCATGTTAGCGTTAGCCGCATATCAAGTCACCTATGAAAAAATGACCTTAGGCGACTTTGTGCTAATCAATGCTTTCATGATGCAACTTTTTATTCCACTGAATTTCTTAGGGTTTGTTTATCGAGAAATTAAAGGCTCACTCGCTAACATTGAACATATGTTTGAACTGATGTTGAGAAAACCTAAAGTAGAAGATCAGAAAAATTCGGCTGCCTTGCAGTTGTCGCAAGCGGAAATTGTCTTTGCAGGTGTATCGTTTGCCTACGATGTAAAACGTCCGATTATCAAAAATATATCTTTTACCATCAAATCCGGCCAAAAAGTTGCAATAGTAGGGGAAAGCGGTTCAGGAAAATCGACCTTAGTTAAACTCCTGTTTAGGTTTTATGATTGTGACAGTGGCCAAATCAGCATTGATGGGCAAGATATTCGTCAAGTAAGCCAACATTCATTAAGAAAAAATATTGGTATTGTGCCGCAAGATACCGTGCTATTTAACGATACGCTTTTTGCTAATGTCCATTATGGTGAGCCTGAAGCACCGAATGCTATGGTGACTAATGCCTTTAAGATGGCGCATTT
>JBFJQB010000274.1:0-2578 GCA_041616855.1 Cognaticolwellia sp. | reverse complement strand
TTAAGATAAGATGTTTTCAATGTCTTTATACTAAGCAAAACTTAATTTATAGAGACATTCACTATTTCTATTTAAAAGTGAGAGGTATATGAAACTATTAACTTTTGCCTTTATGGCTACGATGAGCTGTTTAGTTTATGTGCCTGCTAGTCACGGTGCTGACTTAGCCCAGAATATATGTGAATATGTTGCGGTAGATGAGAAAAGTCGCTTAAGAAAAGTGCTTAAATCAAATCGCTTAAAATTACGCAATGTATTTAAAGATATTCGTTGTAATAATGACAATCTTTTGATTTTCGCGGCAAAGAAAAATGCTATGGAAGTTGGAGAATTGTTGATTAAAAAACTTCCAAAAGCCATTGTCGAAAGTGAGCTAGATAATGTTGCCGCTTTATCACCACAATTAGCAGAAATTGCTAAAGCGCGTATACAGTAAAATATAAAAGCACATTTAAATTCATCATAAAGAGTGGGTTTAAATGTGTTCACTCATTTTTAAGTAATTAAATTCGTTATAGCTTTTGCTGTGTCTACCGGTTGCTCCATCGGAAAACAGTGATGGTCGCCAAATGTTTGCCATTGAATATTTTTGTTCACTTTAGCTGCTCTCTTAACCGCTTGTGGAATAAAAAAGTAGCTTTTATTCGCAACTAATACTTCTACCGGTATTGCGATATTGTGTACCGCTTGCCATAAGCCTTTAGGATAAGAGCCAAAAATTGATGCTTCCCAGCTTGGTTCACAACTGAGGGTTACTGTGTTTTTTTCATGCTTATTCAAGTTTGCAGAGTATTGGCAGTAATCGTCAATTACTTGCGGATGCCATGCTTTATAAAAGCCTTTACTGGCAATATCTAGTTTCATCGCTTCGATGCTGGGCCATATTGCGGTGCGGTTAGTAACTGACCTAACTAATGCCCTATGCCGCCATGCTCCGGTTGCGCGCATAAGTTGCTGCGCTACTATCATCTCAGTTTGAAATAATACCGGGTCTAGCAAAATTATTTTGCTGAATAAGTCTGGATATTTAGCTGCAGCGAGTAACGTTAAAACACCTCCCATTGAATGTCCAATACCGACCAAAGGACCATCTTCTTTCACATTGGCTTGTTTATAAATAGCGTCAGCAATAGTATTGGCCATCTTCTGCCAATTTGGCATTTTTGTTGTTGGCTGTGTTGAGCCACCATGCCCTGGAACATCAGTTAACCAAATTGACCAGTCGTTAGGTAATTGTGACGCCATAGCTGCTAGCGTCATTGCGGAAAAGCCCGTACCGTGTAGCAAATGTATACGTTTTTTCTGCTTGTCGCCTGCTCGATAATAGCCATTAACCGTCATTTGACTATTAGACTTTTGCTGCCATTGCTGTGTATTTTTTAAGAGTAATGACGAGGAAACTTGCGGTATCGTGGCGTTGACAAATTCAGACATAGAATGTTTATTCGTGATATTTAAGTGTTGATAAGATAGCAATTTACTGGTCTGATGTGAATGTAATTGGATCGTTAATGTTTAAATGTATAGCCAATAATATTAAGTTAACGGCTTACTTTTTAGCTTAAAGCTATGAATTAAGACCATGGATACGAATGTTTGACGCCATTCGCTATCAATAACATTTGTGAAAAAGACAAATATAAGGGGCAGGGATGTTTAAGAAATTAATTATCGCTCTTTTGTTGATGATTTTATTAACGAAAATGAGCATAGCCAATAACGATATAAATGCGGGTAACATTGCTTCGTCCTGCTATTCGAATAATTGGCATGAGCAAGCTTTATTAGCTTTAGCACAACGAAACTTTGCCATTGAAAGTGATATAGAACGGCATAAGTTAGCGATGCAATTATTGCATTGTTTAGCCATTCCTGATGGAAAAATACGTGATGGCGTAGCCTTTACGGGCCTTTCGAGTTGGTTGCGCGCCAATAAGTTATCTGTTGAAGTGCAGCGGGAAATGTTTGCACACTTAATGAAAGACTTTGGTGCTAAAACTCGCGATGACTATGGGGTATATCAACCCTTTGTCGCGTTAGTGTTAGCTGAATTAGCACGTGTTGATCGAAAATCGCCTTATTTAAGTGATGAGCAACGTCGGCATTTAGTGGAGAAAAGCACCGATTATATGACTAATATCAACGATTACCGAGGCTTCGAGGATGTAGTTGGTTGGCGTCACAATGTTGCGCACAGCGCAGATGTATTTTTACAGCTTGCCTTAAATCAGGCAACGACTAAAGCACAATTATCCAGCATGCTAAAGGCCATTGGCCAACAGGTTTTGCCGAAGAATGAACATTTCTATACTTTTGGCGAACCTAAACGGTTAGCGACAGCGCTGCTTTATATTTTTCTCCAAAACCAGCATAACGAACAAGATTGGCAAAACTGGCTACAAACTTACATCTCACCTTCGCCAATTACCGATTGGCAGTTAACCTATACTAGCCAATTAGGTTTAGCTAAACGTCATAATGCGAGTGCGTTTTTAGCGGCAGTATTTGTCTTAATCGCGGATAGTAAAAATGAACAACTTAAGATGTTAAAACCCGCTTTAGTTGAGAGCTTAAAATC
>JBFJQB010000273.1:0-2666 GCA_041616855.1 Cognaticolwellia sp. | reverse complement strand
GCCGATCAGCGTATTAAAAGTACTATTCGCAATATGCCAGAGTTTCAAGTCGATGGTGTTTTTGATAATAACCGTTACTTAGCGTTGATCAATCAAGCCGGCTTTTATCAGTCATCAGACTTTCGTGATTACTTACGCACAGAAATGACTCGCCGCCAATTGACACAAGCATTGCTAGCAAGTGAATTTAGTTTACCTTATCAAGAAGAAATTTATACGGCTTTGCAACATCAGCAACGTGATATTCGTTTTGCGACTATTGAAGCTGAACAATTTAAAGCCGGCATTGAGTTAAGCGAAGAAGAAATAAATGAGTATTACCTTGCTAATCAATCACGTTTTGAAAATCAAGAGCAGGTAAAAGTTAATTACATCACACTTGATGTTAATGATATTGCTAGTACAGTAGCGATAACAGATGCCGATGTGGCTGCCTACTATCAAAACAATATTAGTCAATACCGTGAAGATGAACAACGTCGTATCGCCCACATTCTCGTTGAGTTTGGTGAAGACGAAAGTGCAGCTAAAGCTAGCGCAGAAAGCTTGCTGACAAAAATTAAGGCTGGCGAAGATTTTGCCACTTTAGCAAAAGAACATTCAGCGGATACCTTTAGTGGTGAAAACGGCGGCGATTTAGATTGGATCGAACCTGGCGTGATGGATACTGCATTTGATGAAGCTGCCTTTGCCTTAACCGGTATTGGCAGTGTTAGTGATATTGTTAAAACAGAGTTTGGCTTTCACATCCTTAAATTAACGGACTATAAAGCTGAAAAAGTTCAAAGTTTAGCGCAAGTTCGTGACGAAATAATCGCGAAAGCCAAAGATGAAAAAGCCCAAGACAAGTTCTTTGAGATGCAACAAGAAATGGCTCGTCTTAGCTTTGAGTTTCCAGATAGTTTAGATGACGCTGCAGGAGCAATTAATGCCACCATTAAAACCTCTGATTGGTTAACGCGTGGTGTTAATACAGCACCTTTTAATGTTAATAGCGTTGTAGATGCTGCTTTTTCAGATATTGTTGTTGATGAGCAACTTAACTCAGACATTATTGAAGTCAATGATAGTTTGGCAATCGTTTTGCGATTAAATGAATATCAAGCAGCGAGCGTTAAACCACTGGCTGAAGTGAGTGCAAAAATTAAAGACATTCTTATTGCTAAAAAAGCTTCAGAAAAAGCGCAAAGTGTTGCTGATGAATTACTTGCTGCGTATAAATCCGGTACGGATATCAGTGAGCAATTAGCAGCTATTGGCGCAAGTATGGAAGTTAAGCAAGCCATTACACGTGTTGGTAGCGGTTTAGATGCAAGTTTAGCGCGTGAAGCCTTTAAGTTGCCTCGTCCAAGCGAGGGCATCGTATCGGCAACAACTGTTAACCTAAGCAATGGCAACTTAGCTATCCTTGAAGTTCAAGCGGTTAAAGTGGGTGAAGTGAAAGATACACCGCAGTTGTCACAACAAATCACTCAGCAATTGGCACAAACCGCTTATGTCAATTATGTTGAGTCGTTAAAGGCTGATGCTGAGATTGTTCGCAAGGAAGTACAAGCACCAAGCACACAATATTAGGCATTATAGCTAATAAAAAAAACCAGCCATCAGGCTGGTTTTTTGTTTTTCATGCAAAGGGTTAAATGTTATCGCAATCGCGTGGGGTTATTGTGATGAAACTAACGATGCAATAGTTGGAAGTGTTGACTCATAATTAATCTTTTGGTGTATTTATGTTGAGGTTTTTGCAAAATATCATTGGTTTTACCATATTCTAAGACCTTGCCTTTACTCAGCACCATCATCTCGTCACTAAAGTGCCTAACAATCCCTAGGTTATGAGAAATCAGTATAAATGCTAACCCCATTTGCTGTTGTAAATCGAGCAACAAATTTATCATCTGGGAGCGTAGTGAAGGGTCAAGTGATGCTAACGCTTCATCAAGAATAATCACTTGAGGTTTTAAAATAATAGCCCGTGCTAACGAAATACGTTGTTTTTGACCACCCGAAAACATATGAGGATAAAAGCTCATATGATCAGCTAATAAACCGACTTTTTGCAAGGTTTCACGGATAAGTTGATGGCGTTCTGTTTCATCTAAAGTAGTATTGAGCACTAGCGGCTCATCTAATAATTGTTCTATGGTCAGGCTCGGATTTAGGGTAGTACCTGAGTCTTGAAAAATCATCCGGACATGTTGGCAGCGTTGTTTAAAGTTTCCGGGCTCTAATGTTTGACCATTTAACCGGATATGGCCAGTAGACGGCAATTCAGCGCCGACCAATAGTTTAGCTATGGTGGACTTACCTGAGCCTATTTCACCGACAATAGCTAAAGTTTTATGGGCCATAATATCAAAAGACAATGGCTCCAATGCGGTAACGCATTTACGATTAAACCAATAGTTTTTCTCTTTATAGGTCTTGCTGAGATCGACAACTTGTAATAATACAGTGCTCACGAGTAGCTATCCTTCAATGGGAAATGACAACTCACTTGATGGCCATGGAAATTTTTAATTTTGGGCGCGTAAACACACTTTTGTTGTGCTCTAGGGCACCTTGGACCTAACCGACAGCCAATCGGTAAATGCTGTAAAATCGGAATACTGCCAGGCAACGTCATCAAACGAGATTTATTGGGGATCATTCTATTGGCTTTCGGG
>JBFJQB010000272.1:0-2714 GCA_041616855.1 Cognaticolwellia sp. | reverse complement strand
TTAAATTAGCACTGCTGATCCCACCGTTTCTTTTTATCGCCAATTTACAAGGTTTAGCCTTGCTAGGATCAGTTGTCATTGTACTCGTGGCCTACTTCCTGTTATTAAGGCCTATTATGCTATTCTTTGCACAAAAACATCTTGATAAAGCTATCGCTCAATATCAAAAAAGCGAACAATAAGTTCGCTTTTTTGATTAATTAGTTTTTATCAATTGTGTTAAATCTCAAGACTTAACGAGCAAATATTAAGCTTAAAAATCATTAAGCTCTTCTAGGTACGCGTCAATATCTTCTTCCTCAGCTTGATTCACTTCAACCGGAGGATTACCGTCATGTACTTTATAGTTCATATTTTGAAAATAAGCATTTTTAACAAATTCATAGGGGTCAATAGCATCATTTACCATCGCCTCTTGGTCAGCTAACGACGCACGCGCTTCCAGTCCTAACACCCCTGCACGCAGTAGATTAGGCCAAAAATCAATAATGGCTAATGGCCAGTAATAACCATCAACAAAATCACCAACTTCTTCACGCACCGACGAAGGACCCAACGCTGGCACCACTAAGTATGGCCCATCACCCACGCCATAACTGCCCAATACTTCACCAAATTCTTCTTGTTTTCGGTTCCAACCAAAATCACTCGCAGGATCAAAAAAGCCCAATAAACCTATCGTTGAGTTTAAAACAAATCGCCCAGTTGACTTTGCCGCATCACTGAATTTTGCTTGTAACAAGTGATTAATAATTGTTGATGGTTCATTGAGGTTCAGCGCGATATTATGCACACCAGTTCGCAAGTCTGTCGGCATGATCTCAACATAGCCTTGTGAGGCAGGTTTAAAGACATATTTATCGGCATAATCCCAAGTAAAAGTCCAAAAAGGTCGGTTAATAACTTCCAGTGGATCTTTGGGATCTGACAGGGTTTGCTCTGACGAAGGCGTGGTAGCACAAGCGGTTAAAAACAACGAAAGCATCAGGGTGAATATAATCTTACAACTAAAAATTGATTGCGCTTTCAATGCTATATTTCTTATTCTCTTCACTACAGGGTCCTTGAGTTAGTCCAAACTTTTTTTGGGTTATTGACAGTCTTTTGATTGATCAGCGTAATATTGCTAACCCGCGCAGTTTACCACGGTCAGTAAATGTCACGCATTAAGAGTTTTGTTTAAACAAAGGTATTTTAAAAAACACATGGGGTGTACTGCCAGTAAAAATCATTTAATCGCAGGAATATGAGCTGTTATTTTGACGATTTTTGGCGGTGAACGGCCAATAACATTTCAGCCTCAGCTCTTGGAATATCACACTCACGCATAATTTCAGCAATATCTGCGCCTAGTTCTACGAGTTTTTGTGCTCGCGAGTATAATTTATCTTCGGGTTGTTGATGCAATTGCTGTTCGATAGTTTGCAGCTGATGATGGAATTGTTCCTGAGCGACTTTAATGCGATGTTCTAGTTGTTTGCTCACCTGTTCATTTTCAATTTGCGCTGCACTACAGGTTTGCTGGTTCATTTCTAACTGAGATTGATTGTCGGCCAGTAAGTTTTGCAGTGTCATTATCTGCAACTCTTGACTTTGTAGCTGTTGTTGCAATTCTTCTATTTGCTTAGCAAAACGATTTTTCAATGCTAACAATAGCATAGCAACGAGCATCACAATGGCGAATGCGATTAAACTGATCAGGTTGGCAGGTATATTTTCCATAATTTCATTGCATCGCAGAAATAAAAAGCCTGTTCGCACAGGCTATTGTTAATAATTAAGCTTTATCGGGTATCTGCTGACTTGCATGACTATAGACATCAGCATTATAAGCATCAGAATTGTTTTAATTCATCCCACTCGACATCAGACAATAGCTTATTTAAGTCAACTAAGATCAGTAACTCACCGTCGCGGTTTGACACACCTTGAATGTACTTAGCACTTTCGTCATTACCTACATTAGGCGCAACATCAATATCTGAGGTTTTTAAGTACACAACTTCAGCTACGCTATCAACTAAAATACCGATGACTTGTGTTTCTGCTTCGATAATAACAATACGTGTGTTGTCAGTAAGCTCAGCAGATTCCATACCAAAGCGCGCACGGGTATCTATAACGGTCACTACATTGCCACGTAGATTAATAATGCCCATGACATACTCTGGCGCCCCTGGAACAGGTGCTATTTCAGTGTAACGCAGTATTTCCTGTACTTGCATCACATTAATGCCGTAGGTTTCATTATCAAGCTTAAATGTTACTCTTTGTACTACTTCATCATTAGTATCTGCACTTTTACTTGCATTGCGTCTTTCATCGGACATACCGCTGGCCTCTTTAAATTTTTTTCTATTATATTAACTAGAATACTTAGCTTCTAAGTATACTGGCAAGTTTCAATTCATCAATTATTCTTGCGTAATATTTACGCCTTTTTCCAATAACTTAATTAAAGATTCAACATCTAGTAACGCACACATACGATTTTTGACCAACCCCGCAAGCCATGGACGCTTACTGGGCGTATCCAACCATTTAACATCTTCTTGTTTGAGTGTTACCGTATCGACTAACTTTTCTGCCGATAAGCCCCATGACGAATTACTCAACATGATGATATATTGGTAATTCAGTGCAGAAATTAGTGCTTCATCACACTTTTCAGGCATTACCCAACGGGCTGTATCAACCACATTAACTTTTTCATC
>JBFJQB010000271.1:0-2834 GCA_041616855.1 Cognaticolwellia sp. | reverse complement strand
CTTATTTATTGAAAGGAAAAAACGACTAATGGTTAGCATTCTTTGGCTGAAAGCGTTTCATGTTTTTTTTATGGTAGCGTGGTTTGCTGGTATTTTTTATTTGCCACGTATATTTGTTAATCATGCAGAATCCAACGAGCCCTTAGTCCACCAGCAACTTAAGGGCATGGAGCGCCGCTTACTTTACTTTATCACGCCCTTTGCCCTATTAACTGTGCTACTAGGCATTGCCATTATTTATCAATATGGCTACCCATGGTTTGCTGCCGCTCATTGGTTGCATATGAAAATAATATTGGTCGTATTACTGCTGATTTATCATGGTTACTGTTTCAGACTAGTTAAGGTTTTCGCTGCCGATGAAAATACTCGTTCTGGAAAGTTTTATCGATTTTTCAATGAGGTGCCTGTACTGATTTTATTAATGGTGTTGGTATTAGCTTACCTAAAGCCGTTCTAAAGCCTGCCACTGATCACGTCTATAGGTAGCACTGAAGGGGGAGCTTTAATAGCAATATTTATCCTGCTATTGTCTAGCTCCCGAGCTAACTTACAAGCCCTGCTATTTGCTTGTTCTAAATCACGATAATACATTCTCAGTAATTAACTTTTATGCTATATTTGCCAGCAAATTTCGTTGTTGGCTCAAAAGCAACAATTCACTATAGATTGATATTATCAGGTCAATGTCCGGCGTCTTGATAATGATTTCGATATTTAGGTAATCCCTATGATGAAGTTTGAAGGAAGCCATATTTTATCTGTCTGCCAATTCGATAGAGAAAGTATTGCTCGTATTTTAGAGGTTTCAACCTTAATGGCCCCTTACGCTATGCGAAAAAAGCGCTGTCATGTGCTAGAAGGGGCAATATTAAGTAATCTGTTTTTTGAGCCCAGCACACGTACTCGGGTCAGTTTTGGCACCGCCTTTAATTTGCTCGGTGGTTTTGTCAGAGAAACCGTAGGACAAGAGAATTCTTCACTGTCAAAAGGTGAGTCATTATTTGACACCGCCCGAGTCATTAGTGGTTATTCTGATGTTATTGCCATGCGCCACCCAACTATGCACTCCGTTGAAGAATTTGCTAAAGGTAGCAGCGTGCCCGTTATTAATGGTGGTGATGGTGCGAACGAACACCCAACACAAGCCTTGCTCGACTTATTCACCATTCAGTCTGAAATGGCGCGCTACGATATGGGCTTAGATGGCCTCAATATCGTCTTGATGGGCGACCTTAAACATGGCAGAACCGTACATTCTTTGTCAAAGCTATTGAGCTTATACAATAATATCAAAGTCACTATGATTGCACCTAAAGCTTTGCAGATGCCAGACAGTGTCGTTGACGTTTTAACTAACGCAGGACACCAAGTCGTGATGACCGATAAAATTGAAGGCAACTTGGCCTGCGATGTCATTTATCAAACGCGCATTCAACAAGAGCGTTTTGCTAGTAAAGATGAAGCGGATCTTTACCGCGGCCACTTCAGCTTAAATAAAAAAATATATCAGCAGTATTGCCACAAACATACGGTAATTATGCACCCGTTACCACGAGATTCTCGTGCGGAAGCCAATGAGTTGGATATTGACTTGAACGATCTTGATAATTTAGCCATTTTTCGCCAAGCACAAAATGGCGTGCTAGTTCGCATGGCTCTATTCGCCTTAAGTTTAGGCGTTGAAAACAGACTTCAGCATTATGAAAAGCCGGTAACTTGGCACACTAATAAATATTGATAGTAACCACTTACACTGTGGTTATATTAACAACGCATAGAGTATTATGATGAAAAATTCACAGCAATTATTTAATGAAGCCCAGAACGTTATTCCAGGTGGCGTAAACTCTCCAGTACGTGCTTTTAATGGCGTGGGTGGCACGCCTTTGTTTATTAAAAAAGCCCAAGGTGCTTACGTTTTTGATGCCGATGACAAGCGTTACGTCGATTATGTCGGCTCGTGGGGGCCAATGATTTTAGGCCACAACCACCCAGCGATTCTAAATGCCGTTATTGAAACTGCCCAAAACGGCCTGAGCTTTGGTGCACCAACAGAGCTCGAAATAACCTTAGCAGAAAAGGTCCGTGAAATTGTTCCTTCAATGGAAAAATTGCGTATGGTTAGCTCAGGTACCGAAGCAACTATGACAGCGATCCGACTAGCGCGCGGCTTCACTGGTCGCGACAAAATATTAAAATTTGAAGGTTGTTACCATGGCCATGCCGACTCCTTATTAGTCAAAGCCGGTTCTGGTTTGCTGACTATGGGTGTGCCAAGCTCTCCAGGCATTCCTGATGACGTTGCAAAGCATACGTTAACGGTAAGCTTTAACAACCTTGATGAAGTGAAAGAAATTTTTGCTAAATATGGCGATGAAATTGCCTGTATTATTGTCGAACCCGTTGCGGGTAACATGAACTGCATTCCGCCTGTTGAAGGTTTTTTAGAAGGTCTGCGTGCTATATGTGATCAATATAAAAGTGTTTTGATCTTTGACGAAGTCATGACCGGCTTTCGTGTCGCCTTAGGCGGTGCTCAAGCACATTACAATATTGTCCCCGACTTAACGACCTTAGGTAAAGTTATCGGTGGTGGCATGCCGGTTGGGGCGTTTGGCGGTAAAAAAGAGATCATGGACTTCATTGCCCCTGTGGGCCCTGTTTATCAAGCGGGAACACTATCAGGCAACCCTATTGCGATGGCTGCGGGCTTAGCCTCATTGAATGAGCTTACTCAAGGTAATAAGCATCAGCAACTCAGTGATGCTACAGAAAAACTTGCTATGGGCTTTAAAGCGGCTGCAGAGCGCAACGGCGTGTCATTAGCGATT
>JBFJQB010000270.1:0-2856 GCA_041616855.1 Cognaticolwellia sp. | reverse complement strand
GGAGCAAGCAGCTCCCCTTCTGAAAAATGTCAGGGAGCAAGTCTTTGTATATGAATGGCGGATCCCAAAAAGCATTGAATTCGATAAAAAAGATCGTTTTGCATATCATGTTTTGGCTTGCCATGACAAAACCCAAGAGCCAATAGGAACTGGCCGCATTCTTTCATCAGGCGAAATAAGCCGAATCGCGGTATTAAAATTTCATCGCAAAGACCAAGTAGATAAAATTATCTTACAAGCACTATTTAAAATAGCGCGAGAGATGAACTTAAAAGAAATTTTCATTTATAGTCCGCTCGATGCTATTGAATATTTTAGAAAATTTAATTTCAATAGCACTGGCGCGGTATTTATGGAAGCAGGTATGCCTCGGCAAAAAATGACCTGCCTTTTAAATGAAGCTCAGCAAGCAAAATATTATTTAAGTCACTAATTATTAAATTTACTTCGCTTCTTGCCAAAGTTCATCTTTTTCAAAGAGCTTATAAAGCCCGTCAGCTCGTCCAATCAATAGCTGCGCAAATTGATGCTGTTCTTTATCCTCTATGCGTAACAGATTTTCTGCTTGTAACTGCCACTTAAATGAAAAGTGTCTAACCACATCACGCGCTGACTCTCCATTATTTAACACAATGTGATCGGTTGGCAAATCGCCTGAAATAACCCAAACCTGAGTTTTATCTAGCAAATTAATTTTCCATAACGCCATTATGGGGACTAAGTAACGGCTTTCTTTCTCAGAAACACTTTCTGTTACTAACCCTTTGTTAGCGAGATACTCAGTTGCCTTGAGGTATTGCTCTCGGATCCACGCTTGGCGTTGTTCTTCAGTCATTTCTACTTTATCAGTCATATTTTTTTATCTTTTTGTTAATAAACTTATTGGCAGGTTAGCAATGGGAAGTTTGTATGAATTAATTCACAGCAAATTTCAAATTTCTTTATCGCTTCACTAGCGTAGCATTTACCTAAATGGTATTGTGCGCAGCAAATTATTACAACCCTAGTTGAAGTAAAAAAATACTTAGACTATTTCTAGATTCATTGGAGATTTCAATAGTGGCCGTTTTTGATTTAGTAGATTTTGATAACCATGAGCAAGTCGTTTATTGCAGCGACCAAGCCTCAGGCCTAAAAGCCATCATAGCAGTACACAGTACAGCGTTAGGGCCAGCAGCTGGTGGTTGTCGTTTCTGGGATTACGCAACAGATGAAGCAGCACTTAAAGATGTATTGCGTTTATCTAAAGGCATGACGTATAAAAATGCCATGGCAGGTTTAAAACTTGGCGGTGGTAAGGGTGTTATTATTGGTGACCCTAAAAAGCTAAAATCAGTTGATTTATTTAAGGCTTTTGGTCACGCAGTTAATAACTTAAATGGTCGATACTATACGGCAGAAGACGTTAATATCACCACCGGTGATATGGCCATTGTAAACCAAACAACTGAATTTGTTTCTGGCCTTGAAGGTAAAAGTGGCAACCCTGGACCATTTACGGCTTTAGGGACATTTTTAGGTATAAAAGCGGCGGTTAAATTTAAATTAGGTATGGAAGACTTAACCGGTATCAAAGTCGCTGTACAAGGCTTAGGTAGTGTGGGTTATTCGCTGTGTGAAAAACTCCATAATGCGGGTGCTGAACTGGTAGTCACTGATATTAACCAAGCAACATTAGATAAAGCAGCAACAGAGCTTAACGCAAAAGTTGTTGGTTTAGACGAAATTTATAGCCAAGATGTTGATGTATTCTCGCCATGTGCCCTGGGCGCTTCAATTAATGATGAAAGCATCGCACAATTGAAAGCGGTTATTATTGCCGGTTGTGCTAATAACCAATTAGCAGAAGCACGTCATGATCAAGTATTGTTAGAGAAAGGCATTTTATATGCTCCTGACTATGTCATTAACGCAGGTGGCATAATTAATGTTGCGTTAGAGATTTACCCTGAACCGTATTGTGCTGACAGCGCAACTAAACTTGTTGAAAATATTTACAACACGTTAATGACGGTTTTTGAAACGGCTGGGTCAAACAACATGCCAACTGGCTTTATTGCAGACGAAATGGCACGTAATATCATCGCTAACGGCGCGAACTAACCTAAGCGACCGACCTAAGCGACTAAGGGCACATTGACTGAGTTTACGTCTTAGCCTCTAGCACACAAAAAAAGCACCCTCGGGTGCTTTTTTATTCATCGGCGTTAACCTTACTTTTCTTTAATAGTAAATCGTTTAAATTACGCTTTGCAGTTAAGCCAAAACATTTAATAACGCCTGAATGGGATGTAAAGTAACCTTATTATCTAAACGTTTGATTTGACTGCGACAAGAATATCCCGTCACCAATATTTGCTCAGTAGCCAACTTAGCAACTTTATTCTGCCAACTCATTTGATAAAGCGCTTTAGAATTATCTAAATTAACTTTTTCATGACCATAGGTTCCCGCCATACCACAACATCCAACCGAAACCGCTGATAACGATAAACCGAAATATTGGAAAATATGCTGCCATTGCCCTTCACTGCCCGATAATGCTGTTTTTTCCGTACAATGAGCAAACAGTTTATAGTCAACCTTTGAATTGTGCTCAGTCACTTTAACGATTGCCTTGCTATTTTCCTCAATGTCATTTTGGTGATCGATAATCGCAATAAGCCATTCATGGGCTAACTTCACCTCAAAGTTGCCTCGGCTATCACCTAGAGCCTGTTTATATTCATCTCGGTAGCATAAAGCAAGTGAAGCATCTAAACCGACCATAGGCATGTCAAGTTGTTGCACTTGATTCAAAAACTCAGCAGTTGATTTAGCCGTTTTGGCAAACTTCGCTAAAAAGCCTTTGACATG
>JBFJQB010000269.1:0-2889 GCA_041616855.1 Cognaticolwellia sp. | reverse complement strand
CTGTTGCTCAAGCGCTAAAGTAGCTTGCTGACATAAATGTTTAAACTCGTCTGTAACACCAAAAATATCGGCGACAAAAATTACCTTCACGTTACAACTCCAACAATAACTTTCCCAAACAGTACAACAAAGCACTTTCACCTTCATTAACGAAAATCTTACATGCTTTGCAAGAATTTGAAAGCTCAAATGGGCTCAACACTAGAAATAGCCGCCACGACCCGTTAGAATCTAGCGCATAGAAATTTTAACCATGAACAACGAGACGTATTCAGATGGGCAGAGCATACCAAAACCGCAAATTATCGATGGCTAAAACCGCAGGTCAAAAAACCAAAGTTTACTCAAAATATGGTAAAGAAATTTACGTAATAGCGAAAAATGGCACTCCTGATCCTGAGACTAATTTGTCGTTGCGTCGGTTAATTGAAAAAGCCAAAAAAGACCAAGTACCTACTCACGTGATTGAAAAAGCTATAGAAAAAGCGAAAGGTACCGGTGGTGAAGATTACCAAGAAGCCCGCTATGAAGGGTTTGGCCCAGGTAATTGCATGGTCATTATTGATTGTTTAACCGATAACGGTAATCGCACGATTAAAGATGTTCGTCAATGTTTTACTAAAACACACTCAAAAATTGGCTCATCGGGTACAGTGTCACATATGTTTGATCACCAGGCGGTCTTCGCCTTTAAAGGTGAAGACGATGAAGCGGTATTAGAAAGTTTAATGATGGCTGATATCGATGTTACCGACGTTGAGCTAGAAGACGGTATTATTACTGTTTATGCTCCACATACTGAATTCTTCAAAATTAAAACAGAGTTTGCAGAAAACATGCCTGAGTACGAGCTAGAAGTTGAAGAAATTACTTGGGTACCACAGACCTACACTGAAATCTCAGGTGAAGACGACTTAGCTAACTTCGAAAAATTCATAAACATGTTAGAAGATTGTGATGACGTACAAAATATATATCACAATGCTGAACTTGCTAAATAATATTTTAGAACATTGGCTATAAAGGCATCATTTAGATGCCTTTTTTGTTTACTCAATACCATTAAATATGACCACCAAGAGGTTTATCATGATTGATTTTCGTTCAGACACCGTTACCCGACCTTGCCAATCAATGCGAGAGGCAATGGCAAACGCAGCAGTCGGTGACGATGTTTATGGTGATGATCCCACCGTTAATGAGCTCGAGACATGGGCAGCGAAGCGTCATGGTTTTGCCAAGGCGATGTTTTGCAGCTCAGGCACACAAGCGAATTTATTAGCATTAATGGCACATTGCCAACGAGGCGATGAATACCTTTGCGGCCAACAAGCCCATAACTATAAATTTGAAGGTGGTGGCGCGGCTATTTTAGGCTCAATACAGCCACAACCTATCGAGAATGAAAATGATGGCAGCTTGTGCTTTGATAAACTTGCGGCGGCGATAAAACCTGACGACTCACACTTTGCCCGCACCACACTACTGAGTATTGAAAATACCATTAACGGCAAAGTATTGCCCTTAACTTATATGGCACAAGCACGTGATTTTACCCGACAACACAACTTGGCTCTACATTTAGACGGCGCTCGTGTTTACAACGCAGCCACGGCGTTAAATATTGACATAACAGAAATTTGTCAACACCTTGATTCAATGTCTATATGCTTATCAAAAGGCCTAGGCGCGCCCATCGGCTCAATCTTACTCGGCTCAGAAAGCTTAATAAAATCAGCGAAGCGTTGGCGAAAAGTTGTTGGTGGTGGTATGCGTCAAGCGGGCGTGATTGCGGCAGCGGCAAAGATAGCGCTTGAACAAAACCCGGTAAAATTACAACAAGACCATGATAATGCAAAATATTTAGCTAATGCCTTAAATCAGTTGCCTAATATTTCTGTCAACCTTAACCATGTTGAAACCAATATGGTCTTTGCGAGATTTTCTGACGATGTTGATGTTGATGACTTAGTGGCGCAGTTGAAGAATAAGGGCATATTGTTGACGGCTGGTAACCCGATGCGTTTGGTGACTCATTTAGATATAGATAAAGCCGCGATAGATAACTTTATTCAACAGTTAACGCTGGCATTAAGCTAAAAAACGACCACAGTATAAAGGTGTTACTAAGGGGCGGCATGATTAACGCGATATTTAATCATGCCAAGTCGGGTATTATTTTGCCAACTTTTCAATCATAGTATTTACCGCACTCAAATGCTCAGGGTTGTTATGACACATCCCTTGAAACACCGCACACATATCAAGAAAATCTGGTAATTCAGTGCGTTGTGCTAGCTTCATTAAGCGTTTAGTTAGGCGAAGCGAGGCGACCGGTTTTGCTGCTATTTCATCCGCAAGTTCATTGACCCTTTTCAGCAAGTTTTCTGGCTCGACAATATCTAACACTACCCCCATTTCTTTTGCTTCAACTGCGTCAATTACTCGCCCAGTAAAGGTTAACTCCGCCGCTTTTTGATAACCAATTAAGCGCTGCATAAACCATGCTCCCCCATCGCCAGGGATAATACCTAAGTTGACAAAGGTTTCACCAAACTTAGCTTTCGTTGAGGCAATTCTGATATCGCACATATTTGCAATATCAAAGCCAGCCCCTATCGCGGGTCCATTAATGGCTGCAATTACCGGCACTTCTAATTTGTGTAAGGCTAACGGAATACGCTGAATCCCCTCACGATATCGCCTTTCTAGCGTTTGCACATCACCAGCAAAATCACCCGCCCGCTCTGCCATGTCTTTTATATTTCCACCTGAAGAAAACGCAGAGCCCTCACCGGTAATGATCAATACCGCTATTTCAGGTGTACGATTAATCCACTCAACGGTTTTAACAATATCATCGGTTATAGCTGTACCGGTTAAAGCATT
>JBFJQB010000268.1:0-2916 GCA_041616855.1 Cognaticolwellia sp. | reverse complement strand
TATTTAAATAATCAACATCTTCACACTGACGCTTTCACCAGTCGACCGAGCGCCTATCGTGCGTTTTTAGGTGGACATTTTTTTGATGATGGTGTCAGGGTTAGCTATATCGCGCCAACCGATTTGTATTGGACTATGGGGGCGGAAGCTTTTGCTGGCGATAGACTGCGAGCGATTGATGAACACGGCGAGCGTGAATTCGAAAGTATTGGTGCATATACCGCGTTTACTAAAATTGGTGGTGATTTCGGTATAGAAAGTTCGTGGCAGTTCGGCTTGAGTTATTTACGCAATGAAAATGGCCAATTAACAGCAGAAGAACATGATGAGAATGAACATCACACGGATGATGATGAACATGGCCATGCGCATTTCGCCAGTTACACTGGTAAAAATACCTTTATCACAGACTTTGTTTTCAAATGGGCGCCTAACGGTAATTATAAATATCAGCATTTAACCCTCAGTGCTGAATATTTCAGCGTCAGCGATTTTATGGCAAATGAAGATCATGAAGAACATATGGAAGATGGCGATCATGAAGCAGAAGGTCGCAACAAAAACAGACACGAGGCTTGGTATATCAGTGGCGTTTATCAGTTTTCACCGAATTGGTCTGCAGGACTGCGCTTTGGGAAGTTAGCGACCCAGTTGCTGCATGAAGAGCACTTTGACCAACAAAAGCTGAAAGAAACTGAGCTTAGTATTGCTTGGCACAACAGCCACTTTTCAACGGTCAGGCTAGAATTTAGTCATCAAAATCAAATGGGTTTTGAACAGGCTCAGAATGATAATGTTATTACCCTGCAATACGTTATGTCGTTAGGAGCTCACAGTGCGCATCAATTCTAAAAGACTACTTTGTAGTGCCTTGTTGGCTTTAAGCCATAGTGCTTATGCACAGCTAAATATTTTTGCTTGCGAGCCTGAGTATGCGGCGTTGGCACAAGAGCTTGCGCCAAACGCTAAAATATATTCAGCAACAACCGCTATGCAAGACCCTCATCAAGTACAAGCGCGTCCGAGCTTAATTGCGAAAATGCGCCAAGCCGACTTAGTGATTTGCGCCGGTGCAGATTTAGAAATAGGTTGGTTACCAATGCTGCAGATGAAGGCTGCTAATAGTCAGGTGCGTAGCACAGACAAAGGCTTGTTTTTTGCGGCAGAACAAGTGCAAACCTTAGATCAAATGACTAATGTCGACCGCAGTATGGGCGATGTGCATAATTTAGGTAATCCACATGTGCATTTTTCTCCAGAGCGCATTTTGGTTATCGCTAAAGCATTAAGCCAAAAGCTTATCCAACTGGATGCTCAGCAAAGTCAACGTTATCAACAGCAGTTCGCAAACTTTAGCGAACGATGGCAGTTAGCTATGGCAAAGTGGCAAGTCATAGCAAATAACTTAACAGGCATGAAAGTCATCGCTTATCACTCCAGCTTTCGTTACTTGTTTGATTTTGCGGGTATTGAGCAAGTTGCAGACTTAGAGCCTAAACCTGGCTTGCCGCCAACCAGTGGTCATTTAAGCGGTTTATTAAAACGAGCAAAACAAGGTGATATAAGCGCCATAGTCGTTGCTTCTTATCAAAATGAGCGCGGTGCAAATTGGTTAGCTGAAAAAGCCAACTTACCGGTTATTGTGCTGCCATTATCGGTTGGTGGTAATGAACAAAGCGATAATTTATTTAGTTTATATGACAGCACGCTAGCACTACTGAGCCAAGTAGTTGATGCGCAAAAGCAATAACTATTTGATAAGGCTTTATCATGGATTATGAATTATTGAGCATCCTGTTGCCGGCATTTTTTGCCGGCTTACTCGTGTTGTCAACCCACGTTGTTTTAGGGAAGCAAGTATTAAAACGCGGTATTATTTTTATTGATCTAGCCATTGCACAAATTGCGGCTTTGGGCGCTATTGTTGTGCGAATGGATCATAATATCGCTGAGTTAGCCTACGCGTATGTATGGATGCCAGCGTTATTTGCGCTGGCGGGAGCAGGGATTATTGCTTGGTTAGCCAAGCATATGGCAGACGAGCTTGAAGCGATGATAGGTTGTTTTTACGTGCTATCTGCTGTGGTTGCGATGTTGCTATTATCAAATGACCCTCACGGCGCAGAGCTGTTAAAGCAACTGATGTCTGGGCAGATTTTATGGGTTAGCTGGCAACAGTTAGTTTTACCTAGCGTGGTCTATAGTGCAATTCTAGCACTGATATTTATCAAGCCTAAAATACTGGAGGGTGGGGCTTTTTACCTATTGTTTGCGCTAGTGATCACGTTATCGGTTGAGCTTGTTGGGGTCTATTTAGTTTTTAGTACCTTGATCTTACCTGCGCTAGCTATTAATAAGCTTCAAGGTAAATACATTTTGCTGTCGGCATATGGCGTCGGGATTGTGGGTTACTTATTGGGCTTGTATTTATCAGCAAGTTTCGATTTACCTAGTGGCGCAACAATTGTTGCAACCTTGGCATTAAGTGCGGCCGTGTTTAGGCATGGAAATAAATATATTATAAAAAATAGATAATGCAGTTTTTGAAAAAGGAGCTAATTTAGCTCTTTTTTTTGCTTTACCTGCCAATTAGTTGTTTTATTTTTGTAAAGTTCTGAGTTTTTTGTCGCTACATTTAATGACTGGTCAACCTTTTGCTAACACTTAATTAACTTGGCGTGTGGAAAAAATTCGAACTTATTCGTATTATAATTTCTCTTAGTTAACAAAACTTTACAAATTAGTTAAAGGTCATATTCGAGTTGTCTATCAAAACTAAGCATTATTTGCTATAAAAAGCTGCTGATTTGTTTTAGTTAAACAGTGTTATCAGGTTGTTAATTTAATAAATCTATAAAAAACAAATAATTATAAAAGCACACAAGGAATTTAATATGAAAGTCTTAAACAGTCGTA
>JBFJQB010000267.1:0-2938 GCA_041616855.1 Cognaticolwellia sp. | reverse complement strand
TTCATTAACTTTAGTCAGTTGTGTTAATTGATAACCGTCACGATCAATAGCGTAAATATCAGTTGGAGCATCTAATGCGTGACGAGTAAAGAAAACTTTATCCGCGCTCACAGCAATTTTACCGGCAGTTCCGTCACTAAAAACTCGGCGCACATCACCAAACTCTGGATTAATTTCAAAAATACTTTTTTGACCCAGGTCGTTAGCGGTAACAAAAAGCGTACGATTATCATCAGCAAAAACAAGTTCGCTGACTGAGCGATCCCATTGTTTTGCCACTGCGCGGGTTTTACCGGTTTGGCTATCGCGGATCATCACAGTGAACTTATCAGACTCATAACCTGGAACGGTCATGGCTTTATAGGCTAAGTAGCGACCATTGGGTGAATAAACCGGTTTGGCATCCCATGCAGTATTCTCACGGGTTAAATTAAGCAATTTTTTAGTGCTTAAATCCACTTCGAAAATATCAAAGTTAGTGGTCCATGCCTCAGTTTTACTCGGGTACTTTGCCGAGAAACTTAAACGTTGACCATCAGGATGAAAGCTCACTTCGCTTGCCCCTGCAATATCACCTTGCCAAGCAGGCATTAAATCATCGGCATCGGTAAACGCCCCTTGTGGTGCTCTATCGGCAATAAATAGGTGCGATTTATATGCGGTATTCCAAGTATCCCAGTGGCGAACCATTAACTGGTCATACACTCTCACTTTATGTTTTTGCTTGGCATCGAGAGCTTTAGCATCAAGCGTACATTGAATCGTTTCACAACCGGGTAGCACAGTTAGCGCAAGCGCGAAACGCTGACCATCTTTGGAAACTTGAAAACCATTAACGTCAAGTGGCAGATCAGAGATTTGTTGTGCCTCTCCGCCGCTTAGCGGTAATTGCCAGATTTGTGAGCTACCATTGCGAGCAGATAAAAAATAAATACTCTTGCCGTCTTGCGCATAAACCACACTACTTTCACCACTTTTATGGCTAGTTAATTGTTTAACATTAGCAGACTTGATGTTTTGTAAATAAAGGTGATTATCTTCAGAGCGAATACCTTTTTGTAATCGATAGATAAAACTATCGCCTTGGGGCGAAACCACAAAATCGTGAATTTGATTTAGTTGTGTTAACGCACCTATATCTAAGACGCTGGTCTCAGATTCATTGGCCGCTACCGCCATGCTAGAAAAAACTAAAGTGCTAGCAACGGTCAGGTTAATCATGTTTTTTTTCATAACTTCCTACTTATTGTTTTAGCCTATATCTGGGGCTTTATTGTTGATTTTATCAATAGGTTTTACAGAATTAAAAAACGCCCAAATGGGCGTTTAATAATAGTTTTTAAGCTATTTAGCTTTTAACTTGCTATCAAGCTCTTCTATTTTAGCTTGCCAAATTGCTGGCCCAGTTACATGAGCTGACTCACCTAAACTGTCAACCGCAACAGTCACCGGCATATCTTCAACAACAAATTCATAAATAGCTTCCATCCCCATATCTTCAAAAGCGACGACTTTAGCTTTCTTAATTGCTTTTGAAACGAGATACGCGGCACCGCCGACTGCCATTAAATAAACCGACTTATGGTTTTTAATACATTCTACGGTTTCAGGGCCACGTTCAGCTTTACCTATCGTGCCTAATAAGCCCGTTTTCGCTAGCATCATTTCAGTGAATTTATCCATACGGGTCGCCGTGGTTGGACCCGCAGGACCAACAGCTTCATCGCCAATAGCATCAACAGGACCAACGTAGTATATAAATTTATCAGTAAAGTCTACTGGCAACTCTTGTCCAGCGGCTAACATTTCTTGAATACGTTTATGCGCGGCATCACGACCTGTTAAGATGGTACCGCTCAATAGCACGGTTTCACCTGTTTTCCAGGTACTAATATCAGCTTTTGATAACTCATCAACATTAACTCGACGAACATTTTCACCGACTTCCCAAGTAATTTCGGGCCAATCATCTAATTTAGGTGGCGTTAGGTCTGCCGGTCCTGAGCCATCAAGATGGAAATGTACATGGCGAGTCGCCGCACAATTGGGGATCATAACCACTGGTTTAGATGCTGCATGCGTTGGTACTGAGTTAATTTTAATATCAACAACTGTGGTTAAGCCGCCCAACCCTTGAGCGCCAATACCGAGTTTATTCACTCTGTCATAAATTTCTAAACGCAATTCTTCTTCGGCGTTTTCCGGGCCACGGTCGATAAGCTCTTGAATGTTAACAGGATCCATTAAGCTTTCTTTAGCCAATACCCCGGCTTTTTCAGCCGTACCACCAATACCTATGCCAAGCATACCTGGCGGACACCAGCCAGCGCCCATCGTTGGTAAGGTTTTAACGACCCAATCCGCGATGGAGTCACTCGGATTTAACATCACCATTTTAGATTTGTTTTCACTTCCGCCGCCTTTAGCTGCAATCATCACTTCAATTTGGTCACCAGGAACCATATCGATATGAACCACAGCTGGGGTATTATCTTTAGTGTTAATTCGCTTACCCGCAGGGTCAGAAACGATAGATGCACGTAAAGGGTTATCCGGGTTTAAATAAGCGCGACGTGTGCCTTCATCAACCATTTGTTGCACCGTCATATCGGTGTTATCCCATTGCACAGCCATACCGACTTTAACGAAACAAGTTACGATACCGGTATCTTGGCAGATAGGACGCTTGCCATGAGCAGACATACGAGAATTGATTAAAATTTGCGCGACGGCATCTTTAGCTGCTTGACTTTCTTCTTTATGATATGCCTTTTCAAGCGCTTGGATAAAATCTAGCGGATGGTAATAAGAAATATATTGCAGTGCATCGGCAACACTTTCGATTAAATCTTGTTGTTTTATAATAGCCATAACGGTCTCTTTTTTGTCAATTCGCGAGAGAAGAGTTGAAAGTTATAAATTTGCCGATATCATACCT
>JBFJQB010000266.1:0-2991 GCA_041616855.1 Cognaticolwellia sp. | reverse complement strand
GCACCTTGCTCATACCAATCGCCTAGCACAATGCGTTGTGCTTTTTGATTGTTTGCTTTTACATCATGTACTGCGGGCCTGTGAGTATGACCATGAATCATCAACTGACTTTGGTGCTGTTCTAAACAGCGAATAACTTCGCTTGGCGTCACATCCATAATCTCTTGTGATTTCATTGCTGTAGCGCTAGCACTTTGATTACGGTAATTATTGGCTATTTTTCGTCGAACGAACAAAGGTAAGCTTTTGATCATGGCTTGCCACCACCAACTGCGTGATTTTTTACGAAAGGCTTGGTATGCAACATCCTGCGTACAAAGGGTATCACCATGCATAATGACAACGGCCTGGCCATATAAATCAATTAATGTGATTTCCGGTAATAATTCCATACCTGATTGTTTGGCAAAACGTTTACCAAGTAAAAAATCACGATTACCGTGGATAAAATAAACTCTACAGCCTTGCCCAGAGAGGGTTTTTATCGCTTGGGATATTTCTAAAATAAATGGGCTGTCGTCATCGTCGCCAATCCAGTACTCGAAAAGATCGCCCAAAATATATAATGCTTGTGCTTTAGGGGCGTCATTTTTCAAAAAAGATAAAAAACAGGCCGTAATGTCGGGCCTGTTTTGTGCGAGATGTAAATCAGCGATAAAGTAAGTTAACGCTGATTTATGATTCACGTGTGATGTCATACAATTAAAAACTGTAAATTATTCAATAATCGTGGTTTCAATAAGAATTTCTTCTTTTGGAACATCGTCATGAAACCCCATACGACCGGTAGCGACTAAGGTCATTTTATCGACAACATCCATACCTTCAACGACTTTACCAAACACGCAATAACCCCAACCTTGTACGTCTTCACTTTTAAAGTTAAGGAAATCGTTATCCGCTAAGTTAATAAAAAATTGTGCTGAGGCTGAATGTGGGTCTTGCGTACGCGCCATAGCTAAAGTACCACGAGCATTCGTTAAGCCATTGTTTGCTTCATTTTTAATTGCTTCGCGGCTGTCTTTTTCATCCATGCCCGAAGCGAAACCGCCGCCCTGTGCCATAAAACCTTTAATCACACGGTGAAAAATAGTGCCATTGTAAAAGCCATCTTCAGCATATTGTTGAAAGTTTTTTGCAGTAACAGGGGCGTTTTCAAAGTCTAATTCAATTTTGATGTCGCCTAAGCTTGTTTTAAATGTGATCATTGTTTTTACTCATAAATCTAAAGGAAGTTTAACTGGGTAAATTGTAACGTAATAAAAAAAACATTTCTTGGCAAAATTTCATCGCAAATGTCGTCAAGCTAATGATTCATGCCCATACATGGGGTACAATTGCGTTAATTCTCATTTTGAGAATCTACCCATTTAATCAAGTATTGATATTACATAGGAAAAATCGTCGTTATGTTACAGATTTATAATACCTTAAGCAGGAAAAAAGAAGTTTTTAAACCGATCACTTCCAACAAGGTAGGCTTATATGTTTGTGGTATTACAATTTATGATCGTTGCCATATCGGTCATGCGAGAACCTATGTTGCCTTTGATATTATTGCTCGCTATTTTAAGTACCTAGGTTACGATTTAACGCACGTGCGTAATATCACTGATGTTGACGACAAGATTATTCAGCGCGCGAATGAAAATGGCGAAAGCTGTGAAGCTTTAACCTTGCGTATGACTGAGCAGATGTATCAAGACTTTGATGATCTCAATATTATGCGTCCAGATATTGCCCCAACCGTAACAGGGCATATGGATGAAATCATTGCTTTAGTTGTGCGTTTAATTGAGCGCGAGCATGCCTATGTTGCGAGTAACGGTGATGTTATGTTTGATGTCAGTAGTTATAAGGATTACGGCAAGTTGAGTTTACAAAATTTAGATATGTTGCAATCAGGCTCTCGAGTTGACATTGATGAAGCTAAGCGTAACCCATTAGATTTTGTGTTGTGGAAAATGGCTAAACCGGATGAGCCAAGTTGGGATTCACCCTGGGGCAAAGGCCGCCCAGGTTGGCATATTGAATGTTCTGCCATGAACAGCAAGCACTTGGGGGAGCATTTTGATATTCACGGTGGTGGCTCAGATTTACAATTTCCTCACCACGAAAATGAAATTGCTCAATCATGCTGCGCCTTTGATACCCCATATGTAAATTATTGGATGCATGGCGGTATGGTGCAAATCAATAAAGAAAAGATGTCTAAGTCATTAAATAACTTTTTCACCTTGCGCAGTGTTCTAGATCAATACGATGCTGAAAGTGTACGTTTCTTTTTAACTTCAAGTCATTATCGTAGCCAATTAAATTACTCACAAGATAACTTAACGCAGGCGCGTGCAAGTTTAGAACGTATTTATACTGCTTTGCGTGACGTTACACCTGTAAAAACCGAGTTAAAGGGGAGTGAATACGTTCAGCGTTTTGAAAAGGCGATGAATGATGATTTTAACTGTCCTGAAGCAATGCCGGTTTTATTTGAGCTAGCTAGAGAAATTAACCGCATTAAAGCCACGGATATAGAAGAAGCTGGAAAATTAGGTTTTATTTTAATCTCACTTGGTGAAGTGTTAGGTGTTGCGCAAAGCTCACCAGAAGACTTTTTACAAGGCGGTAATAATGACAGTAATGAAGTGATAGAAATTGAAGCATTAATAAAACAGCGTAATGACGCACGTGCAAATAAAGACTGGGCAATGGCCGATGACGCTCGTGATAAGTTAGCCGCATTAAATGTTATTTTAGAAGACAGTGCTGGCGGCACTACCTGGCGTAAAGGTTAACATAGACTCTTATGCTCTGTTTGTTCGCGTCATATTGCTATACTAACTAAATAATAAAGCCAGTATCCTAGATACTGGCTGACCCTGTAACGTATTTTGTGTAACTGCCAAGTTTAAATCACATTTTTCAAACGGTCTTCGAATTCAATCATAAATCGATTCAAGGCCGTTTTCCAATTTCTTATCGGCATCGTCCACT
>JBFJQB010000265.1:0-3003 GCA_041616855.1 Cognaticolwellia sp. | reverse complement strand
CCCTGGCGGCTTGTGGAGCTTTACCTTCGCAACGAAAAAGCATCACCCCGTTAATGACTTTGATGCGCAACGGGTAGCAGCTAGTGGCCTGGATTTTCAGTATTACAATCAAGCTTTACATACGGCAGCATTTGCTTTGCCGAACTTTGTTAAAAAAGGCTTAGCTGGCTTAATCAATAATAGCTAATCGCTCTTCGCACTTTAGCTCAACAAAAAGCCATATTTTTCATTAGATATGGCTTTTTTATCACCTCAACACTAAGACGTTGTGATTTATTTATTCACTTATGCTCATCTTCACACACTAGTAAAAACTCACTAATTCCTTTACGGTACTGGCACTTAAAAATAATAAATCATCTGGCTTGATCAAATAAGTATAGGAATAACAATGAAATTACCTTTTTCGTGCTGGTACATTAGTGCTTTACTCATCTCAACGCTTAATGTTGCCAAAGCGGCTGACACAGTCACCAGTAGCAAAGTGGCTAAAATTGAAGTGGCCGTTCAAAAAACCATGGCGACATTTCAAGTACCGGGCATCGCAGTGGCGATTATTAAAGATAACGACGTTGTGTTGAGCAAAGGCTTTGGTGTGCTAAAGCATGGCAGCAATGAGAAAGTGAATGCCGACACCTTATTTGGTGTTGCCTCAAACACTAAAGCTATGACCGCAGCCTTGTTAGCGGGCTTGGTGGATGAAGGAAAACTAACATGGCAAACCAAAGTCATTGATATTATTCCTGAGTTTCAATTACCCGATGCCTACGTAACCAGAGAATTCACTATTATCGATTTATTATCACACAATAGTGGTTTAGGTTTAGGCGCTGGCGATTTAATGATCTGGCCAGAAACAACGCTCAGCAATCAAGATGTCATAAAAGGCTTGAAACATTTACCACAAGTGTCGAGCTTTCGAAGTGAGTTTGCTTATGACAACCTGATGTATGTTATTGCCGGTGAGATTATTGCCAAAATCACCGGTAAACCTTGGCAAGAGGTTATTC
Source organism: Cognaticolwellia sp. (assembly GCA_041616855.1). GTDB lineage: Bacteria > Pseudomonadota > Gammaproteobacteria > Enterobacterales > Alteromonadaceae > Cognaticolwellia. The sequence continues at coordinate 1,993 of JBFJQB010000265.1, read as the reverse complement.
AAACAAGAATTTTTGATACGTTAGGCATGCATAACACCCGAGCAAAATTCTCATTAATCCCTAAAAGCAATAAAAACGTTGCCCGTGCCCATGTGCCATTAGACGGTGAATTACACGTTGTTGGGGGTAACTTCTTGGAGAAATTCTCTTCCGCTGGCTCAGTCGCCTCCAGTGTTAATGATATGTCGTTATGGCTTAAAGCTCAGCTCAACCGTGGACAATATGGCACAGACGGTGACCAAGCCCTGAGGCTTTTTAGCGAAAAACAAAGCCGGGCAATGTGGCAACCGCGGACACTTTTATCGGTTTCTGAGCAGGCAACAGAGCTCGATAAAACCCATTTTCGTGCTTACGCATTAGGTTGGTTTGTCAAAGATTATCATGGTGTGAAGGTTATACGACATACGGGCGGGATCTTAGGCATGGTATCAAAAGTGGTCATGGTACCTGAAGAAAATTTAGCCATGGTGATTTTAACAAATCAACAATCGGGCTTTGCTTTTAACGCCCTTTCACAACAAATTCTTACCGAATTTCTTGAGCTACCAGAAAGAGATTGGGTAGCCCATTACGATGCCTTACAGCAGAAAAACAAAGCTAAGAAACAAGCACATTTAGCTTCAGAAGCCGCACGCGTTGATAAAAATTCAACGCCATCGTTACCGCTAACAAGTTATGCTCAGCAGTATGTTGATAACTGGTATGGTGACATAACGATTTCCCTTGAAAATGACCAACTGGTTATGCAATTTAGCAATACGCCAGCACTGCATGGCACATTAGAGCATTATCAACACAACACCTTCATTGTTCGTTGGGATGACAGAACGTTAGAAGCCGATGCTTATGTCAACTTTAACTTAAACCCTGACGGCAGTATTAATTATGTCACCATGAAAGCAGTGTCTTGGGCGACAGATTTTAGTTTTGATTTTCATGACTTAAAATTAAAACCTAAAGCAGAGAACTTGAAGCATTAATTTTTTATAGGATAAGTAGGGTCAGACCCTACTTTAATTTTCCTTTTATCTACTGTATCAAAATCACTTAGCGTTATTTTGATACAGTCGGTAAACCACTTGCCCTGCTACTTTTTCTTTTAAAAGCTGCCAATGGCTTGGCATTATTTGTTGGTTGCTGTCAGCTTCCATTTCTACATAAATCAGAGCATCGTCGGTTAAGCCTTTTTCAGCTAATAGCTCAGCGCTTTGTTGTGCTAGGCCCTTTCTAAAAGGTGGGTCAATAAAAACTAACGAGAAACTTTGTTGGTTCTTTTGTAAAAAGTCTAAGGCATTTTGCTGAACAACCTGCATACGCTCTGCGTTTAATAACGCTTTATTAGCTTTTAATTGTTGTGCTGCGGATTTATTTAATTCAACTAACGTCACTGAACTTGCGCCACGTGACATAGCCTCAAAGCCCAACCCGCCTGAACCAGCAAAGCAATCTAAACAAGTGGCGTCTTGAATATAGGGCATTAGCCAGTTAAATACCGTTTCTTTAACGCGATCTGTGGTTGGGCGTAAACCTTCTGCCATTAATACCGGTAATTTCCGACCGCGATGTTGCCCTGCGATTATGCGAATATGGCCTTTGGCGGCGTTTTTATCTGATTGTTTTCTGACTTTGCTCATAACTTAAACAGCTTTTGTTTTTTGTCGGCAGGTTAGGTGATACTATATCGACAATTTTATCCTTGTTTACTGATGAATACCAATTGATCTAATGAATTGTTCCAGTTAGAACGTGCTTTAGGCAAATGATTTTAGTAGTAAACCTAATTATCCAATTAATATTGTAAATACATTTATGTCGAAGAAAAAAGGTATGTTTTCCTGGTTAGGTCTAGGTCAAAAGCAGCAAGAAGAAACTGCTCCTGAAGTAGCAGATGTTAACGAAAGTGTCATTGAACAGGCAAAGTCAACACCTGATTCCAAACCGCAGCCAATAACTGACACTGACAATCACCAAGAAACGGGGGCTGAAAGTATTT
>JBFJQB010000264.1:0-3049 GCA_041616855.1 Cognaticolwellia sp. | reverse complement strand
TTTGCAATATACCGGTGGGACAACTGGGGTTTCAAAAGGCGCGATGTTAACGCACCGCAATATGGTTGCTAATTTAGAACAAGCAAAAGCTGCAATTAAGCCGCAATTAGAGGAAGGGAAAGAGCTCGTTGTTACCGCGCTACCGCTTTATCATATTTTTGCCTTAACGGCGAATTGCCTGACCTTTATTACTTTAGGTGGTACAAACTTGTTGATCACCAATCCGCGCGATATGCCAGGATTTGTGAAAGAGTTGGGGGCTTACCCTTTTACTGCGATTACGGGGGTAAACACCTTATTTAATGGTTTATTAAATACCCCAGGTTTTAGTGAGCTTAATTTTAGTAATCTAAAGTTATCGCTAGGCGGTGGTATGGCCGTGCAACGTCCGGTTGCTGAGAAGTGGGAAAGTGTTACGAAAACTCGTTTACTGGAAGGCTATGGTTTGACCGAGTGTGCGCCGTTAGTTACGCTTTGTCCTTATAATCAAACACAGTACAGTGGCAATATAGGCTTACCAGCATCCTCTACCGATATTCGTATTGTGCTCGAAGATGGCAGTGATGCCGAGATTGGTGAAGCGGGTGAAATGTGGGTTAAAGGTCCGCAAGTGATGAAAGGTTACTATAAGCGCCAAGAAGCTACCGATGAAATTTTAAAAGATGGTTGGTTAGCTACCGGAGATGTTGCTTGTATGGATGAAAATGGCTTTTTCAAAATTGTTGACCGAAAAAAAGATATGATTATCGTTTCAGGTTTTAACGTATTTCCTAACGAAATTGAAGAGGTCGTCATGAGCCATGACGGTGTGCTAGAAGCCGCCGCGGTTGGTGTTCCACATGATGTTTGTGGTGAAGTGGTTAAACTATTTGTGGTTCGTAAAGATTCTAGCTTAACTGAGAGCGTGGTAATCAAGCATTGCCGTGAAAACTTAACCAATTACAAAGTGCCAAAAATTGTTGAGTTTCGTGATGAGTTACCAAAAACTAACGTCGGTAAAATATTACGACGAGAACTACGTTAATACGATAACCGATTATTCATCGATGTTTAACGCTTAATAAAAAGACCAACAATTGTTGGTCTTTTTTGCTTTAGCGTTAAACGATTATTGTGCGTTTAACCTTTGCCCATTTACCGTTTTACTGTCATCTGACATCAAATATACGTAAAGTGGCATAATGTCTTCAGGAGCAGCGATATTCGCTTTATTTTCGGCAGGGTAAGCGCTTGAGCGCATACCGGTGTTGGTTGCTCCGGGGTTTATGGCATTGGTTCTAAGCGAACTATCTTCGTATTCATCAGCAATAACCTGCATCATGCCCTCAGTGGCAAATTTAGAAACACTGTAAGCTCCCCAATACGCTTTACCTTTATTACCGACACCTGATGAAGTAAATACTAAAGATGAGCTTTCAGCTTTTAACAAAATAGGCAGTAAAGCTTGGCTTAATAAAAATTGTGCATTCACGTTAACTTGCATCACATCTTGCCAAATTTGTTGATGAATTTGATCAAAGGGGGTTAATTCACCTAACATTGAAGCATTAAGTAATGCGCCATCTAACTTGCCGAATTGAGCAGCAATAGTGGCAGCTAAATCGATATAGTTTTGTTTTGTCGCCCCTTTTAAATCTAGTGGAACAATGGCTGGCTCTGGATTACCTTGGGCAAGAATTTCATCATAAACGGCTTCAAGCTTGCTGACTGTTTTGCCAAGTAAAATGACTGTAGCGCCAAGCTCTGCGTAAGTTAAGGCCGCTTGACGGCCTATACCTGCACCAGCGCCGGTGACTAAAATGGTTTTGTTCGCTAAAATTTGTGGTGTTATTGCGTAGTCAAACATAGGAATAGTTACTGAAAAAATTTGTTAATAATTCTACTACTTTCATCACTATGCTGACGAGTGTTTTTGTTAGTAAACTGCAGTTGCTGATGAAAAACTACGAATAAAACAAAAAATCACTAGCACTTGAGCTATTCTTGGGTTACTTTTACTGGTCTAACAAGTTGAATTTAATGCTAGGATAGGTATAAATATCAACGATAATAATGAAGAATAATAAATGTTTACTTAGAAATTTGCTAAGTTTATAAAAATAAAGACTAGTCCGTGGGGAGATAAAATGAAAAAGCTAGTACTGAGTCTCGCAATAGCCAGCACATTAGGTTTAAGTGCTTGTGAAGACGAAACCATAAAAGATGTTGAAAAGGAAGTGGCTGCCAACGGCTCTGCTGTAATGGCAACTGCTCGTGTCAAATTCGATCCCAGTGCTGGTGCTGCCGGGCTTTCTATTCCAAATGATTTGATTTTCTCAGGTACCACCGATGGTACGTTAGAGATCCCTGTTGCTGATCCAACCGATGGTTCAGACCCTTTCGTCGCTATAAGCGCATTGGATGGTTGGTCAATCTCACAACCTTTTCGTCTAGATATTGAATTCCCTGCCGGTACGACTTTAAACAGCGATAGTGCAGCAAGTCCAGGCGCTGTAAGAATATTTGAAACTGTAATGGGCGGCGATGCCACTGATAGTGACTGTACTGCGGTAACACGCGGTTTAGCATGTAAAGCACTAGGTGAGTTAGTTTTTGGCCAAGACTTTATTACCCAAGCATCTGGGAATAGTGTTGTGGTTGTGCCATTGCAGCCGCTTAAAGCCGAAACTAGTTATGTTGTTGTGATGACCAACAGCTTAACTGACAGTAACGGCAATACTGTAGCGGGCTCTACAACTTATGAATTGGCGCGCCAAGACATTAATACTTCACCTCTGGGTAATGCCGATCAATTAAAACTACAAGGCGTGATTAATAGTTATGAAGCAGCGGTAGTTGCTGCCGGTGTTGACAGCGATACTATTATTTATAGCGCTGCAATGACCACGCAATCAACGACAAGGGTGTTAAGTACTGTTAAACAGTTATTAGCTGCGAGTGTGCCACAAATGGCCGCTAATGCCCAAGCTGGAAATCCCGCAATAGGTGTAGCTGATACCGGACTATCAGTAGCCGATGTGTTGGCTGGCCAGATACCTCCATCGTTAGT
>JBFJQB010000263.1:0-3090 GCA_041616855.1 Cognaticolwellia sp. | reverse complement strand
TAGCGCTTTTTTACCACCATTGATCACCATTTTAATGGTGATAGGTGGTTTATTTCTTTGTTATGAAGGCTTTGAAAAGGTTAGTCATAAGTTTTTTCATAGTAAGCAAGCCTTAAAAGAAGAACATCAAGCACTAGTGAAGGCGGTTAGCAATGAAAAGATCGACATTGTCGCTTTTGAAAAGAGAAAAATAAAAGGGGCAATTCGTACTGACTTTATACTTTCCGCAGAAATTGTGGTTATTGCCTTAGGAACGGTTCAAACGGCAGCTTTTGAAACCCAAGTGTTGGTTATCTCAGCATTGGCTATCGCTATTACTGTTGGTGTATATGGCTTGGTTGCTGGCATTGTCAAGCTAGATGACTTAGGACTTTATTTACTGCGTAAATCGGTTTCAGGTCGCTTTAATGTACTTCAACGCTCGCTTGGGCGAGGCTTGTTAATATTTGCACCACTGTTAATGAAGCTGTTAACTATCGTTGGTACCATTGCGATGTTTTTAGTAGGTGGCGGTATACTTGTTCATAGTTTTTCTTGGCTTAGTCGGCAATTTCATCATTTTACACAATGGCTGAGCCAAGACCTTGGATTTATAGCTGACAGTATTTTACCGATCTTGCTCGATGGTATCACCGGATTCGTCGCGGGTGGCATAGTGCTAGCGACAATAACGGCAATTTTACGCTTGAAAAACAAGCAAACGAGCGTTGAGTCGTAAGTTGTTCAAGTTAACTTAAATCAAATTTATCAAGCACCTAGCATAAAAGTTGAAAAATAGTTTATTTTAGCTATTGTTTTTTGTAGCCATCGCCCTGAGTATATAGTTGAAGACAACAAAAAAGGTAGCAATATGAAAATAATCATTTCCGGACACCACGTTGAAATCACTGAAGGCATTAACCTAGCAGTTGAGAACAAATTTGCCAAAGTTGCCAAACACTTCCCAAGCCTGATGACTTTAGATGTCATTATTACCGTAGAACCCCATGAACAGAAATTAGAAGTTTCCACCTCTTATGAAGGAGCAACTGTATCAGTGAATGCTGCTGATAAAGAATTATATGCCGCGATAGCTAGCGCCGCGAGTAAACTCGAAGCTGCACTTAAACATCGTAAAGGTGTATTATCCGCGAAACAAAAAAAGAAATTTGAAGTTCCACAGTCAGACGCCTTTGAAAGCGTTTAATCTTAACTACTGATAGTTAATTCCATAAAAAAGGTCGTATTATACGGCCTTTTTTATGTACAGGTTTTACGGTGAGTTATTTTGTGCAGAGAAGAACTAAGCAGCGAGGTTTATATAGACAATATCGCGAGTGTGATGTTGATAAAGCTTGGTGGTGTTAATGAAAGTCCAAAACTACCGTTCGTTGAAGAGTTTTTTCTGGCAATGAGATCAAGTCATGGCTATTAGTTAAATGTTTACGTAAAATGGTGTGATTGGCTTTATAAGAAAAACATTTCAATAAAGCGTACTTTTATATCCTCAAGGAATCCCATGAAAAAAACATTCGAGTTAACTCACCCTAAAATTAAAGTCGCTAGAGTGGTTGAGTCAGTGAAACACGAAGTGAAAAAATACTTAAAACGAGAGCGCAATAAAACCTTACCTGAAGGTGCTGATTATTGGGATTTCGATTGTAAAATTGGCAAATCAGAGCAAACCGCTGATGTGATTCATGTCGCAACGATTAACCAACAAATAGATACTATTGTCGGACAAGACGTCACTTCATTTTACCTTGAAATATTGGCTAAACCGGCCACTCGTACATTCGAAGAAAAGTAATATTGCTGATTTAATTTATAATAATAAACCTCGCAGTTTTTGAAGCCGCTAGGTTTATTATTTCATGCTCACTAAGCTATAAAACCACGAGAGTAAGCAGTAGCACGTTTGACGAGTGTAATAGATGGATATTTAGCGCTCAATACTGACAAAACGTGGTTGGCGATAATTGTCGCTAATACCATTGCATTGCCTCGTTAACCAACGCCAGTCTTTCTCACAAAACTCACTTGTCAGTTATTAGCTTCACAAGCAGCACTTTAATAAATCGCACAACTAAAAAAGCCCAATAAAATTGGGCTTAATAAGAGCACTTTAACGGCTTAGCACTTTGGTTTAGCGCGTAAAGTAAAGACCAGACGCAATTAGCCAAAAATATTGCGCATCAAGGTGATCGCTTGTTCAACGGTTTTACCATCTTTAACGCTATTGACTATCGTGCTGCGCATATTGAGTATAAAGTCTGGGATATCATCAGCTTCAAAGGCTTTATCTACAATAGCTTCTGCTGATTCTTTACTGCGTTTTACCGCTTTAGCAACACCGATTTTAATTTTTTTAGGCTTATCACGCATACGAACATAATTTGAATTTTCTGCCAGTGAATTATCAGCGAATAAAAACAAGTCAATGAGTATGGCGCGGTTCTGCCAGAGTTGAAGTTCAATAGCATCACTTGGCATTTCGCTGCGCCACCAAGCGGTACTTCTGATGCCGGCAATCATTTCGTGCCAATAATCATCGAAACTTTGGTTGTTGAGCTTTACTAAACCTAAACCGAGCGAGAGCGGGTCTATTTTCCCGCTGGTTAGCGCAATAAATTGGTCGGGACGACGCATCGCTAATAAGCGCGTTGCCGCACTTAATGGCGCTTTTTCTCCATTGGTATAATCGCTGAAAATACCTTTGTAAGCTTTAGCAAAACCTTGGTAATGAGCCAAAGTGACTTCGCCGGTTAAAGGGATATTATCGAGCGCATGATCAAACGCTTGTGGCTGGGCTTTTAATAATTGATGGAAGGTTTTTGCACCTCGCGTTCCAGCGAACCATTCGACATCAAAATCATAGACGCTAATATCATGTTGTGCGGTATGTTTACCTGCAAAAGTAAGACGGTCTTCTTCAATCATATCAGCCAAGTTATTAGTGCGAATTTTAGCAATATAATCAAGAAGCTTAAGTCTTTCAGGTAAAGCTTGTAAGATCGCATTTTCCTGAGTAAAGCTGCTAAATATTGGCCAAGGGATAACACGGGCTAATTTTAACTGACAGGCACTGACACCATTAGATAAAGTGTCTTG
>JBFJQB010000262.1:0-3119 GCA_041616855.1 Cognaticolwellia sp. | reverse complement strand
CCTGATGGTCAAGGTTATCCTAATACCCCTGGTTTATTTAGTGAAGCGCAAATAGCGGGTTGGCAGCAAGTTACAACAAAAGTACATATTAATGGTGGCAAAATTTTTGCCCAGCTCTGGCATACGGGTCGCATGGCTCACCCACATTTTTTTAACGGCGGCGACGTGCTTGCACCATCTGCAATCGCTATTAAAGGCGCGGTTCCTAGAATGCGTGACTTGACTTATCAAGTTCCCAAAGCGGTTACTAATGCCGATATTGAACACTTAATCTCCGACTATGCACAAGCGGCTGAAAACGCGATAACAGCAGGTTTTGATGGTGTAGAAATTCATGGTGCAAATGGTTACTTAATTGATCAATTTCTACATTATGACAGTAACCAACGCACCGATGAGTATGGTGAAAGCCCAGAAAACATGACGCGGTTTCCACTGGCGGTAGTTGATGCCATTATTGCGCGCATCGGTAAAGAAAGAACGGCATTAAGAATATCGCCGGCGGCATATACAAATATGGCAGCAGACCCTAAAGATCGCGCCGTATTTGACTATTTATTGCCGGCATTAGAAAAAAGATCATTAGCCTTTTTACATATTGGTATATTCGATGATGCCATGGAGTTCGACTACCTTGGCGGCAGCGTGTCTAATTACGTAAGAGCAAATTATCGTAATACTCTAGTAGGGGTTGGTAGTTATAGCGCCGAAACTGCCAGTGCAGCAATTGCAGAAGAAAAGTTTAATTTAATCGCCATCGGCCGCCCTTTTATCGCGAATCCCGATTATGTTGAAAAAATTCGTAAAGGTGAAGAACCAACACCTTATACAGATGAATTGCTAACAAGCTTAGTTTAGGAAATTTATTCACGACCAAGAAAAAAGGCCAAGAGGAATTTCCTCTTGGCCTTTTTAACAGATATTATTTTTTATTCGTAAGAGCGCTCTAACCAAGCAATTTGCAACTTTAAATCTTCAATTTCATTATTGGCATCAATTAATTGCTGCTCAATAGTTTTAGGTATTTCCAAAGCCTTATTGCTAGGCTCTATTACTTGCACTGTTTCTTCGTGAGCCATAATGCTCTCCTAATTCACGTTACCACCCCTGTATTATTACACAACAAGTTTCACTTTACTCATGAAAACTCAAAAAAAGCTTCAACTCGAAAGATTTACCCATTAAATACGAGCAAAACGAAACATATTATTCGCTATAACGAAACATGCGTTAGCCCATTTACAACTAAAGCAATAAAATTTAAAAGCTTTCATGTCGCTCATCAATCAGCTTTTTAGACAGGTGACGATATTTGCTATTGATTTGTGCGATAGCGCCCCCATAAATGAAGCACAATTTTCAAAACATGTATTTATGCGTTTATTAAAATCAACCCAAGTATCGGATTTACATCCCAATCGTCATCGCGATTTCACGCGCAAAGCGACTCGCGCTATTGTACTAGACGGTGAAAACATTCTATTGTTGTTCACTAAGCGATATCACGATTACAGTTTACCCGGCGGTGGCATTGATGAAGGCGAAGATCATGTTGCCGGCTTAGTGCGTGAACTGCGCGAAGAAACCGGCGCACAAAATGTTACCAATGTACAAACATTTGGCTACTATGAAGAATATCGTAATTGGTATAAAGATGATTATGATGTTGTACATATGCTGTCATATTGTTATACCTGCGATATAGATCAAGAACGACTCGCACCTGAGTTTGAGCCACACGAGTTACAAAATGGCATGCGCCCGCTTTGGATGAACATTCATGAGGCGATTAAACACAATGAACAGGTGATAAAAAACAGTGAAAAAAAAGGTTTGTCGATTGAACGAGAAACCTTCTTACTAAAGCGGATTGTTGCTGAATTACTTTAAAATATAATGAACTACCTTTAACCTTTAAGCACAGCACTTTTTATATTTTTTACCACTGCCGCAAAAACACGGTTCATTTCTTTGTGGCGTTTTTTCAAAACGTTGTGTTTGAGGCTTAGCTAATACCGCCTCTAACTCTAAAATGTTTTCTTCGCTTTCACTGCTCAGCTCAATCACTGCAAATAACTCATGCTCAGCAACAATTTTTTCTAACTCATCAACACGGGCCTGTGTTTTTGCACTGAGCTGTAAAGGTTGTAATTCGCTGCCTAGCTTAACGTTAGCTTTTGGCTGATAGCCTGCTTTGCCATACTTACCCATAACATCAGGTGTACCACGGTAAAAAAATTTCGACATACTATATTCCTAATATTAGATGGCGGGAAAAATCGCGCGCATAATAACAGCTTTATAAACTTTCCCCTAATTTTCCCCGTCACAGATAGCACTGATTGTCGAACAATAATCTCCGCTTCGAGAGTAAGATGAGATGGTATGCTGATACCCAGCGTTGCTTTACTTAAACCAACAAAAAGCCGCCGCACGCAATCCCGTTATAATTTGCTCAAAGTTCAATGTCGTTAATTGTTAATCGCGACAGTTAAATTATATTACGACTGAATTTACATGCGAATAATTCTCATTTAGAATAAGCAAATTCCCAAACTTAGACGTAGGCAAATATGAAATTTATTTGTATCAGCAATGAATAACAGGCAAATCTCGCCACTGGCTTTAATAGAATTAATGTCGTCACAGCGATTCGGCGTGGAGTACCAGCCAATAGTCGAATTAAAATCACAAGAAATATGGGCTTATGAGTGTTTAGCAAGGTTTTTCAATAACGACAATAACGCGATCCCGCCAGATATAATTTATGCGGCACTGCATGACAGTCCCTTAAGCCTGTTTCAAGTGGAATATCAACAAAAATGCTTACAATTGGATAACGCGCCACCGCAAAGTGACATCTTCGTTAATTTAGATCAGGACTCATATTTCTCGACGGGAGTAGACAATGAAAGCAATCCTTTTATAACGCTCTTCAAGAACTTTCACAGTGCCAATATTGTTGTTGAGTTAATTGAAAACTCGGAAATAAACGATGCGATTAAAAGTTTAGCGATGATCGACACCTTAGCAAATAGTAATATTAATACCGCTATTGACGATGTTTGTAACTCGCTTTCTATGTTATCAACTTCCGTTATTCAATTAGTCGATTATAT
>JBFJQB010000261.1:0-3120 GCA_041616855.1 Cognaticolwellia sp. | reverse complement strand
TCAATACCGCGACGTACACCTTCGACTAAGTCTTCAGGCTTGCCAACTCCCATAAGATATCGGGGTTTATTTTCCGGTATCAAGGGGGCGGTATGATCTAATATGCGAATCATATCTTCTTTCGGCTCACCTACTGATAAACCGCCTATTGCGTAGCCATCAAAACCAATATCGGTTAAGCCATTAACTGATACTTCGCGCAAATCTTCATACATGCCTCCTTGGACGATACCAAACAATGCATTTTTATTGCCTTGATGAGCATCTTTTGAGCGCTGCGCCCAACGAAGAGAAAGCTCCATCGATACTTTTGATTCTTCATGACTGGCAGGATACGGCGTACATTCATCAAATATCATCACGATGTCTGAGCCTAAGCTATTTTGCACTTCCATAGAGCGTTCGGGCGTTAACATAATTTTCTCACCATTAACTGGCGAGCTAAATTTAACCCCTTCCTCCGTGATTTTACGCATTTTACCTAGGCTAAATACTTGAAAACCGCCGGAGTCAGTTAGAATCGGCTTATCCCAGTTCATAAAGCCATGTAAACCGCCATGCTGTTCAATAATTTCAGTGCCTGGTCGCAACATTAAATGAAAGGTATTACCTAACAGTATTTCTGCCCCAGTGTCAGCAACTTCTTCAGTTTTCATGCCTTTTACCGTGCCGTAAGTACCGACAGGCATAAATGCAGGAGTTTCAACTGTGCCGCGCTCAAACGTTAAGCGGCCGCGTCTTGCTTTACCATCAGTCGTCAGCAACTCGTACTGCATGGCTTTTTTTTCTGTGTTCTGTGTCTGATCTGTCATTATTTATCCTTTGCCCACTAGCGAAACAGGCTAGCAGCTTTTTTGGTTTTGTGGCTAGTAACGCTAGCCAGCTATAATTTATTACTTTTAAGTATTTTGCTCTTTTTTAGTTAAAAACATCGCGTCGCCGTAACTAAAAAAGCGATATTTTTGCGCAACGGCATGTTGATAAGCCGCCATAATATTATCGTAACCTGCAAAAGCACTGACTAACATCAACAAGGTTGATTCCGATAGATGAAAGTTAGTAATAAGTGCATCAACTATTTGAAATTCATAACCTGGAGTAATAAAAATGTCGGTGTCGCCATAAAAGGCACTAAAAGCTTGCCCTTGATCTTTAGCTACTTTCGCGGCACTTTCTAGTGAGCGCACAGAAGTAGTGCCAACAGCAATGACTTTGCCGCCATTGACTTTAGTTTTCTCAATTTGTGCAACCACGCTGGGCGGAACTTCGACATATTCAGCATGCATAATATGGTCAGCGATTTCATCAACTTTTACTGGTTGAAATGTGCCAGCGCCAACATGCAAAGTAACAAAAGCAAAATCAACACCTTTAGCTTTAAGCTGAGCCATTAATTCATCATCAAAATGCAAGCCAGCCGTAGGGGCCGCTACCGCGCCAGGTTTTTCATTATAAACCGTTTGATAGCGCTCACGATCGCTGTCTTCATCAGGGCGGTCAATATAAGGCGGCAATGGCATGTGGCCAATGTCATCTAAAATTGATAACACCGATTGCTCACCTTGAAACTCAAGCTCAAACAAAGCGCCATGTCGTGCTACCATCGTCGCTGTTATTTTACCTTCTAGAAGTATTTCACTACCCGGCTTAGGCGACTTACTACAACGAATATGTGCTAATACCCGACGTTCATCTAATAAGCGTTCAACTAAAATTTCTAACTTACCGCCACTGGCTTTTTGACCGAACATGCGCGCAGGAATAACTCGGGTATTGTTAAAAACTAGCAAGTCTCCGGCGTCAATGTGAGCAATAAGATCGGTAAAGGTTTCATCGTTACGCTGACCAGTGTTGCCATTTAGCGTCATTAGACGACTAGCTGAACGGTTGGCTTTGGGATATCGTGCAATAAGCTCTTCGGGTAAATCAAATGAAAAATCGGCTACGCGCATGGTAAATTAATTAATTTAAAGGTGAAAAAACGCGTAATTTTAGTGCTGTGGCTCAGGAATAGCAAGTATTAACTTGGAAAACTCCACCGGGCTTTTTGAGATAATATGGCTAAATTCACATGGCGGATATCACGAGTATAAATAATGCCTATAGTTTAAAAATATTCCCCAAAAACCACTATTTTGACGTATGCTGAAATCAAACACTTTTATCAGATAATCCCATGAAAAATCTTGCTTTCGCTATCGCAAAAACCATTATCAATGGCTTTGAACGTCATATTTATCTGTACAGTGAAATCACCCAAGCAGCAAAACAACGTTTTGAACAACACCGCTGGCATGATATACAAGTCGCCGCTAAAGCGCGTACTGATTTTTACGATCAACGCATAGAAGAAACCCTCGCGACTATCAAACAAGACTTTTCTATCGACACTGTCGATGACAAACTTTGGCAATATGTTAAAGCTTGTTATATTGAACTGCTGAGTAAACACCCTCAACCGGAGTTAGCTGAAAGCTTTTATAACTCAATATTTTGCCATTTATTTGGCCGCGAGTATTACCATAACGCCTACATATTTGTACAGTCGACTGCGACACGCTTAGATGCCCTGCCTAAGCCCACTATATATACCAGTTACTTTCCCGCCGAACATGGCTTGTTTCAAACCATCAGCCATATCTTAAAACGGCAAAATTTTTCAGTGCCCTTTAGCCATTTTAAAAAAGATATCAATATATTGATCGCAAAATTTCGCCAGCAAGCCGATAAAACCCACTATCAGTTGGCGGACTTACAATTTGATATTTTAGACTCGGTCTTCTATCGCAATAAAGGCGCTTATATTATTGGTCGGGTCATTTCCCCTGCGGGGGAAACGCCGTTTATTATCTCACTGTTAAATACTGAAAAAGACGGGCTATTTATCGACGCCTTGATCACAGAAGGCGAACATATGGCGGTGGTTTTCGGTTTTGCTCGTGCTTATTTCTTTGTTGACTGTCAACACCCGCATGCCTTAGTCGAGTTTCTGCACCGTTTAATTCCACATAAAACCAGCGCTGACTTATATTCTGCTATCGGCTTTCATAAACAAGGAAAAACTCAGTTTTATCGTGATTTTTTAAACCACCTTGATAACAGTGATGACAAGCTTGAGCT
>JBFJQB010000260.1:0-3185 GCA_041616855.1 Cognaticolwellia sp. | reverse complement strand
TTAACGATTTTAGCTGTTGAACCAAGCTTAGTTTTATCTTTGTAGTGAATTAGTGAGTTCTGTTTTATTTACGTAGGGAGATTGATAGTGTGCTGATTTGCAAATAGGCAAATGTTTGAATGGCTTTGCCTATTAACGAACAAACTCGCAAAGCGCACTATCGCGCTTTGCTCAGCGCTATTTTTTAATGTGTACTTCACTGAGTTTATCAACGGTTGCTGAACATGATTGTAGAAAAATATCCATAAAGTAACCCACTTCTGGCATTTCTAGTTTCAGCGTGGACAATTTTAATTCTAAGCGCTCTTTTACGTGATCAAATTCGTGATTTTGATGATTCAACTCATCTAGCGCTTTAATGTAAGCCACTAAGATGTCGGCGGCTTTGACAATTTTTTTGTATTGTTCTTCAACATTATCTTGCACGATAATATCGGCGAACATTTCCTGAAATTCCTCAGGTAAAGACTCAAGGCATTGCTTTTCTGCCAAATATTCAATTTTCTTAAACTCCCGTGCAATTTCAGGGTTAGCGTATTTTGTGGGGCTAACAATATCACCGAATCGGGTTTCACTGGCTTCATGGTAAAGAGCAACAGTCGCTACTTTATCAACATTAATGTTGCCAGCAAATTTTTTGTTTCTAATTACCGCTAATAAGTGCGCGACAATGGCGACTTGATGAGAATGCTCTGCAACATTCTCAGGTTTGACGCAAAACATCAGTGCCCAGCGTTTAATCAATGGCATTCTGAACATCCATGCGAGAAAAGTACTTTGCATTATATGACCTTATAAGTTTTTGTTTATTGACGGTAAGTACTGAAAAAATTTTCAAGCTTTTTCAGTGCAGGTTTTAATTCATCTACATGGGGCAAAAATACTAAACGGAAATAATTTTTTTGCTTAATATTAAATGCACGGCCATGTACTAGAAGTATTTTTTCTTGTTTGAGTAGATCCAAAATCATTTTTTCATCATCGTTGATGTTGAATTTTGCCAGATCAACTTTGACAAACAAATATAATGCACCCATGGCCGGATTGCATGACAGGCCATCAATGTTATTGATCATGTCATAGGCTAAATTTCTTTGCTTAAGCAAACGGCCGTCATCTTGAATTAATTCATTTATGCTTTGATATCCCCCCAATGCGGTTTGAATGGCATGTTGGCATGGAACATTGGCACACAAGCGCATTGACGCGAGAATATCTAAACCTTCTAAGTAATCTTCGGCATGTATTTTAGGGCCAGTAACAACCATCCAACCGGCACGAAATCCTGCAATACGATAATTTTTCGATAAGCCACCCATGGTGATGATCAAAACATCGTTTGCCAATTTCGCGGTCGGAATATGTTGTGCTTGGTCATAAAGAATTTTATCGTATATTTCATCACTAAATATCAGCAAGTTATGCTCACGCGCCAAGGCAATAATGCCTTGTAATACTACTTCGCTGTATACCGCACCCGTAGGATTATTGGGATTGATTAAGACAATAGCCTTAGTTTTTGCAGAAATTTTACTGGCGATATCATCTAAGTCTGGAAACCAAAGATTTTCGTCATCGCAATGGTAATGTACGGGTTCACCGCCAGATAGTGCAACAGCCGCAGTCCATAATGGGTAATCAGGCGCCGGGATAAGTACCTCGTCACCATTATTGAGGAGGCCTTGCATGGCCATCACAATGAGTTCACTGACGCCGTTGCCTAGGTAAATATCGTCGACACTCACATCGAGAATACCTTGCTGTTGAAAGTACTGCATTACCGCAACACGTGCTGGGTAAATGCCTTTAGATTCACAGTAACCTTGAGCCGTGGGGAGATTATGGATAACATCTTTTAAAATATCATCGGGCGCCTCAAAGCCAAATGGGGCAGGGTTGCCAATATTAAGCTTGAGAATTTTGTGACCTTCATCTTCTAATCGTTTTGCTTCTGCAGCAACTTGTCCGCGAATTTCATAGCAAACATTTTTCAATTTCGAAGATTTTGTTATTGTTTTCATAGTGGCGGTCTTATCAATGATAATTGTTTAATCATGTGTTGTTGTATGGGAATGAAGGTTAGCTAAAGCTAAGGTCACCGTATCAGCGTGTACTTTTTGCATTGCTTAAAGCCATTGTTGCGAATATTGACTAACTTTGAAACAGTTACTTGCAACTTTTTTATAGCGTAAAGCTAATATTTGCTCCATCTTATTTTTAAGAATAAGTTTTTTATCAATAGATGAAGGAAATTAAAGATGCCTTTGCCTTTACTATGGTTAGGCGCCGCAGCGGCTACAGCGCTAGCGGTTAAAGAGTTGGTTGACGATAGAAAGTCTCAACACCAATTGCGTTCCAAAGACTATCGAGTGCAAACCTTAGCCGATCTTAAGCCTTATCAATCAGCCATTGCTATATACCCAACTGATATGCTTGTGACAGAGCAGTTGGTAAAGCCTAGCGTTGGCGCCATTGTTTGTTGTGGTATTGGTGGCGTATTAGACCATAGCGGCATTTGGGTTGGCGATAATACCATTATTGAAGTGGATGGGAACGGCTTAGTTAGGCCTGTGTCAACACAACGTTTTACAGCAGGTCGATCAGGAAAGGGAATTTTTATCGCTTGTGATTCGTTTGGCGTACCCTTAGCAAGCGCAAAGGCGGCGCAACGTGCTATCGAGCAAATCTATCAGGTTAGGGATTACCACTTGTTAGATAACAACTGCCACCAGTTTATTTGGCAGTGCCTAGCATCCGATGCTAAAGCTATCACTACGTTTAAGGCATTATCGCTTAATATGGCGCAACGCTTTGATAGAGTTGTTTTTTGGGATGGTTGTGATTGTTAGCGCTCGTGAGATTTTGACATAAAAAGACCCCCAGTAATTGGAATGTCCAACTATTGGGGGTCACTTCAATACGGCAAAGCCGCTTTTTGTATTTATTAGTGTTAACTAGCGGGAAATTACTCAGCAAATAAAGACATTACATCAGCAATCGCTAACATTGATTTTTCACCGGTAATGCGGTTTTTCACTTCAATCTCTTGGTTATCTAAATTACGCTCACCGATCACCAATAATATTGGCGTGCCGATTAATTCATGATCGGCAAACATCACGCCTGGGCGTTCTTTGCGATCATCAAAAATTACTTCGATATTGGCGTCTTGTAATTGCTGATAT
>JBFJQB010000259.1:0-3258 GCA_041616855.1 Cognaticolwellia sp. | reverse complement strand
TTTGCCACGGTACTGAACGGCAGTGTTTTTGGCGACCAGTGTTCGCCCATTTCTGATACCACTATTCTTAGTGCCATGACCACCGGTTGTGACTTAATGGATCATGTAAAGTCTCAAGTAGTACCGGCAACATTTGCAGCATCATTAGCAGCGTTACTATGGACCTTAACGGCCTATTTTTTTGCTTAAACAGCTCGGTGGGAAAGTCTGAAATTTGTTAGACAATTAGCACTAGTTAGTAAGTGAGATTATAGTAAGCGGGTAATCGCATGCTTGAATATTTCAGCTAACGACTGCTCTTACTGAGTAAACTAACTTAGAGACTTATTGGTTTTTATCTGCTTAAAATCATTGCCTTTAGGGAATGATTTTAAGCTCAGGTGTACCTTTTGGCATAAATTTTTGCTGATCTTTTTTCAACGGTACTTTCACTACAAAGCAAACACCTTGCTCTCGCGGCACGATTTTAATGCTACCGCCAAGCTTAGTGTTAACGAGGTTATAGACGATATTCATTCCTAGACCTGAGCCGCCTAAACCTCTTTTCGTGGTAACAAAGGGATCAAATATTTTATCTTTTACTTTAGCATCTAAACCTTTACCGTTATCTTTATAGATTAAAACAAGGCTGTCATCATTTGCCTGAAAATCAATAGAAATTTCACCGTCAATACGATCTTCAAAACCATGAATGTGAGAGTTGGTTAAAAAATTCGTTAATATTTGATTCCAAGCACTTGGGTATGTTACTAAGTTAAGGTTCTTATCAACTTGGATGTTAATGGTATAATTCTTCTGTTTGAATAAGGTTTTTACGGTATTAACAGTATCGTTAACATGTTGTGCTAAATTAATTTCAATTTCTGGGTCAGTATGTTGCTCAACCGCGACTGATTTAAAACCTCGAATTAAGTCAACAGCTTTATTCAGGCTGCGTTCAATAATTTTTTCATATTCAACAAACGTATTTAAAATGGTGCTTAATTGTTTTTTTGTTAAGGTTTCTTTAATCAACGCCTGATTCAACTCCGCAACCTTTTCTTTTAGGGCACTAACCGACGTTATACAAATGCCTAACGGTGTATTCACTTCATGCGCAACACCGGCAACCAATTGCCCCAATGAGGCCATTTTCTCAGATTGTACGAGATGGTCTTTCGCTAAGGTCAGTTCGTTCAGCGATTGCTGAAGTTGCTCATTGCTTTCAGCAAGTTTGGCGGTACGTTCATATACTTTAATTTCTAGCTCACCATTAAGGTTAATCAGCGCATTTTCTGCATCTTCTAGTTGAATAATATCGTCCTTCAACGTCAAACGCATGTCGTTGATTGCCGATACCAACTCATCGAGTTCATCGGTGCTTTTACTGCGATTTTCTAGTATTAAAGGCGTGTTTATGTTTGCACCACTCATAGCTTTCGAATAGAGCGTAATACGATACAAGTGGCGGGTAATTAGCAAATGAACGATAAAAAACGTCGAAAGTGCAACGATAAAGATTTTAATAAATTCAGAAACAATAATAAAACCGGCTTTTTGCCATAAATGTTGATAAATATCTTGGTAGTCAGCCGACACTACCATACTGCCAATAATATTGCCTTCAAAGGCAATTGGGTATGTTTCAACTTTTTTCGCATTAGCGATTACGTCGCCTGTTTGATAGATTTTACCAAAACTTGTGATAATTTTAACGTGGCGAATATCAGGAAGTCGTTGAATACCGCCAATTTGCTGTTGAACTAAAGACTCATTAAAATCCCACAAACTCGTCGATATTGACTGATTAAAGCTCGAGTCTATATTCTTAAAGCGCTCATCTAATGCGGAAACTTCACCTTGAAAATCCACATACAGTTGAAGGAAAGTTGAAAATACGGATAAAACCGTACTGCACAGAAAGATATAAACAAAGACACGACGGCTAAGTTTACTATTGAAAGCACCTTTATTATCTATTGCTTTAGCCACTAATTAGATTTACCACTTATATATTTCCTACAAACATCTTAACACCATTAAAATAGTAGTGAGCAATAAAGTCAATTAACAAAATCAATATATTAACTTAACCCTCGCATTTTCCAAAAACACTCTAAATAATCGCTTTAAAATTTTAACCTCCTCCCTCTAAAAATGAATATTTTAGGCCATGTCCGATTATCGCTAGTCATTTACCTTGTCTAGCGTATGATCACCTAAAAGCTAATAATGCAGTTTAAGGGCATTACATGATTGAAGAAAAAAATGTTAAGTATTGCCGTTTGTGAAAGTGCTCGGCTAAGTCGTGATGCCCGTTTTGATGGAAAGTTTTTTATCGCGGTGCTAACGACCGGTATTTTTTGTCGCCCTATTTGCCCTGCCAGAGCACCAAAACCGGAAAACGTTACCTACTATGAAAGTGCAGAACTTGCACAACAATCAGGCTTTCGTCCCTGCAAGCGCTGTTTACCACAACTTGCGCCAAGCCTGCCGTTACCAAGAAAAATAAAACAAATAACCCAAGCGTATTATGAAAATAATTACAATCTGCGCAAGTGTGCGCAGCAATTAAGCATGAGCGAAAGACAAATACGACGCTTATTTTTGCAATACTACGGCCTACCACCGAGTGAGTTTTTTCGCCATCAGCGCTTATTACTTGCCCATAAACTCCTAGTCTCCACCTCATTAAATATTACTGATGTTGCGTTCGCCGCAGGGTTTAATAGCATACGGCGTTTTAATGAAGTGATAATGCTAAACTATAACACCACGCCAAGCGAAATTAGAGGTAATAACATCAGCAATTCAGATAGCCCAGTAACTATTTTATTACCGTATAAAGCGCCGTTTGACTGGGTATTAATGTTGAGTTTTTTTCGTGCTCGAAAAATGAGTAATATTGAAGACATAACTACCGAGCATTATTTTCGTACCGTTGAGCTGAATGGGTGTTGTGGCTGGATAAAAGTTACGCACCACCCAAGTAAAGACGCGTTAAACTTAACCGTTAAGTTAACAGATTACAGTTATCTACATCAAATTATTGCTCGCGTTCGTCGCATGTTCGACTTAGATGCCGACATGCAACTTATTCATCAACATTTAGCAACGCACCCGAAACTCGCTTTAGTTATCGAACAATTTCCCGGTTTGCGTTTACCGGGTTGCTGGGATATTTTTGAGTTCTCTATTCGAGCAATACTAGGCCAGCAAATATCGGTTAAAGGCGCAACCACTCTCGCGCAACGTATTGCGGAAAAATATGGTGACAAT
>JBFJQB010000258.1:0-3262 GCA_041616855.1 Cognaticolwellia sp. | reverse complement strand
TTTAGCCCTAAAGGCCATAGCAAAGCGGTGTTTTTAGCCGTAGTCATGAGTGCACCCAAAGAATAAAGTCATTTTTATTGAAACAATTATTGATATGGACGCTATAAAACACAGCTAACACCCCCTCATATAAAGATAGTACAGCATTAAAGTTTCGCTAATATTGCTAATGTTGTTAAGAGAAAAAGCGCGACTTGTGATGCTGAACTTGATCTAAATCATATTAAAAGTAAGGTGAGCGATATGTCGCGCATAAATCTAATAAACACGAAATAGATAAAAGTTTTTTCTCTTAGTTATTGGCAAACACCGCGCTTAGTACTAGACTGCCGAACAAAACCACTATTCAAAGCTTTAGCAGCAATAACGGGAAAAAAAATGAAAATAGATGCAAAAAATCGTAGTAATCGTTTACGTAAAAAATTACGTGTTGATGAATATCAGGAGTTAGGGTTCGATATTGCGTGGAAGCTTGAAGATGGTGCAGACAATGAAACCGTTGATGCATTTTTAACTAAATTTTTCGATGAAGCCATTGATCCAAACGGTTTAGGTTTTGGCGGAGAGGGGGATACTTTATGGCATGGCTTAGTGTGCACTCAAAAGTTGGGCAAATGTACCGAAGAGCATCGTAAATTAGTTGAAAAATGGTTAACCGACAATGGCGCAACGGCAGTTACCGTTAGTCCATTGTACGATGTTTGGTGGGCTGAGTAGTCACCAGTAAAGAAAGTGAGTGTACGGGCGTAAAATTAAACCTTGGTTGGCATGATGCCGTGATTGAATTTTAGTCGTTAAACAAGGATAATACGCGCCCTAATTTTGATGACGCAATTAAGTAATAGACAGCATTATGACAGACAGAACCCATAAAACCGTAGAACAAGCCGAGCAAGAAGGTAAGTACATCAGAAAAGTGCGCAGCTTTGTTAAGCGTGAAGGCCGCCTCACTAATGGTCAAGCAAAAGCGTTAGAGCAGTTTTGGGATACTATGGGATTAAATCATCAAGATGGTTTCATTAATCCAAGTGCTCTGTTTGGTAATGACAACCCTGTTGTGCTCGAAATTGGTTTTGGCATGGGTAGATCTTTAGTTGAAATGGCTAAAAACGCTCCCGAGTTGAATTTTATTGGTGTTGAAGTTCATCGCCCTGGTGTTGGTGCTTGTATTGGTTTAGCGCAAGAAGAAGGCGTTAATAACCTAAAAGTATACGAGCATGACGCTATTGAAGTGTTGGCTGATTGTATTCCTGATGAGTCGCTAACAACGGTGCAGTTGTTCTTCCCTGATCCTTGGCATAAAAAGAAACATCATAAACGCCGCATAGTACAAGCAAGTTTTGTCGAGGCCATTCGTCAAAAACTAAAAGTAGGTGGTGTGTTTCACATGGCAACGGATTGGGAAAATTATGCTGAATGTATGTTAGAAGATATGACTTCTTCGCCGGGCTATAAAAACTTATCGCCAAACAATGATTATGTACCACGCCCTGATTCTCGTCCGTTAACTAAATTTGAGAACCGAGGGCAAAATTTAGGTCATGGTGTTTGGGACCTACAATTTGAGAAACTCGCGTAAAAGACACTAATAGGCGAGTTTATTGCGGTAAAAAAGAGCGAATTCGCTCTTTTTTAGTTTCTAGATGTCGGGTGATTGCTTTGCTGTTCATTCAGTGAAAAAAGAGGATCTACAGTTAACGTTATCGATGTAATTTATCGCGTTCAATATGGAATAAGTGCTGACAATTACGTAAATTACCGGTGCTTTTAAGCCATTTTTCATCAATGATTTCTCGCATTAGTGCCGCTTGTAAAACTCTCCCTGTTGATGCGGTCCAATATATTATCGTGGCTTCTTGATGAGCTGTTGTATTGGGCATTTGCTCTGAGCGAGTTTCTACCATGTCATTAATAATAGCTTCGATAACTTTTGGCTTTAGCTCTTGTGTTATACGGCGTTTAAATTGCGTAAAGTGCTTAGCCCGCATAAGCTGCCAAACTAACCAAGCTAAAAAAATAATAGCTAAAACGGCAATAATTACAATAATTTCCAATTTTTACTCATACAGCTGCAATAAAATTTTCGCTATCATAACAGCATTTATAATTTGCCAAAATAATATTTACCCAAGTCCAATGTACTTAAAAGACTATTTTTCTAACTATAACCCGTTGCTGACAACTATTAAGGTTTAAATTGCGCGCCTTCGTGCATTAATAATTTTGCTTTTAGCGCTAAGCCGCCGGCATAACCAGTTAACTTACCATTACTGCCAATAACACGGTGACACGGAACTATTAATGCTATGGGATTTGCGCCATTGGCGGTGCCAACGGCTCGCACCGCTTTTTCATTATCAATGCTTTTTGCTATCCAGCCATAGCTTCTTGTTTCACCACAAGGTATTTTCGTTAGCGCATGCCAAACTTGCTTTTGAAAGTTTGTACCAGTTGGCGCTAATGGCAGGTCAAAGTGTTTTCTTTCATTGGCAAAGTACTCGTCGAGTTGCTGAATGACTTCGGTGAATTTACTGCTATCTTGAGTGAAACCTGCAAAAGTTATCGGGGACTTGCCCTGTTGAAATGCTAATGCGCTTAAGCCTTGCTCGTTCGCTGTTAGTGCAATTTCACCTAAAGGCGATGGATAAATACAACTATACATAATGCTTTATTCCTAAGTGATGTGCTGGTGTTTCTCGTTGGGTAATTGCAGTGACTGCCATAAATAAATTGCTGCATAGGCACGCCAAGGTCGCCAATTTTCGGCTAACGCTAAGATGTCTTTATTTTTCGGTTTTAACTCACCATCTGTTAGCGCTTTAATAATACCTAAGTCAGCACTGGGAAAGGCGTCTGGATCACTTAAACCACGCATAGCGATATAATTTACTGTCCACGGGCCAATACCCTTTAGCTGCGTTAATGCTTGCTCTAATTCTTCAATGGTTAAGCCTTGAGTAAATATCGCTTCATTTTCCATAAAGTAGCTTACCCAGGTTTGCAAGGTGGCAATACGAGAGCGCGTTAAGCCGATTTCTTGATAATCGACATGCATTAATGCCGCGATTGATGGAAAATACTTTGTGACATTAAAATCTGTCGGTTGTTTGATATCACCGAGATTGTCACCATATTTTTCCGCAATACGTTGCGCGAGAGTGGTTGCGCCTTTAACCGATATTTGCTGGCCTAGTATTGCTCGAATAGAGAACTCAAAAATATCCCAGCAACCCGGTAAACGCAAACCGGGAAATTGTTCGAT
>JBFJQB010000257.1:0-3272 GCA_041616855.1 Cognaticolwellia sp. | reverse complement strand
TTTTGCGGTGAAAAAAGTGCAAAGTCAGCCACTTTTATGCCAGGTAAGGGCTGCCGAGATTTTTGTGAAGAAGAGGGGGGAGAAATTTCACCGTAATCTTTAAACAATTCACTGGTAATACTTGGGTAGGCAGTATGATTTTCCAGCGAGTATTTTGCTGAGGTCATAGTGATAACAAGGTTATCTTGAGTAAACGTCTTTTCAGCTGATGTTTTTACCTCGGGCCTTGCTTGAACCGCTGTACCATATAAACCAAGGATAACAAACATAGCGCCAATTATCTTTGCTGCAGTTTTTCTGGTCATGTTGAATTCCTCATCCAATTTCTAGCCTAAATCATTCCATGATTTAGCATCGTACCATCATGTTACAATTCAATATAGTTAGGCACTGGTACTTACGCGAGCACAATAAGATAAAGCGCGCAATTTATCAGACCAATAACGATATTTTCAGCTGTTAGTTCCTGTACGCATAGAAAATGCCACTTATATTGACATGTCTATATAAGAGCGAGGCTTTGCAGAATTAATTTCACTTATTTGTTGTGGCTAATTTTACTATCAAAAACAAGCTGATAAAATCAGTGACTTATAAACTTGAGCTATATATCGCCATTAAGTTTTCGTCAAAGGGATTATTGAGTCTGTGCTTTAAATAAAAGTCTATATTTATGTAATAGTGGCTCGGTATAACCATTAGGTTGTTGATGACCTTTAAAGACAAGCTCAAGTGCTGTTTGAAAAGCAATGTTGGTATCAAAATTAGCTGACATCGCTTGATATTGTTGGTCATGTTTGTTTTGCTTGTCGACAACTGTTGCCATTTTTTTCATGCTTGTTAGCACTTGTTCTGGTGTGCAAATATGATGTTGCAACCAATTCGCCATATGTTGACTGGAAATGCGTAGCGTTGCACGATCTTCCATTAAGCCAACATTATTAATATCAGGCACTTTTGAACATCCGACACCTTGATCAATCCAGCGGACGACATAGCCCAATATCCCTTGAGCGTTATTGTCTAGTTCATCGGCAATCTCTTGTGCTGACCACTGAGTATTTTGAGCTAGTGGTATAGTTAAAATATCATCAACGCTAGCAGGTGTACGATTTTTGAGTTGCTGTTGTAGTTGCATCACATTAACCTTATGGTAGTGCAAAACATGCAATGTCGCGGCGGTTGGCGATGGTACCCATGCAGTATTGGCACCCGCTTCAACATGGTTAATCTTGGTTGCGAGCATATTGGCCATTTGATCCGGTATTGGCCACATGCCTTTACCTATTTGTGCTTTGCCGCTAAAGCCACAAGCGAGTCCTACATCAACATTATTATCTTCATAAGCACTGATCCACTTTGTTAGCTTGATATCGACTTTTCTTGCCATAACGCCAGCCGCCATCGAGGTGTGAATTTCATCACCGGTTCGGTCAAGAAAGCCAGTATTGATAAATACCACCCGATCTTTGGCCTGATAAATACAGGCTTTTAAGTTAACACTGGTGCGACGCTCCTCATCCATGATACCCATTTTTACTGTGTTGCGTGGTAGTGATAATAAATCTTCAACACGATCAAATAATTCATTAGCAAAGGCCACTTCATGAGGACCATGCATTTTAGGTTTTACAATATACACCGAGCGTTGCTCACTGTTGCGTAGAGTGTTTTGTTGATTGACGTCGTAAGTAGATATTAAGGAGGTAATAACCGCATCCATAATACCTTCCGGTACCTCATTATTGTGCTGATCAATAATGGCATTGTTGGTCATTAGGTGGCCAACATTACGCACGAACATCAAACTGCGCGCTTTAAGTTTGCCCACGCTGCCGTCAAGTTTATGGTAGCTTTTATCTTGGTGCATTACACGGGTATGCCGTTGGCCTGATTTTTCAAAAGTTTCAGCTAAGGTGCCTTGATTTAAGCCCAGCCAATTCTGATAGGCAATGACTTTGTCCTGGGCATCGACCGCGGCAACAGAGTCTTCACAATCCATAATCGTGGTGATAGCCGACTCCATGGCGATATCACTAATACCTGCGCTATCACTTTTTGCAATGGCACTGTTGCTGTCAAATTCGATGAGAAAATGTAAATCGTGGTGTTTAAACACTAAACCACTTGGTGAGCTTTGTTCACCGATAAAGCCGATAAATAATGCTGGCTCTGCTAAAGCACTACTTTCGCCATTGCTGAGTTTAATCACAAGGGCACGATTGATAATTTGGTAACTTTTCGCGTTGTGGTGAGAGCCGTTAATTAAAGGAATGGTTTGGTCTAAAAAATCACGTGCAAAACTAACAACCTTAGCACCCCGAGTTGGATTATAAGACTTGGTTTTCTCAGCCCCGTTAGACTCAGCAATAACATCAGAGCCATAGAGGGCATCGTATAGGCTGCCCCAACGAGCATTCACCGCGTTTAAGGCAAAGCGAGCATTCATCACAGGTACTACCAGTTGCGGTCCCGCAATAGTGGCTAATTCGGCATCAACATTTTTTGTCGTAATGCTAAAGTCTTTAACAGCGGGAGCGAGGTAGCCAATACGAGTTAAAAAATTTTTATAATCACTAAAGTTAAATTTTTCTGCGGGATGCGCATGATGATATGCAGTTATTTGTTGCTGTAAAGATACCCGCTTGAGTAATAGCGCTTTATTTTTAGGAGCTAAATCGGTAATAATTTTCGCAAAGCCAGACCAAAAGCTATTTGAAGCTATGTTAGTACCAGGAAGTACGTGCTGGTTAACAAAATGGTATAATTCTTCTGCTACTTGCAAACCTGCGATTGAAATTCTTTTTGTCATGAGGGCACCTATGTTGAAAAGTTTGAAGTTGAGAAGAACGTTTTTTATTTTACATTTAGAATAAAAATAACACGGCTATGTCAAAATATTAACAGGCTGATGCCATGGCATCTAGACTGTTGTGCAGCTTAATGTCGTTTAACCGTAAAGCTTTTAAGCTGAAATTAATTTAAGTTATTGTTAATTATCTTTAAAAACATTATTTTAGCTATTTTTACAAGCTGACATTCATACCATTGTTTATTTCTATTATTACTATTCAATCTGTGAATTTAAGGTGTGAATTTAAACCGTGAATTTATTGTCTAATACCATCGCGCACTTTCTTGGAAAAACTGTTTTACGTAGTCATGATGCTATCTAATCAGAAAAGCGTGGCCAAAAAGTTAATAATAAGCGGGCTCATGAGCGCGGTGATCACCGCCGAAGTAATCAAGGCTAGTGAACTATAAGCGGCATG
>JBFJQB010000256.1:0-3288 GCA_041616855.1 Cognaticolwellia sp. | reverse complement strand
ATTGTAATGGCTGATTAATGTTGTTTTTTATGCGGAATTGCCTAGCCAGCTATGCACTGTTACGCCGTAATCCACTTGATCTGTCCATTCATCAGCAATTAAATAATGCTGTTTAAAATAAGCTTCACGAGCAAAGCCGAGTTTTTCCATCACCCGGTAGGAGGCAACATTTCTTGGGTCGCACTTTGCTACCACTTTAAAGAAACCGAGTTGCCCAAATAAGTAATCGATAAATAAGCTCGCGGCTTGTGTGCATATACCTTGGCCAGCAGCAGTTTCACTTAAGCGGTAGCCGATTTCAGCACGTTGGTTGTCCCAATCTTCGATACGAAAAGCAATCTCGCCCACTAAGCGGTGATTTGCTTGCAAACAAATTACTAAGCCGTTCCAACGTCCGAGAGAAAAATCCCAAGGGGCAGAAAGTTGCTGAACAAACGCCATAGTTTTTTCATCACTCTCAGGGGGGCGTATATAACGACAATTTTCTGGATTTTTCCGATAGGCTTTAATAGCAGCATAGTCTGCTTCAACTGCCGGTCTAAGGTAGATGATTTCAGAGCATAATGTTGGTGCTAACTGGGTAGTGTTAAACGCGATTTTCATAGTCATAATTGCTTTTTATTGCAGTTTTTTGCTTTTATTATTTTACTGTTATGTTTGATTTCTCTCACGATGCAATTGAATGGTAAATGATTTTCCTGATTTACCACTGACTTTTATTATCATGACGTTTTCGCTAATTCGCTGGTATTCGATAGTATTTGGAAAGTCATGCTGCTTGTTTTCAAAAATATATCGCTTATCCCCATCACTAACAGGGCAATGCACAAGCTTAAAGGCGACAGGGACAGGATTATGTGAAACTTTCGCTAAATAAAATATTTCACCAGACATTTCTAGTAGTCTTAACGACTCATGATTATTGGCTGTTTTCCCGATGCCTTCAAATGTTTTATCGCTAGACTTTGTCCATCGCTCGGTGGTGATTGTCTGCTGTTCTTGCGTTTGCCACGCCCCCAAAAGCCAGTTCAGCTCAGTCAATGATGCGCAATTCGTCGCATTAACCTTGCTGCTGGTTAGCAAGATAACTAACAGTAAAGCTCTGCTGATTAAGGTTGTCATGATGTTTGCTAAGACCTATTACTATTAAGCTTCATTACTGATATATTTAAAGCGCTTGAATGTTTTACCTTCACGTTCAATGGTTTCGTCAAACATTGCTAGTGGCCTAACCCAAATAGCTCTATCACCGTATTCTGGCTGATAAACTACCATGGCTTCTTCAGTTTCACTATGTGTTGCAATATGCAGTACTTGGTAATAATTGCCTTTAAAGTGCTGATAACGTCCAGTTTTTAGCATAAATATTCTCGTTATTTTAGTTGATTAATTTTTTTGACCATTGCTGTGTAATTTCGTCATCACTTGCTTTAGCATCTACCCATTTACTGCCCTTTGTGGTCAGTTCTTTTTTCCAAAACGGCGCTTGGGTTTTTAAAAAGTCGATCAGGAATTCACAGGCGGCAAAAGCGGCTTTACGATGAGCGCTAGAAACGCCAATGAAAACAATTTGCTCGCCTAAGGTTAAATCGCCCACGCGGTGTATAATAGTAACGTTATTCAGCGGCCAATGTTCACGGGCTTTTGCTTCAATGTCGTGTAAAACTTTCTCAGTCATGCCAGGGTAGTGCTCTAACGACAAGCCTTGGACACCAAGCCCTTGATTAAAATCTCTAACTTTACCGACAAAAGTGACCACCGCGCCATCTTGGTTGTCATTGGCGAGTTGCTGATACTCATCAGCAACCACAAAATCTTCGTGCTGTACTTTTATCATATTATCGTCCACATATTAGCCGCCAGTAACCGGTGGAAAGAAGGCGACTTCATCACCGGCATAGACGCTATGCGACCAATCAGTAACCTGCTGATTAACGGCAACAAGTAAACTGTCAGCATTCATCGCTTTAGCCCACAACGGGTCAGTTTTAGCTAATTGCTGGCGAATCTGCTCTGTGGTCATATTTTCGCTGGCAGGTAGCTGTAAACTATCGGTTGATAATTGTTCGCGAAGTCGGGCAAAAAACAATACTTTGATCATCATTTATTCCTTTCTTCAGCCTGAGTTTCGTGACGATAAGCTCCAGATTTTCCGCCATGTTTCTCGCACAGATGAATATTGGTAATTATCATATCCTTTTGTATGGCTTTGCACATATCGTAAATGGTTAATGCGGCAGTTGAAGCGGCTGTTAAGGCTTCCATTTCAACCCCTGTTTTACCTGATAGCTTACAAAGAGCTGTGATCTTGACGCGATTGTGCTCAGGTTGAGCGACAATATCGACTTCTATCTTGGTAAGCATTAAGGGGTGGCATAGAGGGATAAGTTCACTGGTTTTTTTTGCTGCCATAATACCGGCAATTCTTGCCGTGGCAAAAACATCGCCCTTATGATGTTTGCCTTCAACAATCATCGCTAATGTTGGCGCTGACATTTCAATGTAAGCTTGGGCAATGGCTGTGCGCTCAGTAATGTGCTTTTGGGTAACGTCAACCATATGGGCGTTACCATCGGCATTAATATGAGTAAAGTTATCGCTCATCAAAAAGTAATCTCTTAATTGTTAGCTATTGTGCTTTTTAAAAATTCTTTGTCCATATTACATTATCTTAAAGATTATTTTGTGATTTAAATTAAGGAAACTGTTTATTTAATTGAGCAGCTAAGATTATTTTAAGCTAGTGTAAGCGACAATAATATTAGAGAAAGTGAATAGGTAGTCGTGTGTAAAAAATAAAGTAATTGCAAGTGTGGTAGAAAAAACTGGGATTTATAAGAGTGTTGATTAACGATTTAAGTTAATTAATTTGAAGGGACTATATGAATATAAGTTGGTTGCGGGTGCATCTCTTTCTAAAGAGAGTGAACCTACGACTTTCGGCGAGTTATAAAGTGTAGTCCGAGGAAATAAACTGTTACGCTGCTTTATCCCACGTCCGAATGATTAATCTGAAGTTTAAATAAACCTCATATATTTTAATTGATACAGGCTATTAAGGGTATAACAAGGAAGATAAGGGTAAAGTTGGTTGCGGGAGCAGGATTTGAACCTACGACCTTCGGGTTATGAGCCCGACGAGCTACCAGGCTGCTCCATCCCGCGTCCGAATGACCTACGTAAAGTAGGAAGCCAAGTTGTTTTAATTCAAACTTAAGAATTGGTTGCGGGAGCAGGATTTGAACCTACGACCTTCGGGTTATGAGCCCGACGAGCTACCAGGCTGCT
>JBFJQB010000255.1:0-3296 GCA_041616855.1 Cognaticolwellia sp. | reverse complement strand
TGAACAGCAACAACAGGCGGCGGCAGAGCATCTTCATGCCGTGATTGGTCGACCTTATCAAGTGGCGCAGCAAGAAGTACATTTGCAATGTAGCGTTGGTTTTTGTGACTTCCCTGCGGATGCGGATAAAGCAGATGACTTGTTACAAAAGGCTAATTTAGCGTTATTTCAAGCTGAAACTCACAATATTCAAAGCGTTAAATTTGAAGCAGGTATGCAATCGCATGGCCGGCATTTACTGGCAATGGAAAAAGAAATTCGACAAGCGTTTAATAATGAAGAGTTTATCTTACACTTCCAACCGCAATTAAACTTAAAAAGCAATCGATTGGAAGGAGCCGAAGTGCTAGTACGTTGGCAACATCCGGTCAAAGGTTTATTAGCGCCAGGACATTTTTTTGATGATCTTGGAGCGCTCAATCTTTTTAGTGAACTCGATAGTTATGTCTTGGAAAAAACCTGCCAAACCATTGATAAGTGGTATAAAAACTATAAGCGTCGAGTGCCATTAGCGATTAATATCACCGCGGATGAATTTCAGGCGCACAACTTTATCAGTAATATTCAACGATTATTAAAAAAGTATGATATTCCTCCTGTTTACCTTGAATTAGAGGTGACTGAAAATGTCGTGATAACTGATATTGATCTTGTGATGAACACTATTATCGTGCTGCAAAATATGGGGATTAAAGTGTCAATTGATGATTTTGGTACCGGCTATTCATCATTAGCCTACTTGCGTAAATTGCCGATAGATAAGATCAAAATTGATCGGAGTTTTATTCAAGAGGTTGCTTCAAATGACTCTGATTTAACCATAGTTAAAACTATGGTTGAATTATCGCACGGGCTCGGTAAACGGGTTTTGGCCGAAGGGGTGGAAACTAAAGAGCAATTGCAATTGTTACGCAATATTGGTTGTGATGCCGTGCAGGGGTATTTTATTAGTAAGCCTATCAGCGAAGCAGAATTTACTAAGTATTTAAAACGTAAATAATTTCAGCGAAAATTTTTGGCAACCCTATTATCGTGGCTATACTGAAAACATTGCTCAACGAATAAGGGATATCGTCACGATGCTAATTAAGCACAAACTCCTTGCCAACAGCGCTATCGTTGCTGTTGCCATGTTAATCATGCTCGGATTAATCAACTATGCGGTAAGTTCGCTAGCTAGAGATGTCAATATAGCGCGGCTGATCGGCAGCACCGAAAGTTTGATCTTACAATTACGCCGTGATGAAAAGGACTTTCTTGCCCGCAAAGATTTGAAGTACATTGAAAAGTTTGATAATAACTTTAACCAGTTAAACACTGAGATTGAGCAGCTTGCAGTCGCCTTTGCCGAAATAGACAAAAACATTACAGAATTGTCGCAGTTAAAAGCTGTACTCGCTGAATATAAAGAGTTTTTTATGCGATTTGTTGCTGCTCAACAACGTATTGGTTTGCATGCTAAAGATGGCTTGTATGGGCAATTACGCACGGCTGTACACAATGTAGAAGCGCTTCTTGAAGGCGCCGACTATAAACTCTTGAGTGATATGCTGCAGTTACGTCGCAATGAAAAAGATTTCATGTTGCGCTTAGATGAAAACTACTTTTTACGTTGGCAGGAAAATGCCGAAAGCTTTTCTAAAAATGTTCAACAAAGTGCTTTACCTGACAGTGTTAAACAGCAAGTTATCGCTAATATTGCGACTTATGAAATCGATTTTGCTAACTTAGTGCAAGCACAAAAGACCCTTGGTTTTGATGCTAATAGTGGTATTCAAGCGCAGATGCGCAGCGCAGTTCACAAAGTGGATGAGATGATTGTTACTGTGATTGAAGTCAGTAAAGCGAATGTCACAGCACACCTCAATATGGTGAGCTTAATTGCTTACTCGGTATTTGCTATTGTTTTGGTGCTCGCGATATTGATTGCGTTAATGGTTGCACGTAATATTTCATCGCGTATCAACAACCTTAATACTGTGATGAGCTGTGTAGCAGAGACTAAAAATTTATCAATGCGTGTTGAAATGGATAATAAAGACGAAATTGGTGAAATGGCGCATATTTTCAATCAAATGCTCAGTAGTTTTAGGCAGCTGATTATACATGTAAATCAGTCGGTCACTGCGCTAAATTCCGCCACCAGTAGCTTATCTGAGAATATTCATAGTTCGAACGAAGGGGTTGATAGCCAAATCCAACAAACTGATTTAGTAGCAACCGCGGTGACAGAAATGGTCGCTACTGTTGATGAAATTGCCAATAATACTCACGAAGCGGCGAGTAAAGCACAAACTACTAATCAAAATGCCGCCGAGGGGAAAACTGGTGTCGCACAGACTATTAGTCGTATTGATGAGCTATCTGAAAAACTCTCTGATTCAGAGGTCGTAGTGCATGCGCTGGCAAAAGATAGTGATACCATCGGCTCGGTACTTGATGTTATTAGGGGCATAGCGGAGCAAACCAATTTACTGGCGTTAAATGCTGCTATTGAAGCCGCGAGAGCAGGTGAGCAAGGTCGTGGTTTTGCTGTTGTCGCTGATGAAGTGAGAACCCTAGCAAGCCGTACACAAGAGTCAACGCAAGAAATTGAAGCCATTATTAGTTCATTGCAATCGCGCACTAAAGATATTGTTAAGCATATGGCGTCATGTCGAAGCCAAGGTAAAGAAAGTGCAGAGCAGGCAAGTAGCGCGGGAGCTATGCTGGAACAAATTACCGGTGATGTCAGTACTATTATGGAAATGAGTACAGCCATTGCTACCGCTATTCATCAGCAAAGTGCCGTGGCGTCGGAGGTTAATAATCACGTCGTGACTATTCGCGATGTCGCTGAAAAAGCTGGCGTGACGGCAAAACATAATGCCCAGATGAGTGAGGAATTATCAGAGCAAGCACGAGTATTGCATGCAGAGGTGAGCCAATTTACCGTTTAGAATTCTTCTAAGGAAGGGGTAAGGGGTTGTATGCTAAAAGGTTAAAACATTAAAAACATTCGCCAAGGCAAGATAGATCAATAATACTGAAGTAACGGCTGGTTAAAGTAGCGTGTTGACACCAATAGGGTCGAAGTAATAATGAAGGAAGTGATGAAAATAATCATATGCAGTCTTATCTATATCGCTCTGGTATCGGTCGCTTCAGCTCAACAAAAATTAGTCATATCATCTCAAGGACCCTGTAACAAAATCTGTGTAACTGCCTATCATTAATACCCATGTAGGGTTGAGGATAGGCAGACTATGAACAAGAAAGAACTCGAGGCATTTGCTAAGCAAGCCGCTAAATCAATT
>JBFJQB010000254.1:0-3297 GCA_041616855.1 Cognaticolwellia sp. | reverse complement strand
TAAAGCCAATACTACCTTATTTGAATTAGCAGGTAACGCACGCATTTTATTAACCGGTGAACGTACCGCCTTAAATTTTTTACAAAGCCTTTCGGGTACGGCAACCGTCACTAGCGCTTATGTAAAACACCTTGAAGGCACCACCACTAAGCTACTCGACACTCGTAAAACTCTGCCCGGCCTGCGTAGCGCACAAAAATACGCGGTAACTTGTGGCGGTGGCGTTAATCATAGAATTGGTTTGTTTGATGCATTTTTGATTAAAGAAAACCACATTGCCGCGTGTGGCGGTATTGAAAAGGCCATTAGTACCGCGCGCGTTAATCACAGCGATAAAACCGTGGAAGTAGAAGTGGAAAGTATTGCAGAGCTAACCCAAGCCCTCAATGCCGGCGCTGATATTATTATGTTAGATAACTTCAGCACCGAAATGATCGAGCAAGCGGTTAAATTAACCGCCGACATATCCGCGGGTAACACCAAGTTAGAAGTATCGGGAAATATGACATTGGCAACATTAAAAGATTATGCCAAATCAGGCGTCGATTTTATTTCCGTTGGCGCACTAACCAAACACTTACAAGCCGTTGACCTTTCCATGCGCTTTGTTTAAAACGTAAAATGATTTTTTGACAGGCTATTTTTAATAGCTTGTCACCTTTTCTTCACCCAATAACAATTCAATATATAACTTGTCAGAAACACACCTCCTTGGTTAATATTCTCTCTATTGTGTTTATAATGTGCAACAATAAAATCAAAACTGGATGGCAATTTAATCAAAAAACGAAGTTGAATTTAGCATTTTATTGAAAAAGCACCTCAGCAAATAGGTTAATTTTTTGTTAAAAACTATAGAATTTAGGGGGTAAGCAAAAAAAAATGAAAAAAAATCGTCACAATGTTTTACATTTGGTAAATTTTGTCGCAGTATCAATTTAGCCCCCGTAATAATCTATGGAATGAATAAAAATGAAAAAACTTAATACAATGAAAAAAGCTCAAGGTTTTACTTTGATTGAATTGATGATCGTTGTGGCGATTATCGGTATTTTAGCCGCGGTTGCATTACCGGCTTATCAAACCTACACAGCCAAGGCTGCTTTTACTGAAGTCTCTCAATCTGCAACCGGTGTTAAATCAGCTGTTGAAGTTTGTGCGCAAATCAGTTCAGCATTAACCGATTGTAACACTACTTCTAATACAGAAATTGCAGCCTTAGCATTAGGCGCAACAGGTGCTGCAAGCGTTAATACACTTACCGTAACAGGCGCTGGTATTATTACCGTTACTCCAAATGCAGTAAATGGCATCCAAACTTCAGATACATACATAATCACCCCAACTATGACAAACGGTCAAGTAACTTGGGCGCAATCTGGTGGTTGTGCTACTTCAGGATTCTGTTAATAGTTATTAAGAGATTTTAAAAAGCTCCATTAGGAGCTTTTTTTTTGTCGTAATAAACCAATAAAATCGTAATTGTTTTTTGTTTTTCTTAATTAAAATAGTTACACTCTAACTAACGGTTATTAATAAGTTTTATTAAGAGATCTATGAAGGGACTTCATCAACAATCAAGCCTACTTTCGGCTTTAACTAAGCACAACATTGTTCCGAGCGAAAAAGCGGAAGCCATTAGTGCCGACTTTATTCAACAAAAGAAACCTTTTGTACGTTACTTAGTTGAAGATAAAGACATTAATGCAGAAAGTATTGCCAGTACACTGGCCCGTAGCTTTGGTTACCCGCTGATCGATTTAAGTGACTTTGATAGCTCATTAGTACCTGAAGGCGTACGCAACGAAAAACTGATCCGCAAACACAATGCCTTACCCTTATATTTACGTGGTAAAGTGCTGTTTGTTGCCATGTCAGACCCTACCAGTCATGACGCCTTAGAAGAAATCCAATTTAATACCGGTTTTTCTACTGAGTTAGTGCTCGCCAATGAAAAATCACTTGCCAGTTGTATTGAAAAAATATTAGAACAAGACAGTGATGCTCTCGATATCTCGGATATGGATGCGGAGGAACTCTCTGGCATAGACGTACAAGAAGAGCGTCAAGAAGACGATAATATTGCTGGCGGCGACAAAGAAGATGCGCCAATTGTTGTCTATATCAATAAAATTCTCCTCGACGCTATTCGCAAAGGCGCTTCTGATTTACATTTTGAACCTTATGAAAAGTCCTACCGCATTCGCTTTCGAATTGACGGCATTTTAACTGAAGTCGCAAAACCTCCCGTAGCGCTAGCCTCACGCATGGCCGCACGTTTAAAAGTAATGTCAAAGCTTGATATTGCTGAACGTCGTGTGCCGCAAGATGGTCGGATAAAGCTTGCGCTTTCTAAGAAAAAGTCGATAGACTTTCGTGTTAGTACCCTACCCACAATGTGGGGCGAAAAAATAGTAATGCGTATTCTAGACTCCTCTAGTGCGATGCTCGGTATCGACATGTTAGGTTATGCGCCAGAGCAAAAGAAAATATATATGGACGCGTTGGCACAACCCCAGGGCATGATATTAGTCACCGGCCCAACCGGCTCAGGAAAAACCGTCTCGCTTTATACCGGCTTGAATATTTTAAATACCGAAGAGCGCAATATTTCAACCGCTGAAGATCCAGTCGAAATTAATCTAGAAGGCATTAATCAAGTACAAATTAACACTCGTGCTGGCTTAACCTTTCCTGGCGCTTTACGCTCATTTTTACGTCAAGATCCCGATATTGTCATGGTCGGCGAGATTCGTGATTTAGAAACCGCAGAAA
This sequence comes from Cognaticolwellia sp., assembly GCA_041616855.1. GTDB lineage: Bacteria > Pseudomonadota > Gammaproteobacteria > Enterobacterales > Alteromonadaceae > Cognaticolwellia. Next base: position 522 of record JBFJQB010000254.1, on the reverse strand, counting down.
TTGCTATTAAAGCTGCGCAAACCGGTCACTTAGTATTATCCACTTTACATACCAACTCTGCTGCTGAAACCCTGACACGTTTATTAAATATGGGCGTACCGTCATATAACGTCGCCAGTTCAGTTTCCATTATTATCGCCCAGCGCTTAGCGCGCAGGTTATGCACCCAATGCAAAGAAGAAGAACATATTCCAGAAAACGAATTACTTGCGCAAGGTTTTTTACCTGAAAAACTTAGTGAAATCACTTTATTTAAACCGGTGGGTTGCGATATGTGTACTGGTGGCTATAAAGGCCGAGTCGGTATTTATGAAGTGATTAAAATTAGCGAAACGACCGCAAACTTAATTATGACCGGTGCTAATTCTTTAGATATAGCGGCACAATGCCAACGCGAGGGCTATAATAATTTGCGTCAGTCCGGCTTAGAAAAAGCCGCTTTAGGGGTAACGAGCTTAGAAGAAGTCAACCGAGTCACTAGCTCATAAACATAATGAGGCGTTAATTAAATCTATAAAAGAT
>JBFJQB010000253.1:0-3430 GCA_041616855.1 Cognaticolwellia sp. | reverse complement strand
TAAGTCAGTAATATCTTGAGAGACAATAAGAATAAATTTTTTACCAAATTGCTTAATTAACCTAGCGCCGTCACGGGTCCAAAACAAATGTTTTGCTTTAGTAATTCTTTTTAGCTCCCAGTGTGTCATAGATGTTTTGTCGTCCGGTGAATATAGCTCGCAAGCCTTGATGCCAATCACATCTGACTTTTTGTAGCCAGTAACTTCTAAACCATACTCGTTAATATTTACGATGGTTAACTCTTCATCTACCGTAATAAATGTGGCTGGGTTTTTGTCATAAAGCTCTTGATAGTTACGCTCCATATCGTTAATTTTTTTCGCCATCTTGCGCATTGCTAGATCTAAGCTTTCAAATTCAGACATAAACCGCTTAGATTGCTTTTTAGCCATGTTACCGCTGGCGATTGACAATGAGAGATCTTTTAGCTGGTTAACCGGGCTAACAACGAGCACTTTTAGTATCAGCCAAAGCATGAACGTTAATAATGAACTGATACCACCTAAAATGATTATTTCTTGAATAAGCTGTTGAGCTGAGCTTTCTAATTGTTTACTGATATTTGCCACAAGTACCAGTCTATCTAATTTATTTGCAAAGGTATTATCTACACTCTGTCGACTCAGTGGTATTTGATAGATTAACCAAGGCGATTCAGGGGTGGTAAACTTTAAAATAAATTGACGTTTTAGTGTTGTTAGAAATGCAGATACTTCAGGTTCTTTAATGGCATAAATAGGGCGGCCCTGTAACTCTCTGTGGTTAGCACTAAAAATCATATTGGTTTCATCTACAATTAGACTGTATCTGATTAACTTCGTCGATTGCGACTGTTCTATCGCAGAATGCACAATTGAAGGTAAGCTGTATCTAATGCCAGTTTCAATGTTGGCCGAAATCAAATTTCCAATCGCTTTTAAATGTTCTTGTGAGTCTAAACGTAGTGTTTTTTCGAATTCATTCGACTTAAGATAAAAATTGATACTACTGGCAATTAATAACAATAGCAAAAGCACTAAAGGTAACAGCGTACGTAACGACTTTGGCATATTATTTTACTCGATTAACAACAACGCTTTGGTGGTAATTAATGCCTGCTTGTTTACCGTTTTGGTCATCAATTTCTTATTTAGCATTATTTTTTCATGTTGTTTAAGGTTGGTAATAAATGATTTCTTGTCAGATAGTTGGCTTAAATTTTCAGAGAAACTAGGGACCGAGATATCGTTAAATACTTCGCGAATAACCTCGCTAGGTATATTTTCCCGCTTACCGATAAATTCATACAGTGCTGGGTTTTTGCTATTAAGGTCTTCGACGGCTTTAAACCAGCCGTTTATAAACGCTTTTAGATGTTCTTTATGTGTGTCAATTTGTTGCTCACGAATCAAAAATACATCAATTATTTCATTAGGAATTTCTTTAGTACTGAAAATTTCGTAGGCACCTTGAGACTTCAACTTACTTCTAATGGGATCGTAAGTAATTAAAAGATCGACTTCCTCAGCTTGCCACATACTTAGCTGACCCGGAATATCAACATATTTAATGGTTAACTCGGTTTCTTGTATATCAAATTTTTCCATAAATCGAGAGAGCATGTAGCTACCGAGTGGCCCGGACTCTACACCTATGCGTTTGCCATTGAAATTATCGCCTTTTTGTAATGGCAGCTTTGAAAGTACGGTATCTCCACCATTTGACGCATCGATCACGACAATTATCCTCGTGTCAGGATACTCTTCTAACAGTGTCAAAGCGAAATCACTTGTTACCGCTATAATGTCGACGGCACCAGTGGCAAATGCTCGAGCGACTTCGGCTGGCGTTTTATATTCAAGCAGCACGACTTGGTCGCTAGTGAACCAATTATTCGCGCGCGCCCAAAACGCTAATTCGTAAGGCGGCCATTCTAATAAGGCAATTCTTAAGGGCTCTTGTCGTGGCTGACATGCTGATAGTAGGGTGATGAAAACAAATAAGGACAGGATAAGGTAGTGCTTGAGTTTATAAAATAGCATGAGGGATTCCTTGATATATCGCACAATAATTTTAGGAGAGAAAAGCAGAGTTTTCCAATAAGGTGGATGAATAAATATGCTAAATAAGGCCTACTGCTCAGGAAGTTGGCGTAAATTCTTGAGGCCGCTATAGTTAATAATTTAGGAGCTAATTATGAGAAATAAATGCTTTATATACCTGTTATTATTACTCGCATCATTTTCAAATATTGCTTTAAGCAATGACTTAACTGGTTTCGGCCGAGTAGGGCTGTTAAGTCATTATATTTTTCGCGGCGTTGATTACAATGATAAGTCACCTGTTGTTCAGGCTGATTATGTGCTGGCGTCAGATTCAGGCTGGTGGATGGGGGCTTTTGCTAGTAATTGGACGTTTGCAGATAAAAGCGAGATAGAAGTTGATTTATTCGCCGGCTACGATTTCACGGTAGCAGAAGATATTACTCTTACCCCTGCTGTGATTCGTTATCTTTTTCCGGATGTGGGCGGCCATACAACCGAATGGTCACTAGCATTAAAAATTAAAGACTGGACGCTTAAACACCATTATGATCAACACTTAAAAAGCAATTATTCAGAAGTTAATTTCTCTTACGAAATTAACTCGTTAACGCACTTATTATTGCATTATGGCGTGTATTCAAATGACAATATTTCAGGCCAACATGACTATGAAGTAAAAGCGACTTATCAATTAAAAGAAAATACCCAACTTTTTGCCGCATTCTCGTCATCTGACTTAGATGATAATGTTATTTTTGCTGGCGCCTATTTAAGTTTTTAGCTCAGCTAAGCAAGGTTGTTTACAACTTTGTTAGAGGAAGTTACAGCGAGATAAGTTATAACTTTTCTATGATGGTTTTCTTTACTCGCGACAATGGTGAGACTATATAATATGACTATATTTCAGGCGCTATTATAGCGCCTGAAGCTGTTCATCCATTATTCAGCTATAAGTTGTTGTAAAGTAAAATGACTTTCTGCGTTGCCTAACTTTTCTTTTAAATACGGGAGTATTTCAGTTAACTGGCAGTTTAATTGCCATGGTGGGTTAACAATAAATAAGCCTGTGCCGGTCATGCCATATGCTTGCGTATCGGCTTTTTGACAATACTCGACCTGCAGGATATTTCGAACGTCGCTTTTAGTAAATGCGTCTTGCATTTGCAGAACAAGTTCGCGTTTAACCACTGGATACCACAATATATAAGTGCCAGTAGCAAACTTTTTATAAGCGTTAACAATAGTACGAACCGCTTTTAAGTAATCTTCTTTTAACTCGTAAGGCGGGTCAATTAATACCACGCCGCGGCGGTTAGGAGGCGGTACTAAACCTAATACCCCCTGATAACCATCGGACTGTTTAACGTGAGACTTATTCCAACGTTGGCTGTAGGCGGTTAAGTGT
>JBFJQB010000252.1:0-3464 GCA_041616855.1 Cognaticolwellia sp. | reverse complement strand
TCATTTTGATGGATATTCAAATGCCAGTCATGGATGGGTTAACGGCAACTCAACATATTCGCGCACAACCGCAATATCGTAATGTGCCTATCATCGCTATGACCGCACATGCGCGCGAGGAAGATAAGCAGCAATGTTTAACGGCAGGAATGAACCAACATATTGCTAAACCAATTAGTCTTAATATGCTACGTGATAGTATTTTGTCGCAATTGCCGGCTATGCGCTAGGCTCGGCAAAAAAACTTTCAGCATAGTATTGGCCGTTGCGTATGGCAAACTCAGCATCTGCGGATAATTCTCCAACGTGCATCATGGCAGGCCCCGTTGGTTCAGCTAAAATATAATCTAGGCCATCGACAGCGATAGTCAGTTCGTTAGCATCTTTAGGGATGTTGAGCGCGAGTAAGGCATGATTATCGATAAAGACCAATTGCATTTTAATCCGCGGCATTAACGCTCTAAAAATTGCCGCGGTGAGGGTAACTTTGCTATCGCAATCTCCTTGATTTTGCCAAAGTGTTTGCAGGGGGGGATTGAAGCCTGCGCCTGTTGAGGTCACCCGCGATTCTAGTGTTGAATACGGAATACTTTGCACAAAACCGAGCACATAGTTACTGACTTGTCGCACATTTTGGCTGGGGACATTTTCCAATATTAAGGATTTAAGGGCTTTAAAGTCGTCAACAGACTCTTGCGCGAAGCGGACATGATCAGGCTTTATGCTAACGTTGTTGTCAAAGGAAATAAATTGTGTATAAAAATTACGGCTTAAATGTTCCGCCATGAAGTCATTTTCGAGCTTAGCTATAGTTTGGTACGCTTGCGCAATTGTCGCTTGATCATCACCTTTAAGTTCAATTTGTAAGTTATCGCTTAGACCTAAAAATTCTATCTCGACATTGGCAATTGGATTGCGGGTTAACTGCTTTCTCAGGTTTTGAGCTATGTACTTTTGTGCGTGCATTGCTTTATAGCGCTTAAAGTTTCGAAAGCGATTAAATATTGGCATTTTATCGATGGTAAAGCTTAACGATTGCCTTTGTTGAGTTTGGTCAAGCCACTGATAGCTGAATTGGACATGGTCAGCGATAACTTTCTTACTAAAGGCTAGTTGTTTCGCTGTAAGTAGGGCAGGAAAACAAGCTAATAAAATAATCAATGGACGAAGAAACTGCACAACTAACCTTTTCGCTAACTATCAATAACTCAAGCTTACGTTAATTTTTACTGATGGGCGAATTTCTCGTTATCACTTTACTTTTTCTGTGTTTGTTATATATTCAAACAACTGTTTTAAATATTTGTTTCAATTTATCTGCTCGGAGAATGTAATGGCTGACTATCAAGTGCCTTTAAAAGATATGAATTTTTTGTTATATGACGTATTTAATGCCGATAAATTATGGCAGTCATTACCAGCATTAGCAGATAGGGTTGATCGAGATACCGCCGAAGCTATTTTGCAAGAATGTGCAAAAATTGCTGAACAAGAAATAGCGCCATTGTCACGTAACGGTGATGAAGTCGGCGTTACGTTTGACGAGGGTAAAGTCAGCACAGCTCCCGGCTACAAAGAGGCTTTTAATACTTATGCTGCTGGCGGATGGACAGCATTAGGCGGAGATCCTGATTTTGGCGGCATGGGCATGCCAAAGATGCTAACCGCGTTTCATGAAGAAATGTTATGTTCGGCTGATATTTCATTTTCGCTTTATCCGGGCTTAACCGCTGGTGCGGGCTTGTCGTTGGCAAAGCATGGTAGTGAAGCCTTAAAAAACCGCTATTTAACCCGTATGTATGCCGGCGATTGGTGCGCAAGTATGTGCTTAACGGAAGCACATGCCGGTACCGATTTAGGCATGATCAGAACGAAAGCCTTGCCACAAGATGATGGCAGTTACCTTATTTCAGGCACTAAAATATTTATCACTGCGGGTGAGCATGACCTTACTGAAAATATTATTCATTTGGTGTTAGCAAAGTTGCCAGATGCCCCAGCTGGACCCCGAGGTATTTCTTTGTTTTTGGTACCTAAATTCCACGTTAATGATGATGAATCACTGGGCGAACAAAACCAAGTTAGTTGTGGCTCTATTGAACATAAAATGGGTATTCATGCCTCCGCCACCTGTGTGATGAATTTTGATGGCGCAACAGGTTATTTAATCGGCGAGCTGAATAAAGGCTTAGCCTGTATGTTTACCATGATGAATTTTGAACGTATTGGTGTCGGGATTCAAGGTTTAGGGGCGGCAGTGCGGTCATATCAAAATGCCTTAGAATATGCCAAAGATAGAATTCAAGGACGCTCTTTATCGGGCGTTAAATCACCAGATGCGCAAGCTGACTCGCTTTTAGTGCATGGCGATGTTCGTCGCATGCTGTTAAACATGAAGGCGCTTAATGAGGGCTCGCGTGCCTTATCAACTTATATTGCTATGCAATTAGATATTGCTACCTATGGCAGTGGTGAAGCACAGCAAAAAGCGGATCAACTAGTTGCTTTAATGACACCCATAGCCAAAGCATTTTTTACGGATCTTGGCTTTGAAAGTACCGTGGCGGGTCAACAAGTTTTTGGTGGTCATGGTTATGTTAGAGAGTGGGGGCAAGAGCAATTAGTGCGAGACACGCGTATTGCCCAGATTTATGAAGGCACTAACGGTGTGCAAGCGATGGACTTGCTAGCGCGTAAAGTGGCAGGGAGTGAAGGCCAGTTAGTACAGGTGTTTATTGAAGAAGTGCAAGCTTATATTGAACAAACCCAAGCAGCAGAAATGCAAGAGTTTATCCAACCTTTAGCAAGTGCAACCAATGAACTTGCCGAGTTAACTGAGTATTTATTGACAGCAGCACAGGCTTCAAAGGAAGAATTGGGTTGCGCGGCAAATGACTATTTACATGTCTTTGGTTATACCGCCATGGCTTATGTTTGGGCGCGAATGGCAGAAGTATCGTTAAGCGCAAGTGACGATAAAAAATTCCATCAAAGTAAAATTTTTACAGCGCGTTATTATTTTTCTCGATTATTACCGCGTTGTCAGTCGCTGATAACTTCGGCAAAGTCTGGTCAAAGCGCCGTATTCGATATTGCCGAAGAGCTTTTCTAAGTACAAGGTGTAAAATCATCAAAAGCCAAGTCATTCACTTTGAATTGGCTTTTGTTTTTAATGACAGCCAAGTGTTAAGCCGCGATTGCAATTGTAGGTTTTATTGTCGCGTGTAAATAATGGCGATGAACGTATTGATGGGATAAGAGGCTATGGCAATATATTTCAGGCAATTAATGCTTGCTCTATGCTGGCAAAAGCAAAAATAAAAGGCTTAAATAGCGCGAGTGATATTTTATTCTCTAAGCTTAAAAAGCATAGGTGGTACCAATTAATGCCATATTGCGCTTATTCTCTTTCAATGGGCCGTAATTACTATCTTGATAGTTTAAATGACTAACGGTTAAGGCAC
>JBFJQB010000251.1:0-3535 GCA_041616855.1 Cognaticolwellia sp. | reverse complement strand
GGGTATGACCCATGTTGAAATAATGATCCCTTTCGTTCGAACGGTTGAAGAGGCCTCTCAGGTTATTGATATTCTAGCAGAAAATGGATTGAAACGTGGTGAAAATGGTTTGCGTGTTATCATGATGTGTGAATTGCCATCGAATGCTTTATTAGCGGATCAGTTTTTAGATTACTTTGATGGTTTCTCCATTGGCTCTAATGATTTAACGCAATTAACTTTAGGTTTAGACCGTGACTCTGGTTTAGTCGCTCATTTGTTTGATGAACGTGATCCTGCGATAAAAATCTTGTTAGAAATGGCGATTAAGGCCTGTAAGGCGCGTGGTAAATATGTCGGTATTTGTGGTCAAGGCCCATCAGATCATGAAGACTTTGCCGCATGGTTGGTTGAAAAGGGTATCGATAGTGTATCGCTAAACCCTGATACCGTATTACCAACTTGGCTATACCTAGCAGAGCAGCATAACAAAAAATAAGTCATTTTTATTGTTAGCTTGTAGGAAAGAACCAGCCTAGGTGCTTTTATCATAACCATGGTAAAAAGTTCTTAGGCTTTTTTTGTAAAGCGATAAAATTCATCATTTGGTCGTGATATAATCTTGGCCACTTTATACCCTTAACAGATTTTCACCTATGTTACCTCGCTTAAGTCCTCAAGAGTTAGTTTCTCCTTTATATCAAGAGTTTGCCAAGGTCTTGGCGACTAAACACTTTACCGGTGATATTAATTTTCAATATAGCGCTCGTCTCGCGCATGCGACTGACAATAGTATTTATCAACAACTGCCACAATTGGTGCTTCATCCGCGCAATAAACAAGATATTCAAATCATTACCTTGCTGGGCAGTGAGGCAAAGTTTAATGAGATAAAGTTTAGTGCGCGAGGTGGCGGAACCGGGACTAATGGCCAAAGCTTAACGCCAGGTATTGTCGTTGATTTATCTAAATATATGAATCGAATATTAGAAATTAACGTCGCAGAAAATTGGGTGCGTGTTGAAGCTGGGGTGGTAAAAGATCAACTAAACGATTACCTTAAGCCTTACGGTTTTTTCTTTTCACCCGACCTATCAACCAGTAACCGTGCAACTATTGGCGGCATGATCAATACGGATGCTTCCGGGCAAGGCTCGTTAGTGTATGGTAAAACTTCTGATCACGTGTTGGAGCTTGAAAGTGTTTTGGCCAATGGTGAGCTATTATTAACAGCGCCTATGTCAATGACCGCCGCAGAAGATTTAGCAAAGCAAGAAACAACGCTAGGCAAGATCATGAGGCAGGTACTGAATTCTTGTCGTGAGAACCGCCAGCTGATACTTGAAAAATTTCCCCGTTTAAATAGATTTCTTACCGGTTATGATTTAGAAAACGTTTTTAATGGTGACTTGTCCGTTGTCGACTTAAGTCGCATTATTACCGGCTCTGAAGGCTCATTAACCTTCGTTTGTGAAGCAAAATTAAATTTAACCCCAATCGCTAAAGCTAAAACGCTGATTAACATTAAATATGACAGTTTTGATTCTGCGCTGCGCCATTCGCCCCGTCTAGTGCAAGCAAAAGCCACGTCAGTTGAAACTATTGACAGTAAAGTGCTTAATTTAGCTAAGCAAGACATTGTTTGGCAATTGGTCAGTGATATGCTGCAAGACGTAGATGGTGCCGTCATGGACGGTATCAATATGGTGGAATATAACGGTGAGAGTGTGGCAAGTGTTGCCAGTCAAGTGCAGGCACTATGTGCAGAACTCGATAAAGATATTGCCAATAAATCGGGGGTTATTGGTTATCAAGTTACATCTGACTTAAGCAGTATTGCCAAACTCTATACGATGCGTAAAAAAGCGGTGGGTTTACTGGGCAACACCAAAGGTAGTCAAAAACCGTTAGCGTTTGCCGAAGACACTGCAGTGCCACCAGAAAACTTAGCAGACTTTATTGCTGAGTTTAGAGAACTACTTGATGGTTACGGCCTACATTATGGCATGTTTGGTCATGTAGACGCCGGTGTTTTACATGTACGACCGGCACTTGATATGTGCGATCCAGAGCAAGAACTTTTGCTAAGAGAGATTTCAGATAAAGTGGTTGCCTTGACAGCAAAATATGGCGGTTTAATGTGGGGTGAACACGGAAAAGGTTATCGAAGTGAATATGGACCAGAGTTTTTCGGTGCACGCTTATTTACAGAGTTAAGAAAGATCAAAACAGCTTTTGACCCTTTAAATAAAATGAATCCAGGTAAAATTTGTACGCCTTATCATTCTGATGAAAAGTTAGTTTCTGTTGATGGCGTTAAGCGTGGTTTTTATGACAGGCAAATACCGATAACGGTTAAAGAGTCGTTTAACTCTGCGCTTGATTGTAATGGCAACGGTTTATGTTTTAATTATGACGTTAATAGCCCAATGTGCCCATCGAGCAAGGTAACGCGTGACCGAAGACAGTCGCCAAAAGGTAGAGCTGGCCTGATGCGCGAGTGGTTACGCTTAGTCGAAGCGAAAGGCGTAGATATTTTAGCATTAGAAAGAAACATTCAACATTGGTCGGTAAAAAGGCTATTAGATAAAATGAAAAATAGCTTTAATCGCCAATTTCGTGCGCTGTCGAGTACAGCAGAAAATGAAGATTTTTCTCACGAGGTCATGGCAGCTATGCAGGGCTGTTTAGCGTGTAAAGCCTGTGCGAGCCAGTGTCCAATTAAAGTCGATGTGCCTGATTTTAGAGCTCGGTTCATTAACCTTTATCACTCGCGATATTTCAGGCCGTTAAAAGATCACCTCGTCGCCAATGTTGAAGTGATGACGCCAATGATGGCCAAAGCACCAAAACTCGTAAACCGTGTATTAGCTTCAGCGCTCTACGATAAATTTTCTCAGGCAAGTATTGGTTATGTTGACACACCGTTGCTGTCAACTCCGACTTTAGCGCAAAGAGCCATGGCGCATAACTTTGCCACATTTGATTTAACAAAACTTAAACGTTTGTCTGCAAATAAACGCGCTCAGTCGGTGTTAATTGTCCAAGACCCATTTACTTCATTTTATGATGCCAAAGTGGTGGAAGACTTTATGTTGTTGGTGAAAAAGTTCGGCTTTGAACCGATATTATTGCCATTTAAACCCAATGGTAAGCCGCAACATGTCAAAGGCTTTTTAGCGAAGTTTGCCAAAACGGCTAAATCAACTGCTGAGTTTTTGAATCAAGTGCAACAACTTGACATGCCTATGGTCGGTTTAGATGCTTCACTTGCTTTATGTTACCGAGATGAATATAAACAGGCTCTAGGTGATAGCCGGGGCAACTTTGAAGTGAAGTTGGCCCATGAATGGCTTATTTCGATTATCGATCACCAAAATGACATTCAGGAAAATAACAAGGCAATCGTTAAAGTGACTGAGCACAATTCAAAGGTTGAATATAAACTGTTTGCTCATTGTACGGAAAAAACAGCATTATCGGGCAGTGAAGGGCAATGGCAGCATATTTTCCAATATTTCGGTTTATCGTTATCAGCGGTTTCGGTTGGATGTTG
>JBFJQB010000250.1:0-3579 GCA_041616855.1 Cognaticolwellia sp. | reverse complement strand
CACCTGCTGAGCTTGCCATTGAATATCGGCAATTGTGTCAGGGGTAAACCAAGTGATATTATTTTTAACCGTTAAGGCTTTTAATAACGCGGCGCCAATACATGACATTGCGGCGACATACCCTAGCGCTTCAACTTGGTGTTGCTGGGCATATAACCTTGCTTTACCGTAATGGCCGCGATCTGAAATATGAATATTGTTGATCGGCTCTGCATCATTTTGTAAATACTGCCATGCACCAACACTGGCTAAATAAGCGGCACTGCCATGAGACAAGGCTAAAACGCGATCATCAAAACTGCGTGACGAGTCAGTTAATACTGAATTAGCTTCAATAATGGCTATTTTTAATGGCACTTGTTGATGATCCACTAACGCAGACAAGCTCAACGCCATTAAAGCGCCTGATAAACCGCCCCCTGAAATCACCACATCAAAGTGTGAGTCACTTTTATCGGTTGCGCTTTTTCTTGTTGAGCTATTCGGGCTTTTATTCATCAATAACCTATTTACTCGCCGGTTTACCAATCTATAAAGTACAAGCTTACTGCCCTGCTAGTGCGACATTAACGCTTCAATATCGGCAATGGTTTTCGGGGCATTTACGCTGATATTTTCAACACCTGTTGAGGTTACAAGTACATTGTCTTCTATGCGCACACCAATACCGCGCCATTTTTCATCAACAGTTTGATCACTTTTTGGAATGTAAATGCCTGGCTCGATTGTCATCACCATCCCTGCAACAAAGGGTCTTAACTGTTCGCGCTGTTGATTGGCATGGTAGTCGCCGACATCATGAACATCAAGTCCGAGCCAGTGCCCAAGCCCATGAATAAAGTATTTTTTACAGGCTCGTTGGGCTAACAGTTCGTTTAAGTCCCCTGTTAAGATACCTAAGTCATACAGCCCCTGAGTAAGAAAGTTACATACGATGCGATTAAGCTCGGCGAAAGTTTGCTCCGGTTTTATTGCGTCAATAGCAAGATTTTGACTATCAAGTACCAGTTGGTAAATAGCACGTTGCGGCTCACTGAACTTGCCATTGACGGGAAAAGTACGGGTAATGTCGGCGGCATAACCGGCTAACTCGCCGCCAGCGTCAATCAATAACAAGTCACCATCATTTAATACGTCATCATTGTCGGTGTAATGTAAAATATTGGCGTTATCGCCACCGGCAACAATAGTACCATAAGCGGGGTGTCGAGCGCCGTTAGTGGCAAACTCGTGTAATAGCTCCGCTTCTATTTGATATTCAAACTTTCCAGCTTGCGTTTGTTGCATCGCTCGTTGGTGAGCAGCGCCGCTAATCATATTAACTTTGCGCATTATATCGAGTTCTGCTGCTGATTTATGCAAACGCATTTCATCGATAATGTCACTACAATCAACTAAAGTCTTCGGCGCTTTAACACCAGTGCGAGTAGCCTTTCTGAGCTCTGCTAGCCAAGAGAGTACTTGTTGTTCAAAGTCATTGTGCAGATTTTGGCACATTAATACCGCTGATTTTCCAGCCATTAAAGGCAATAATTGCTCTGCAATTTCGGCCAAGCTAAAACATAAATCAACTTGATAATCGACAACCGCACGCTTTTGACCAACACGTCGCCCATGCCAAATCTCTTGTAAGCGGTCTTTTTCTCGGGAAAATAAAATGCTTTGCGTGGCGCCTTCATCTTTTACCAAAGCTAAAATCGCATCGGGCTCATTAAATCCGGTCAAATAATAAAAGTGTTTATTTGGGCAAAACGGGTATTCGGTATCATTGCTGCGAGTGACTTCCTTTCCTGCAGCAATTAACGCGAGGCTATTGGCTGGCATTTGCGCAATAAAATCACTTCTACGCTGACAAAACTCAGCAACAGGTAATAGCGTGTTTTTGATCATGATAGGCAGCTACTTTTTATCTAGTTGAATATGAAAACTTTAGTAGTGATTTTTTAAGCACAACCACTAAAAGCTTGCTCGAAAAGACTAATGCACAGTCTCTGACTTATCTTGTGGTGTTGGAGGCGAACCTAACTCAGTAAAACAGAGTAACGCAGAAATTCTGACGTATTCAGCAATTTCAAAATACGCTTGCTCGGTCGCTTCATCTTCTTCCATATCGTCTGACAAATTAGCAATTTCGCCAAAGTCTGCCAGCACTTCTTTAACATCGTCAGAAAACGTCGCGTTTTGGGTTTGTTGCAAACCAAAACCTAAGTTGAAACCTTGCACCCATTTACCTAAAGCGTGACCGCGTTCAGTTATCGAGTCATCATCATCGGGAAGCATTAATTGAAAGCTGTATGATTCATCAAGAATGTGCTGCCATATATCGCTATATATATCTTTCACTAAGCTCTTAACTGTGACAGGCAAACCTTCGGCATTATTAAGCATGTCATTGACCATCGCGATATAATCACTACTTTCAAATTCAAAGCCAGCAGCAATTAAGCCCGTGAGCACGCCATGAATTTCAGCGGCATGTGCCTCAACACTTTCACTGGTTAAAATCGCTTGTACGGAGGGAAAATCTAAAGTGTTGCTATCAGGCATAAAATATAAATTCAATCTGGAGTATATTGCTAGCCATCTTAACATTGGCATTGGCTTGATTCCAGAAAAAACCATAGAGATCACTTGCATAGTGTAACACTGATGGTTATAGTTCCCCCTTATGGCGCACTAAGTTTTGGTTATCACGACTTTTCTTGATATTACAAGCATGTAGCGCAATATTTTGAACTAACAGCTTAATATAATTAATTAACGCTTTGAGAATAGCTACGCAATGAGCCAACACACAGTAACAATAAATGTTGCCAACAAACGATTAAAAATCGCTTGTCCTGCTGGTCATGAATCTGCGCTATTACAGGCAGCTGATGAAATTAATAAGCGTTTAGAGCAAGAAGCTAAGAAAAGCCATTCAGCAAAAACTCCCGAACAAGCCTTAGTGATGATGTCTCTTAATCTCGCTAATGATTTGATTCAAGCGCGCAATGAACTCGAACTTGAACGCGAAAAAATGCAAAGCAAAATTGAGTTACTTCAAGCCACCATTGAACAAGCGGTAAATCCAACCAAAACTGCATAAATTCCCCTTTCATTTGACAATATTTTTTCAATGATTATTTTTTGATTAAAGAAACTTCAATTCGTTCAAGCATTAAGCAGTCAGGTCATACAAGTGATAAAAACACTTAATTCACTAGTGATTTTTAGCTATAATGAAATTGTCTTCTGGGGTGTTCGTTTGTGAACTATGTCCCTGAGCCGATAAGTTTTACCTAAGGATTTTGATTATTAACTATTGTGCAAGCCCGGCTCGTATCGGGAAGCCTACGGTTAGTATGATGTTTCCGCCCTGAACACCCGGTGTTCAGGACTAATGTGAGCGGCGGCACTCTGGAAGACACTTCTTCAATTTTATTCCCAGAAAAACATCACCTATGTTTCCGCGCATCTCTAGAAAAGCACCCAGTGTTCAGGACTAATGTGAGCGGCGGCACTCTGGAAGACACTTTATTCTTGAGAAATAGATCCCCCCCAATAAAGTTATATACCTAGAAAATTACATCTCTGTTT
>JBFJQB010000249.1:0-3591 GCA_041616855.1 Cognaticolwellia sp. | reverse complement strand
ATTTTTAAATCTTAATAAAAGTTCAGTAACTAACTCCGGCTTTGAAAAGCTGAATGTCGGTGGCAAGGTAACCGCGTGGAAAGATATAAAAAGTACTTTAAAGGTCGACTCGACCAATAAAGGCAGGGTCACTAAACTGCCTTACTTTATTAGCAATCATTGACCTTCGTTTAAGTTATTCAGCAGTGTTGTAGTGGCTATTTTTAGGGGTAATTAAGCCAGCAAATAGCACTGCCAAGGCAATAAATGCTGACGAAAGATATAAACAAGCGCTTATGCCATAAACTTGAAATACCCAACCTGACAGTACTGTGCCCAATAGTCTGCCGCTAGCATTGGCCATATAATAAAAGCCGACATCAAGTGATACACCATCTTTGTCGGCCATATTAACAATTAAAAAGCTGTGTAGAGCTGAATTAACGGCAAACAAAAGCGCAAATAGCATTAAGCCAATCATTATCAACCATTGAGCAGGCAAGCCGGCCGACAAGCCCACTGCCATTGCAGCTGGAATAACGACAAGTATCGCGCCCCATTTAGCAGCATCTTGCGCCACTGGGGCATTAGCCGAGGTTTTAGCGGTTATTTTCGGTGCCAGTGTTTGCATCACACCGTATACAATAATCCAAGTGGCAATAAAGCCTCCAACCCCAATATGTGACCAACCAAATTCGGCCGCTAAATATATCGGTAGCGCTACAACAAACCAAACATCACGAGCTGCAAATAAAAATAGCCTTGCTGCTGACAGTAAGTTGATTGCTTTGCTTTTTGAAAATATCGCTTTGAATTTAGGTTTGCTTTTGGCTTTACCTAAATCGGCTTGCAATTTAACCAGACTCAACAGCCAAACAATCAACAACATCGCGGCCATCAATGCAACTGCACCAGTAAAACCTAATACCGCTAATAACAACCCGCCAAGAAAAAAACCAATTCCTTTTAAGGTGTTCTTTGAGCCCGTTAATAGCGCAATCCATCGATAAAGTTTATTGTTGTGCTCTGCTGGTACTAATAACTTAATAGCGCTTTTAGCACTCATTTTATTTAGGTCTTTGGCAATACCCGATAATGCTTGCGCCGCCATGACATAACCAACAGTTAACCAGCTATTAGGCACCACCAACATGCTCAAAGCGATTATCTGTAAGGCTAAACCGATATTCATGGTTTTATTGAGGCCAATACGAGCGCCTAGCCAACCGCCGATTAAATTGGTTACCACACCGAATATTTCATAAAACAGAAATAACATTGCGATACTCAGTGGACTGTAGCCAAGCTGATGAAAGTACAGCACCACTAACATCCGAAGTGCACCATCGGTTAAGGTAAATGCCCAGTAATTACCGGTAATGAGTAAATATTGCTTCACGGGGGCAGATAGGCCACTTAAAACGCTCATTGATTAGACTCTAGTTAGCTTGGTGTTAGGTAACAGAATTCAAGGCTAAATCTGAACGCCCCACCATACGGGCAATTTCTGCGGTACGATTAGCGTAGCCCCATTCATTGTCATACCAGACATAAAGTTTAACTTGCGTGCCGTTAATCACCATCGTTGACGGGGCATCAATAATACTTGAACGCGGATCAGTTTTATAATCAATAGACACTAATGGCCGCTCTTCAAAGCCTAGAATTCCTTTTAATTCGCCTTGTGAGGCTGTTTGTAAAAAAGCGTTAACTTCTTGCTCAGTGGTCGACTGTTCCAATTCAAAAACACAATCAGTTAGTGACGCATTGGCTAATGGCACACGCACCGCATGACCATTTAGCTTGCCTTTAAGCTCAGGGAAAATATGAGTGATTGCAGTTGCAGAGCCGGTAGTGGTTGGGATTAAACTCATACCACAAGCCCGCGCTCGGCGTAAGTCTTTATGCGGCGCATCTAAGATGGTTTGCGTATTGGTAATATCATGAATGGTGGTCATCGAGCCATGCTTAATACCAATGCGCTCATGAATAACTTTTACCACTGGTGCCAAACAGTTTGTGGTACAAGATGCCGCGGTAACTATTGAGTGTTTACTCGCATCATATTGGTCATCATTAACGCCCATAACGATGTTTAGTATGCCATCTTCTTTAACCGGTGCCGTAACGACCACTCGCTTCACACCTTGGTCTAAATACGCTTGTAATAATGTTTTGGATTTCATCACCCCAGATGCTTCAATCACCACATCACAATCAGACCAATCAGTATCAGTAATCTGGCTATTTTGGCTACAGACAATTTGCTTACCATCAATGACAATATTTTCGTCATCATGCAGGGCTTGGTGATGCCAAATACAGTGCACAGAGTCGAAATTGAGTAAGTGTGCTAAGGTTTCTGCATTACCTGCGGGCTCGTTAATTTTAATAATTTCAACATCATCCCAGTCATATGCCGCACGCATTGACAATCGCCCCATACGGCCAAAGCCATTAATACCTATTTTAATTGTCATAATATAATTCCTGCCTGTATTTTTATCTATTGAATACACCCGTAAAACAAAAAGCCTTTTTAGGTGTGGTAAAACAGTTAATCACAGCACGTTGCCAAACGCTCAGGTCTATCACCCATCTTCTGTAAAGCATGTAAGTGCGGTGTAATAAAGTCGCTGTTTTCTTTTAAAGTTAAGGCTATAACTTGTTGTGCCCAAAGCGGCATCTCTACATTAATGCGATAAAAAACCCACTGCTTTTGTTTGCGGGTTAATAATAAGCCAGAGCTTTTTAATAACGCTAAATGGCGCGATATTTTCGGTTGGCTCGACTCACCCAGTGCGACCATAAGCTCACATACACATAGCTCACCTTCCTTGGCAATCAGCAGTGTACTCTTCAGTCGAATATCATCGGCAAGATGTTTAAAAAATTCCGTTGCTGTCATTAAAACTTGTTCGTCATTAATCCTTAGGGAAATATATCATATTTGATATATATGAAAATAATTATATTGTAAAAATAACGCATTTATTAGCTCAATGTTTTTCTTAACTAACCGATATAGTGACAATGCTATTAGGGTAATTGACATGAATAAACTTACTGCTACCAGTTCTTCGCCACTAGCTTCATCAACGCAACCGTTATCACCGAGGGGGGTAAATGACGAAACGCTTGAACACATGAAATATGTAGAGCAACAATTACAATCTACTCCTAAACGCTTAGCAGAAGAAAAAGTAAGCATATCTGCACAAGCACTCGCTTTATTTCATCACGACTCTACAGGTACAGTAGATAAAAGTACTGTTAAGGAAAGCACAAACGACAAATTGATCGATAGCATTAAGCAGCAAATCGAAGCCGTAAAGCTGCAACTCAGCCAAATTAAGCATGACCAAAGTGAAGAGTCAGAACAACAACGCCGGCAATTGCAGCTTCAACTAGCAACTCTTAATGCTAGTATGTTAGATTTACTGGGAAAAAAGCTTGATGCCATCTAAGCTATAATTATTCTAAACATTACCATCAACATTCTATTATAAATAATAGAATGTTTACTCCCTGCACTTAGGCTAAATCAAACAGTACTGCCCCTCAATACCGAGTTGCTAATCGGTTTACCTAAAATCTCCGCTGTCGTGAGCT
>JBFJQB010000248.1:0-3658 GCA_041616855.1 Cognaticolwellia sp. | reverse complement strand
TACTAAGCCTGTTGTATCTTACATTGCTGGTGTTACTGCACCAGAAGGTAAGCGTATGGGTCACGCTGGCGCGATTATCGCTGGTGGTAAAGGTACAGCTGATGAGAAATTCGCAGCATTAGAAGCGGCTGGTGTTAAAACAGTACGCTCTTTAGCGGATATCGGTAAAGCACTTAAAGAGAAAACGGGTTGGTAAGCGATCCGCTTACAGCTTGTAATTCTTAATAAAAACCCGCTTCTAGCGGGTTTTTTTGTTAGTCAAAGTGTCTTGATTTTAATTGTTTGCAAATGCCATCAAATCCTGGAAATAACGAACCCCAAGTTAGCCCCATTAACTTTAGATCTCTGGAATAAGTAGGGTCAGGAATAAGTAGGGTCAGATACACATTAAGGGGTTATGTACGCTAATCTACAATTATCGCAGTGGCGACGACACCCAAAGAGGGTTAAACGCCGAACCCTCTCTGGACTCACCCGTCGCTGCTATCAAAATGTTTTCTTCGTAAATTAACCTATCGACAAGCTAACGCTCAGAATGCACATCCATGTGCTGCTTCGCTTGGCTATCATCCATGATAGCCGTAGCAGCGATAGATTAATTTACTCAGCATTCTTCCAAAGCAGACTAAGAATTTGCTTTTACCTTTTGTATTTCACTAAATGGTAGGGCTCGATTTGAGATATTAAAATTAGATGGACGTTCACTCTAAATAAATAGCTTGGAGTTTGTTTACTAGTATGGAGTCGGTGTGCCGACTACACCCAAAGAGGGTTAAACGCCGAACCCTCTCTGGACTCTCCCGGCGCTGCTGCATTAAACGTTTCTCCTCTATAATGTCCAATATTATTCGACGTACCAGTGCTGATGGCACATCCGTGTGCCAACAGCACTTTCACTGGCATCCATGCCAGTGATACGTGAATATTAGCCATCATTCCGGCGTTTAATGAAGCAGGCTTAGTGTTTGTTTTTACCTTTTGTAAGTCTCCAAAGTTTTAGAATATATGATCGCTATCTCAACGATCTCTAAATTCCCATCTCAGCGATTTAATTATGCAAGTGCAGTGGTAGGGCTCGATTCGAGACATGGATGTCGAGAACTGCCGTTGTTCATGGATGATAAATCGGCAAGGTTCGAGCGCTACGCACTTGGATAATTAAAGCTTTAGCTGAGCAGGGCGCCATGGGGAGTCCAGAGGGGCTTTTGGCGTGTAACGCCCCTCTGGGTGTAGTCGCCACCGCGACGCCAAGCAGAAAACTTACACTCCAAGCACTTCAATTTATCAAACTAGAGTCCATTTATACTAACTTAGCCTTTTTTTGGGGGGCTGATTAAAGGGGGCAAATAAATAGGGTCAGGTACACATTAAGGTGTTTATCAAAATTACCTATAGTTGTCGTCGAAGCGCTGACAGCATGAACAACGGGACTGTTGTGAGGAGTTTGTTTTGTTTACTTATCAGAGTCTAATTTCTGCATTTCTAATTTAATTTTATTTAGCGTTTGCCGCTCTTTATCAATGCTTTTTTGATATTTATTTCTGACCTTCACATACTCAACGTTAAGAAGTTTTATGTAACTTGAGCCGGCTCTATTTACGCCTGCAAGAAAGCCATTATTACGAATTTGTTCAATTTCTTCCTTTTGCTTTTGCTTTAAGGTTTTTATTTTGCTTAAGGAGCGCTCAAACTTTTTTATTAATAAATAGCGAGTAGAATTAGTGATAATTTCTGCTGATTCAGTTTGTGAAGTTGAAGAGGGGAATGAGTTTTGTCTTTGAGAATAATCTAGCTGTTCATTTTCAGTGTTATGGGTTTGACAGGGGATTTGCGAGAAAGTAATTTGCTCACCATCTTGGCACTTATACACGGTATTAGCAGATGCAGCTAGGGGGGTAAAAGCGGTGATTAAGGTTAATATGCGTAACATTCCATTGCTCATTTATTTTAAGTGGTTATATCTTGAGTAATATCTATTATCGAGTCAACTGATTTGCTTATTTTTGTCCTTATACATGGCTAAACGAAGACAGGTGCTAGTGTTGTTTAAATTTATGAAGAAAATTTTACTCAACAGCGCTGAGTGACATACAAGCGGCCGATAGTGACGCCATGTTGGCAAATAGAATCCAAGCCTGGTGGTTTTTTTAATAGACGATATTGTTGTATTAATACAGTGCAAAAGGAAACTATCGATTGTCTCCTTTTGCCGGCTGGTAATATATTTCCCTGAGATATCGTTGCCATTAGTTGGCGTAAGGTATGCTTAAGATATGTGCGAGTTTATATTAGTGAAAAACTTCGTGACTAAACCTTAAGTGTTTGTTATCGCCAGCCAACGCTTGAAAGTCGTCATGACTAATCGCTAGTAACCTTTTATGATCGCCAGCCTCTATATACACCACATCTAAGTTATCTAACATTGCATCGTAAACTGTGTTGATATTATAGGGTTCGCCAACAGGTGGAATAGCACCATGTTCGCAATCAGCGAACATACGGTAGACTTCCTTCTCTTTTAGTAAATGATAACTTCCTAGGAGTTCATCATTTAAAGCCGACAAGCTAATTTTATTTTTTGCCGGTAAAACAGCCATTAATTTTCGGTCTTCATGATCTTTTAAAATGACCGCTTTTGCTATCTGCTTTAATGGGATATTTGCCATAATCGCACTACCGATTGAACTAGTACTGTGATGGTGTTTGATCATTTGATAAGGAATATTATGCTCAGATAAATAGGATTCAAGTTTCGGAGAAATAGCCATGGTAACCTCGACGCTTTATTTACGTAGCTTAAGTATAGTACCTGTTCGCTTTTCAACCAATAAAACTAAGTGTTTATAGGGAAAAGCCTGAGGTCTGAGCTGCTACATTCGTTGGTTATTTTGCCTATTGACGCCGATATAATGTATATAAGGCAAAAATCTTTATTATAAGTGAATGATTTAAATGTAGGATATTAAAAGGTAAAAAGAATTAATCGATAGATTCGTTGACCGTTGTTCAATAGGGTGCTATTGATTAAGCAAGGAATATTTTATTAAGTAGGATTATGCTTTCAATAGACGGTCGATGGGAAATCAAGGTTGATAATAACGTAGTTATGTTGTGGTTTGCTGATTCATGGAACGAGGAAGCAGCCATCACATTTATCAAAGAATTTAAAACGAAAACACAAGCTCTTACCCATAAGCAATGGGCAATAATTTCTGTGTTTGAACAATGGCAGCTTGGCATTCCCGCCATAGAGAAACATGTTATTAATTTAAGTGATTGGTTCATTGCAAATGGCTGTGTCAAAGATTGCCACGTTTATTCGCCGAATTTTTTCAAAAAAATGCAATTAGAGCGCATGATCCCAGAAATTAAAGGCCAATATGAACGACGTGTGTTTGCCGATGTCGAGCACGGTATCGAATGGTTAGCTAAAGAAGGGTTTGAAATCACAAATCCTCAGTTTATCTATGATAAATTTAATGGCTGTTCTTTGCACGACTAATACATTATTGGTGCTGAGCATTAATGGGTTGATAGAAGATTTCTAAGACATTATTGCTTCTTAGCTTAATGTTGCCACAGCGTGAACTAAGCAATATAGCATTCGATAGTTAAGGGCAAAACCTAAACGTTATCTTGAACCATTAATTCATGTGTT
>JBFJQB010000247.1:0-3669 GCA_041616855.1 Cognaticolwellia sp. | reverse complement strand
TTTTAATATTGAGGTAGATGATTTCGACCCAGACCAGTTACATTGTTATATTTCTGGCTTAGGTCGTCAAAAAATTCAGTGGCAAGGGGACGAAATGTTTAGCATTAATTACAGCGCCCCGCTACCGACAGGTCGCGTACGGTGTAATTGCACTGCGCCAAGCATCAGTGATCCAGGGCGTTATTATTGGTTTTCTAAACAGTGGTTTATCTTAAAAGAAAATCGTCAATGGTACCCGCTTTAAATAAAGTTAGAGCTTTAAATCAATACAGGGCGACTATTTTTGCAAAATCGCTAACCAGTTTATCCCCTTCGATAACAGGTACTTCACCTAGTGCCTGTTTAGGCTTAAATATTGCCTCAACCTTGCCTGCCGGATTAATTAAGACCAATGATGCACTGTGATCAACCAAATAGTTTGTCACACTCGCACCATGACTAGCTAAGTCGTCTGATTGCACATCAGGCTCTGTGATGGCGTACATCAGCCCTAAGTTGCGGGCAAAGGGAAAAAGCGCGCCATGATCGCCGTGTAATGCTTTAAATTCCGGATTGAAATAACCGATGTAACGTGCAAGTTTTTCTTGGCTATCGCGCTTAGGGTCAACAGAAACTAATAGCACCTGACTATTAGTCGCTAGCGCTTTTAAATCATCATAAATAAAATTCATTTCTTGCAGTGTTGTCGGGCATACATCGGGACATGAGGTATAACCAAAAAATACCCAACTCCACTGCCCTTGCAACGATGCATTGTTAAAAGGAGCACCAAGGTGATCGGTTAATTGAAAGGGTTTAACCTCTCTTGGCTGCTGGTAATGTAAAGCAAACTCAACAGGGTCTTTTTTATTTAACTGACCAAATAACATCACCCCAGCAGCGAGCGCGCCTATCGCGACAATTAGTGTAACTATTTTATTCATTAGCCGACTACCGGCAATAGATAGTGGTCGAGTAAAAGAATAATAAATAACGCCATCAGATGAATAATTGAAAATTTAAAGGTATCCATGGCGGTTTCTTCATTGGCATTGAATTTTAGTTTCCAAGCATAGGCAAAAAATACTAAATTCAACACCACGGCACCAACTAAATACAACCAATTACTCATGCCCACTAAATAAGGTAGTAGCCCAACCACAAACAACAAAACGGTATACAGTAAAATCTGCGTTTTAGTAAAATTTACCCCATGGGTTACTGGTAACATAGGGATATTAACCTTGGCATAATCATCTTTACGATGAATAGCTAACGCCCAAAAATGGGGTGGCGTCCAAGTGAATATTAACAAGACTAATAATAAGGCATTCGGATGGATCTCATTGGTCATTGCGGTCCAGCCTAATAACGGTGGAATGGCTCCGGCTAGGCCGCCAATAGTAATGTTTTGCGGCGTAGCACGCTTTAAATACATAGTATAAACAAAGCTATAACCAACAAGGCCAGAAAAGGTTAGCCAAGCCGTTAGTGGGTTAACAAAGCTATACAGCACGGCAAAACCGGTCACAGCTAGCGTCATAGCAAATATCGACGCATTACGGGCGGTCAACCTGCCATTGGGTAAAGGACGATTATTAGTACGCCCCATTTCGCTATCGATACGCTCATCAACTATGTGGTTAATCGCTGCGGCGGCAGACGACAAAAAGCCGATGCCGATCATAGACGGGACTAATACCTGCCAAGGGATAACACTCGGCACAGATAAACACATGCCCACTAAAGCGGTTAATACTAATAATGCCACAACCCTAGGTTTAGTGATTTCATAATAATCACGCCAAATAGGTGTACTAGGCGCGTTATAACTCTCTGCTATTGTGCTACTTTCACTCATAATCGGCTCCTAAACCTTACGTTTTAAACTATATGTCAAAGTAATTAGTGACATCATCAACAGCACCGCCACCACATTGTGACTCACTGCCACACTTAGTGGTAGTGAGAACCAGACATTACTAATCCCCAAACCCACTTGCACGCAAACTATAAAACCTAAACTCATAGCGGCATTCCTAAAAAATGGCGAACGTGCTGTACGGTAAACACTAATGGCAAGCCATAATAAATAAACGGTTGTTACGATTGCGCCAAGGCGATGCATTACATGAATGGTCACGCGTGAGGCATGATCAAGATGGCCAAATTCATAACTTTCTTTTTCAGGTGGCACTAAGTCGAAAGCATGTTCAAAGTTTAGTTGCTCTAGCCACCCGGCTTGGCAAATCGGCAATTCGGTACAGGTGAGCGCGGCATAATTGGACGATGTCCACCCACCTAAGCCGATTTGAGCCGCTAAAATAAATATGCCAATAACACCGTATTTGGTGTATTTCTTCAGGTCGAAATCACCACCGGGCACTCGGTAATCACTCAAACGTAAATACAGTAAAAACAATAAGCACAGCGTGGTAAATCCGCCGAGTAAATGCGCCATCACCACCACCGGCATCAACTTCATCGTAACGGTCCACATGCCAAGTGCCGCTTGAAAAATTACCACTAACAAAATTAAAATCGGTAAACCTACAGGACCACCTTGGGATCTGCGTTTGAGCGACATCAATGCAATAATAAGAATTAAAATCCCCAACGAACCTGCAAAGTAGCGGTGAATCATTTCATTCCATGCTTTTTCTGGTTCAACTGGACGCTCAGGAAAAGCTCGCTCTGCAGCAAGAATTTGCTCGCTGGTTTCAGGTACATCAATTAAGCCGTAACACCCCGGCCAATCGGGGCAACCAAGCCCTGCATGCGTTAGTCGTGTATATGCTCCTAAACTGACCACCACGATAGCCAACAAAATACTGACAAAAACAAGTTTTCTAATATCGGAAGAGCTCTGCGTTCTCATTTAGCCAATCCTTGAATATTTAAGTAGTTTCTTAAAGTCAGCTAAAATGGCTTTACCAAATTGTGGTAACTGGTTAGCATTTTGGGGGGGTAAATGACTGAGAATGACATTGCCTAGCGGATCAACAATGAATACTTGTGATTGTGTAATAGCCGCTTTTGCCAACGCGGGCATAGGCTCAATACGCCATTTTTTTAATTGAATTTTTGCGGTTTGTTCTGGGGTTAAATTGTGTTGTGTCAGTGCCACAGGCTTTACTCTGGGCATTTCTTTGCCTAAGGCTATATAGGTGTTATTGACATTGACTAGCGTGTTTTCACATTGTTGGTCACAATGTTCTGGCAAGGTATATAACAGCAACCATTGGCGATCAAAATCATCAACACTTAACCCGAGCTTAGCCAAGGTCAATTCATTTTCGATAAGTTGCCCTTGGTTCGTGACACCATAATTAAACCATTGTTGATTTAAAGCTAATTTAGCCAGCACAATTGGAATAATAAATACCGCTAAGAGAATTAACATACTGCGGCGCGATTTATTTAACTCTGAAGAACTCATACAACTCAGCCTTTTTATTCTTATTATTTGGTTTCGGTACTTTTCTTATTGTTAATCATATCTGATTATCGTTATGACTTTTTACTCATTTTTACTGCCGCCCAGATCATTAAACTTATCCACGCCAGTGCCAAACTAAACCATTGAAAAGCATATGCTCGATGTTTTTCTGGTGGCATAACGATTGGTTGCCAGTTTTTTTTGTAACCTAGTGGTTCTTTTTTATCTAAGTAAACTACAAAGGGCAATAG
>JBFJQB010000246.1:0-3683 GCA_041616855.1 Cognaticolwellia sp. | reverse complement strand
ACGCATGCACAAGATTTAGGCATCAAAAATTTCTTTATGTTTGGTGAAGTGTATAGCTTTACTAGCAAAGAATTGAGTGAATACACCACTGCAGGAAATATGCAATCAGTGTTAGATTTCGCCTTTCAAAGCGCCATAGCACAAAGCTTAGTAGAGCAAAAAGGCACTAAAGTATTAGCGACATTATTTGCTAACGATACTGATTACCTTGATCATGACAGCAACGCAAATCAGCTAATGAACTTTACGGGTAATCACGACATGGGGCGCTTTGCTTACATGCTAAAAAACAGTGAGTTTAATTACACTGAAGCGCAAATGATCGAGCGCACCCTTTTAGCTCATGCCATGACCTACTTTATGCGCGGCGTACCGATTATTTATTATGGCGACGAGCAAGGTTTTGTCGGTGACGGCGGTGACCAAGCCGCTCGTCAAGATATGATGCCATCACAAGTCGCTAGTTATAATGACGACAACCTACTAGCCACCGATGCCACCACTGCTGACGATAACTTTGATACCCAACACCCGTTTTATCAACGTTTTGCGCAATATGCAGATATTTTTTACCAATACCCAGCGCTACGCAGAGGCGAGCAGCAAACAGTATTTCAAGCCGATGGTAATGCCATTTTTGCCGTCACACGCACGTTAACGGCTGATGACAGTAAGTCGGCTGAAAACCAACAAATGCTAGTCGCTTTTAATACCAGTGATAAGCCGGCTAAAGCCAATATTGCCTTAAACGGTGCAAAGTATCGTTTAGTAACCGGCGACAGTAAGTTAGATAACAATGCTAATGGTGACTTGAATCTAGAGTTGCCAGCATTGAGTTTCGCGATATATGAGCTCGTAAAATAACGTCCGAATAAATCAACAAAAGTAAATAAAAAGTCCACCGTCATAGCCAAGCTAAATAGCTTGCTAAGACGGTGGACTTTTTTGATGGTTAACGTCATAACGCCAGCTAAAAAACGCGATTACCTACTGACTGGAAGCAAGCTCTTATTATATCCGTTCGTTCAAATCCGACATTCTTAGTTTCGAGCTAGTTTATTAGACGGTGAAGCATAAGTGTAATTTCAAGCTTGTCAGCGGCAATCGCTACTTAAGTAACTTAATCGATTTAATAACAATGAAATCTAATGACTTACCTAAACTCATATAATACCAAATGACTTTAAATTACTGAAGTTTTTGAAGTTTTTGAGGAACACTTTTCATGAACTACCTTGTGAGGATGTAACAACTTTATAACGAACGATTTGCACACCTACCTGCTTAATCATAACGAGTGTTCATGATTGAACCAGTATAAATACTAAAAAATATACTGGCTCAGCATGCGATACTATTTCTAATACTAAATGTTAATTACTGACTTTAAAACGTCCGACTAAATTAGTTAAATCTTTTGATAAAACCAGTAAGTCATTCGAACCATCGGCCAATGCATCAGCAGTATTAACAATGCCTTTTGCCGAGTGATTAATGCCACTAATATTGTCGTTGATCAAGTCTGATGAACTGCACTGTTGATCAGCCGCTTGAGTAATACGTGAAATATTTTCCTTCATTTGTCCAACTAAAGTACTTATTTCGTTAAATGATTGGTTCGCTTGTTCAATTTTTTCGATAGTCTGTTTCGATTGATCGACATTTACGCCCATTTGTTGAGAAACAACACGTGTTTTTTCTAGCAAATTCATCAGTACGGTATCAATTTCTTCAGTCGCGCCGCGCGAGCGTTGCGCTAATGTTCTCACTTCGTCTGCAACGACAGCAAAGCCTCGCCCTTGCTCACCAGCCCTTGCCGCTTCAATAGCAGCATTAAGTGCTAACAAATTAGTTTGCTCAGCAATGCTTCTAATAACATCTAATATTTTGGTAATATTTTCGCTTTCCAGTTCAAGTGACTTCATCGATTGAGACGATTCGCTTAACGATTCATTCAATAAGCTTACTTCACTGACCGTGACAGAGATTAAAGAAGTCCCCTTTTTTGAATACTCTTCAGTTTTCATAATAGTTGTTGAGCTTTCTTGACAGTCGTTTGATGTTTGATGTGCAATATCGGCCATAGTTGCGATAAGGTTATTGACATTATCTATAGATTCTTCTTGTTGATGACTAACAGCTTTTACATCAGCAATTTGTATACCCGACTCATTAGCCGCCATATTTAATGTCGATGCACAGGTTTTAATATCAACAACAAGCTGATGGATTGAATCTAAGAATTGATTAAACCATTGCGCTAACTCACTTACTTCATCTTGACCAATAATATCGAGTCGCTTAGTTAAATTCCCCTCACCTTGCGCAATATCACGTAAACCTTCAGCAACACGGTTAATCGGCTGAACAATACGGTTGGCTAGCCAAAACCCTATGGCAATAAATAATGTAACCATGATTAAGGCAATCACAGAAATAGTCAAACTCATGCTATACGCAGGCGCTAAAATTTCATCGCTATGAATAACACCAACAAAGCGCCACTTTAATTCTTTGGAATAATAACTAGCAACATCAACATCTGCACCTAAATGCTCGGTAGAAAAATGATGTAGATTTGGCGTTTCTTGTAATATAGAAAACAATGGTGATGAAAGATCTTTAATATTTTTGAAGTTATTCTCTGGTGTTTTTGCATCAGCTAATACCGTTCCTGAATCATCAATAAGAATGAGATAGCCGCTTTCACCTAGTTTTGTATTACTCAATATATCCGTTAAGGTTGAAAGGGTCACATCTAAGCCTTGTACACCGACGATATCGCCTTGGTTATTTTTAACCACTAATGCTGAAGTTACTACGGGTTTACCTATGACATCTTGATATGCTTGAGTAATAATTGGCGCGTTGGGAGAAGCTAGTGCCTGTTTATACCAAGGACGTTGTCTTGGGTCATAACCGCCAAGCTCTTCCAATGGGTATTGAACAAAACCACCATCTTTGGTACCTGTGTAGACGTAAAGTAAATCAGGGTGTGAAGTACCAAAATCTTCATACAGCTCATATAAAGCTAATTCTTCAGCAGAGTCATTTTTCGGCTCCATCATATGATCAGAGCCAATATAAGTATGAGTATTATCAGGAAGTTGAGTGGTCAATTTATTTTCAGCTAAAAATTTCACATTAGCTTTGATTTGTTGAAAGAACAGTTGAAAGCCATTGTCTACTTGCCTTAATTCACTCTGAGTGCGTTCTACAAAGCTTGTTGAAGACTTAGACATTGTCATCGAGATACTAACAATCGCAATCGCAATAATGGGTAAAATAACTGTAGCTGCAAAACTCAAGGTTAATTTAGAGCGAATATTCATAAAATGTCGATACTTAGCGGTAATTGTAACCTTAATATAACCGAGAGTGACGCTGAGACCAAGCCCCTTTTACTTGAGTTTTTCTATCGATAAAACAGCATAAATTTTCTAAAAAAGTAAATTCCATCAACTCCATTATAGCTATACTCCCTTTTAGCATAGGTATCTGATAAGTAATTTATAATGTCTTTAACTTAAGTTTAAGGGGGTAGAATGCCAGCGATGATAACGCTTAACTGCAGTTTACTAGTGAAAATACAAAGCACTTTTTAAGCGTGGCTTAATAGCCCCAGATATTGACAATATTCTCGTTATTGACACAGCTTAAGTTACATAATATTTATATGCTTT
>JBFJQB010000245.1:0-3710 GCA_041616855.1 Cognaticolwellia sp. | reverse complement strand
TGATAAATCGTCAATAATTTCCATGTTCAAAAATTGATCTTGGTTATAAATGCTCGGGTAACCTGCTTTTTGTTTATCAATGGCAAATGACACGCCTTTAAGGTTGGTGATACTAGTCGATTTATCACAGGAAAGCATACAGCCATTATCGATACGCGGCTTTTCACAACCAACACTTTGTTGGAAGAAACATTGCCTGCTGGTCATCAACAAAATAGGGTGGTAGATACTGTAAAACAATTTAAAGTTTTCAGGGCGCGCGATGTTTTTCATTTGCATGGCATTTATTTCATTAGAGATAAAAGCGCCGCTACAATCAAAGCTTTCCTTCATTGCTAATAGTGCATATGAATTTGTGGTATTTAAAAACGGTCCGGCTATCCATTTAATACCTAATTCATTGGCTTTATAAGCAATACCTGTATTGTTAGTAACAATACATTTAGGTTTTACTTGCGCTAAAATGGTTACCGCTACGTCATAATCTTTGCCAATTAATACTGCTGGAAACCACGGAATTAAGCGCGGATTAGCCTGTAAAAAGCCAATGTATTTTGTACAACCGCGTTTGTAGGCATCGGGCAGTTTAAAGTAAATGTCGGCATCAGTAACCTTGGCTAATTCAACATCTTCTTCATCACAAATCAGCAGCGATAACTTTGTGTTGTTTTCAGCTGTTAAGTCTGCTTTAGGGTGATTAACCAAAGCAGGTAAGGTCACTTCGGGCAACACGGTTACTGAATTGTTTAGTGTGTTGGCTATGTCATTTTTAAGCACGGTCAGCTCTTTAAAAGGAATGCTTAAACCCTCATCAAGGTTATCTCAGTTTAATTCTTTTAGTAAAAACTCAGCGTTATTATAGCTTTTAAAGCGCTTTTCAATGGTGGCCTTATCAATGCTGGTATTATCACTGGTGTGCATTAAGCTGGTTGATTGCACAGTAAACGTGTTTTGCTCAACTGAAAAGCCAGAGGCAGTTACGGTAACCGTTAACGGTTGGGCAATTTTTCCAGAGAAGCTTAAACTTAACGGTACTTTTTCAATACTTAAATGTTTAATTTTCTCAATTACTTCAGCTTCAATGGTGTTTTTGTCATCTTGAAGATTTTGCTCAACATCTTGAATTTGCACCACTGAAATATTTTGGCTTTCATCCGCTTTAAATTTACTGACCGCATGTACTTTTGAGTTATCACGTGGGTTATCAATAAACATCGACTGATTTAAATCACCGCGCAAAAACGCGTTTGAAAAATCACGGTTAAACACTTTATATAAGCGTTCGCCGTCTTCGGTCAATTCACCGGTATTTAGAAAACCATCAATTTGTTTACGGAAACTGTCAACGACAGTATGAACGTAGTTCGCACCTTTAATACGACCTTCAATTTTAAAAGAATGTACGCCGGCTTCAATTAACGCAGGTAAATCAAAAAAGGCTGAGTTGTCTTTAATGTTAAGCGGGAAGTTATGACCAGAAGGCGTGGTTTCATATTCTTCACGACACGCTTGGCTACAACGGCCACGGTTACCTGAATTACCGACACTGGCAGAGGTTGAATAACATAAACCTGAAAAGGCGACGCACAGCGAACCATGCACGAATACTTCGGTTAATACATCATGCTCTTCACATACTTTTGTGATGGTGGTGATTTCACGTAGGTTTAACTCGCGTGATAAGTTTACGCGTGATGCGCCCAGTTTTTTCAAAAACGGAATTTGACCCACGTTATGGGTGGTTAACTGAGTTGACGCGTGAATATCTAAGGTTGGAAAGTGCTTTTTAATGATATTAAACATGCCGATATCTTGCACGATAACACCATCGAGCGTGGTGTTAACCAGTTTGCTTAATAGCTTAGCGATAGAGTTAAATTCACGTTCTAAGATAACTACATTTAGCGTTAAAAATATTTGGCAATCGTATTGGTGTGCTAAGCGGATTATGCCAATAAGTTGCTCAAAGGAGATATTCGAAGCGCGATTACGGGCATTTAATGTGTCTAAGCCGCAATATACTGCGTCGGCCCCAGCAATAATGGCCGCTTTAATGGCATCGACATCGCCGCCTGGCGCTAATAACTCTATTTTATGATCCATTAATACAACTTATTTGTTTGCTAAATTTAAGAGCAGAGATTTTACCCGTATATTTCATCGATGAATACCGTTAAAGTTAGTGGACATTAACGGTACTTCAGCAAAAAGAAGAAAATCATGGCGTTACCTATCCTTTATTCACTGAGAAATTGCCCTTACGCGATGCGAGCCCGATTAGCTATTTTCAAATCTCATCAAGCTGTTGCATTACGCGATGTGGTGCTAACTAATAAACCTCCAGAAATGATTTTAGCTTCACCAAAAGCCACGGTGCCGATTTTAGTGTTAGATAAAATAATGCCAACGGATAACGAAAGTAAGGCGGATGCGTCAGGTAAAGTGATTGATGAAAGCTTAGATATTATGCTTTGGGCCTTGCAAGTATCTGATCCACACGATCTGCTCCATAGTGCTAAACCAGAAACGTTTAAAGCAATGTTGGCGTTAATCACCGAGTTTGATGTTGAATTTAAATTGCGGTTAGAGGCTTATAAATGTGCGAAACGCTACCATGAAAGCAATTTGATTGAGTGTCGAAAAGCCTGCGAAGCATATATTCAGCTCTTAGAAAATCGTTTAAGCGAACATAAGTTTTTAATGTCAGGGCGAGAAAGCTTAGTTGATATTGCTTTGCTGCCATTTATACGCCAATTTGCCCGCATTGAACGGCAATGGTATTTGCAATCACCTTATCCTAAATTAAAGCAATGGCTCAATAATTATCTGCAAAGCCCTATGTTTACCAAAGTTATGGCAAAACACCCATTGTGGCTTGAAAGCGGTGAAGAAGTGACTTTTGTCGGTAAGTAAATGAAACAGAAATAGTGCGGTCTGAAAATAACAGCTAGGAAGCTAATGATACTTTAACACCAAGAGCCAAACATATGCCTTGAATTAGGGGTTATGCTTGGCTCTTGGTGTTTATTGTGTTGCGCCTTTATTTAAGGCTTCGCACTATTTGCACAAAATACATAAAGTTTAGAGCACATGACTTGAAATGATTTTTGATATTTCTAGCATTGAAGATTGACCGTTAAACTCAAACCTAACTTTACCTAAAGCTGAAAAGTATATTTCTAGTTCTGAATCTAGATCGAATGTGCCTGATGTTTCAATGGAGTAAGCAACAATGTTTTTATAAGGCAGTGAGGTAAAATCTTTTTTGCTGCCTGTGATACCTTGGACGTTAACCGCGATGATTCTTTTGTTGGTAAAAACTACGCCGTCACGCATGGTTTTGAAAGCATCTATTATCACTTCATCTTCTAGCAATAACTCAGCTACTTTTTCAGCATAATCAATGTTTTGTTTGAGTTTGAAAAAACCTTTGTTATTAAAATCAATCATCGAACTTCCTTATATTGTTAATATTTTTTAAAGTTAGGGGTAATTGCTGTTGTTTTGAGCAGTACTCTTTTTTCTATTGTCGACCTTAGCTTATCAGTTTAACGTTGATAACGTTCATTAAAGCATATAAATATTATGTAACTTAAGCTGTGTCAATAACGAGAATATTGTCAATATCTGGGGCTATTAAGCCACGCTTAAAAAGTGCTTTGTATTTTCACTAGTAAACTGCAGTTAAGCGTTATCATCGCTGGCATTCT
>JBFJQB010000244.1:0-3730 GCA_041616855.1 Cognaticolwellia sp. | reverse complement strand
GCCGCACGACGCCATCAGATAGAAACCGTTTTAGCCTTTGTCGGTGAGCATTTTCATGTTTTCGCTGAAGATAATATTGAAAAGTATCTCGCAGAAACAGCTAATATTCTGACGGTAATTCTCTGTGGCGACATCAGCGCTAAGTTACAAGATGTTATTAGAACTCACCCTAAATACCCCTTCGTTTATCACGATATTGTCGATAAAAAGCAAATCAATGGTTATGTTAATGTGATTGGCGAATTAACCACACCGCTCAATTATGCCCAGTTGACTGAGCTAGTGCACCATAGCCATCAGTATCATAACAATTTGCCGTCAAAACGTGGCGTTAATGTGCCTAACTCGTTATTTCGCTCATTAGTCGGTAATAGCGAGCCGATGCAACAAGTACGATTTTTAATTGAACAAGTTGCCTCGACCGCGGCAAATGTTTTGATTCTGGGCGAGTCGGGTACCGGTAAAGAAGTGGTTGCTCGAAATATTCATAACCTTTCCGATAGATGTAAAGGGCCTTTTGTACCGGTCAATTGTGGTGCTATTCCTGCTGATTTGCTGGAAAGTGAATTGTTTGGTCACGAGAAAGGCGCGTTTACTGGCGCTATTTCTACCCGTAAAGGGCGTTTTGAAATGGCTGAAGGTGGTACGCTGTTTCTTGATGAAATTGGCGATATGCCGCAACCGATGCAAGTGAAATTATTACGGGTGTTACAAGAACGCACTTTTGAACGCGTGGGTGGCGCAAAAAGCATTAAAGCCAAT
The DNA here is from genome assembly GCA_041616855.1 of Cognaticolwellia sp. Taxonomy (GTDB): domain Bacteria; phylum Pseudomonadota; class Gammaproteobacteria; order Enterobacterales; family Alteromonadaceae; genus Cognaticolwellia. Next base: position 2,968 of record JBFJQB010000244.1, on the reverse strand, counting down.
GTGCGTATCATTGCTGCCACTCATCAGCATTTAGAAGAAATGATTAAAACTAATCAATTTCGTGAAGATTTGTATTATCGACTCAATGTTTTTCCGATTGAGACTCCATCGCTGCGAGAGCGTAAAGAAGATATTCCTTTACTGTTACAAGAGCTGATTTCACGTTTTTCTGCCGAGCAAGGCCAATCAGTGCGCTTTACCGATAAAGCCATTGAGTCATTACAAGAGCATCCATGGAAAGGGAATGTTCGTGAACTCTCCAATTTAATTGAGCGTATGATCATTATGTATGGTGAGCAAGTGGTCAATGTTGGGCAATTACCGTTGAAGTACCGTCATTTAGATGTCGATGACTATCAACCAGAATACCCCGAAGAATTACAAGAACGTGAGGCGATAAATGAATTGTTTTCCGGTTTTGATTATGACGATGAAGACGAAGATTCAGCAGAAAACACCTCAGAAAGCAATGACGGTGCAAGCACGTTAGCGGTTAATGCTCTACCAAGCGATGGCCTTAACTTGAAAGAATATTTAGCAGACCTCGAAGTGTCGCTGATCATTCAAGCACTCGATAAAAATGACTGGGTTGTTGCCCGCTCAGCTGAACTTTTAGGTATGCGTCGCACTACGCTAGTAGAAAAAATGCGCAAATATAATCTACAAAAAGACAGTTAGTCGACCTAACACTGACGATAGTTAACACCACGTGATATTAGCGCTATGGACAGCGGTTTGATGACCCTAACGCTAGATATATTTTGAGAGTTAGATGCGCAATAACTGAGCCATGTATCACTTTTATGCTCTGATTTACCCTCCATATCTAGTACTTAAAGTTTTAACTAAACACGCATCAGCCATTTTATTGACGACCCGTGTTCAGCCAAAATAATTAGCGTTAACTACTGAATAATATGGATTTAATTGGTTGGCATAGTTAATGCTTTATCCGAGTGTACTTCTTTACTCGGGTGAAATATTATGGCACTTGCCTATTCGACATCGACCAATTCTTCTTCAGCCAATCCTGTGCTGAATCGTGTATTAACGTCATTTGATGAGGTTAATTTAAAACACACGCAAACTAATCGACTAGAAAGCGAAACCTACGCGGGTGAACTGGCGTTTTTACGTCAACAAAATAAACAACTACAACAAGTGATTGATGTTATGCCAACCGGGATGATCATGCTCGATGGCAACGGTATTGTCGTGAAAATGAATAATACCGCGCAACGGTTACTTGATGAACCTATTTTAGGGCAACCTTGGTTTGGGGTGATTAAGCGCTCTTTTAAACCGCGAGCCGATGATTGGCATGAAGTGTCATTAAACGATGGCCGTCGGGTCAAACTAGAAATAACCGCTTTAGGTGACCAACCAGGTCAGTTGATCATGATCACCGATTTAACCGAAACACGGTTACTACAAGATAAGCTCGGACAATTACAACGCCTATCGTCTTTAGGGCGAATGGTATCAAAATTAGCCCATCAAATTCGCACACCATTATCTGCTGCGATGCTATATGGTGCAAATCTGAAAAATAAAAAACTCAACGATGATGCCCGAGACAACTTTCAAGATAAATTAATGCTGCGTTTACATGATTTAGAGCAGCAAGTTAACGATATGTTGTTGTTTGCTAAAAGTGGCAATAAAGCGGTTGTTGAACCGGTCAATGTGAATCAACTTATCGAACAATCCAAGCAAGCAATTGAACCCCAAGTTGCCCAAGCGAATGCAACAGTGAATTTATACCCGAGTGAAAAAAGCTGTGAGATTTTAGGCAATGTCAGCGCCCTGTCAGGGGCAATTCAAAATTTAATACACAATAGTTTATCGGTGATAAAAACCGGTGCGGTAATTGATATTAGTGCCTACTGTCAAGGTGATTACGCCTACATTAGTGTCCGTGATAATGGCCCAGGTATTAGCGCTGAGCTGAGCGATAAAATATTTGAACCCTTTTATACCTCGAGAAGTCAGGGCACAGGTTTAGGCCTTGCGGTGGTTAAGTCCGTCACCACTGCCCATCAAGGTGAAGTCAGTTTGCTTAGTAAACCCGGAGAAGGGGCGCATTTTTGTATAAAAATACCCTTATTGACCAGTGAAAAACCGCGAACAGCATTAACAAACAATGAACCAGATGAGGTTTTGTCTAAGGAGTTTAACAATGACCACAAGTAAAATCATGGTAGTCGAAGATGACGCCGGACTAAGAGAAGCACTTGTTGATACTTTGTTGTTGGCAGGCTATCAATGTTTAGCAGTAGACTCTGGTGAAGATGCCCTAGTCAAACTGAAAACGCACTTAGTGGATTTAGTGGTGAGTGATGTACAAATGGGGGGCATGTCAGGACTGTCATTGTTAAAAAGTATTCGCAATAATTACCCTAATTTACCGGTATTGATCATGACCGCTTATGGCACCATAGATGATGCCGTGCAGGCAATGCGTGATGGCGCATGTAATTACATGGCTAAACCGTTTGCACCTGAAGTTTTATTGAATATGGTCAATCAATATGTGCCACTGAAAACCAGCGAAGCGTGCGATCCTGTCGTAGCCGATGCACAAAGCCTAGAGTTATTAAAGTTGGCCAAAAAAGTGGCCAGTACCGAAGCTTCAGTGATGGTACTAGGGCCTAGCGGCTCGGGTAAGGAAGTACTTGCACAGTATATTCATAATTACTCACCACGCAGCCAAGCACCTTTTGTTGCCATCAACTGCGCGGCGATTCCTGAAAATATGCTTGAAGCCACGTTATTTGGTTATGAAAAAGGCGCTTTTACTGGTGCGATTCAAGCAAGTCCTGGTAAATTTGAACAAGCCCAAGGCGGTACCATTTTACTGGATGAAATCACGGAAATGGACTTAGGCTTACAAGCGAAAATATTGCGGGTATTACAAGAGCGTGAAGTTGAACGCATTGGTGGCCGCAAAACCATTAACTTAGATGTT
>JBFJQB010000243.1:0-3764 GCA_041616855.1 Cognaticolwellia sp. | reverse complement strand
TTGGCCAAGGCGATTAACCGCAGTGGAAAAACTACGCGCAAGATCGCCTATTTCGTCGTTTGTCGTTGAAGTATCAACATTACCATTAATGCGTCCGTGTTCGTCAATCGCCATTTCTGCTTGATTACTTAAGGCTCTGATCCGATTTGAAATCCGCGAAGCAAACAGAAAAAACGCTAACGCACCCAATAATAAAATGGCCAAGATAGAACTAAACAGTTTTTCAAGTGCCTGGTTTCTTAAAGTGCGAATGCCATTGGTGGTTTCTTCAACGATAACCGCACCTTTAACTTGTTCGTTAATGAATATTGGGTAAGCGGCTGATAACACAACGGCTTGTTGATCAGTACTGAGTCGCCATTGTGACATCGGCTCACCCGCAAGGGCACTTTCGATATGTTCACCGGTGAGGTTTTCTGAGTCATAGAGTTGGTCGATAAAGTTACTCGGTGGCTGCGTGAGTATTTTTTCATATAAAGGTTTTAGTAGCTTGCTTTCAAATTTAACCCATAAGGTTAATAGCACGTTCTCTTTACTATTGTCATTACGCGCATTGTTGAGGCTGACGTGTTTATTCCACACACCACTCGCATTTTTGATATCGCCGGTTGTAGCTAGCACGCGGTGATGTTGGTCAACGACCCAAATACTGGAATTGGTATAACTCATGCCTTTGACAATGCGCTCAATTTCAGGCGAGGGCACTAAAATGGTGCCCAATGTGTCAGCCGAGCTAGGGTCGGCCGAGCCTAAAGATGTTTCAATAGTACCCAAAGGGCTATCAACATCATGTACAGCAAAAGCAATATTGTCGTTGAACTCAGTTAACGGCACGCGAATTTCCACGTTATAACCTTGCGGGCTATCACGCCAATGGCCTTGAATTTGCCGCGCAGGCAGCGGAATATCATTTTTTGTATCGGTGATACGATACGCGTCTACCCAACCGGTGGTTTTATTGCTGATGATAAAGCGGCTAAAAGCCCCTTGTGGATTGATAAACGCCAGTTCTACATGATCGTTATTGATGATACTACGGGCATTTTTATCACGATAAATGACCTTGTCGTCAATCACGGCAAAATATAAATATAAATACTTGCCATACGTGCCCACTGCTGCGGTAAAGTTTATTGATAATTGCTCAGGGGGAAGTTGATGATAAAGTTGGTTATTTTGCTGATAGAAATGGGCTTTATTGGCAAAGTCTGGCCAGTCATTGTTTAACCCATCGAGTTGAATGGGCGCTGATAATCCGTAGCTATAGAGATCCTTACCTTGCTCAACGCTTGGTAAGAAACTGGCCTGATTATTAAACAAGTTAGCACGTTCATGCATTGCGGTAGCGAGTGCTCTTGCCGTGCCAATAATGGTTTGCTCTTGGCCATATCTGAGATACTTTTCCATTTCCCAAACATATTGATAACCAAACCATGGAATGGTGAACAAAAAGCCTGATAGCAGTAACAGCTTACTTCTTAAGCCAAAACGCCACTTCATTGCCATTTTAATCTAATGACCTTGCTGTATTGTTGTAGGGCTTTGGTTCCAGCGATAACCCATACCATAAACCGTTTCAATACAATTAAAGTCGCTGTCAATATGGCTGAATTTTTTACGTATGCGTTTGATATGTGACGTGATGGTCGAGTCGTCGACGTATATTTTTGAGTCTTGCATTAATTGACTACGGTTTTTGACATGTCCAGGATGTTTGGCCAAAGCGTATAACATCCAAAACTCGGTAATGGTTAAGTCAACCGTATGTCCTTGCCACTGAATGCTCATGCGTTGACTATCAACAGTTAAAGGACCAATGGTTAATAGGTGATCCGCTTGTTGTGGTTTGCCGAGTGCGTCTTGGCGACGAAATAGCGCGGCAATACGTGCAGCCAAGTGCGGTAAGCTTATATCTTTGGTGAGGTAGTCATCAGCGCCAATGCGCAGGCCCGATACGGTATCAACTTCACTGTCTCGTGCGGTTAAAAAGATAATCGGTAACGTTGTCGACATTGCACGTAACCATTGGCATAGCTCAAACCCCGCGTCATATTCATGCTCAAGACCAATGTCTAAAATCGCTAAATTGGGCAAACGTAAATTAAATGCTTGCATGGCTGCTGTTTTATTCGCATAAGTTTGCACTTGATAGCCTTGCAGGCGTAGCACATCAGCATAATTTTCCCTGATAGCTGCGTCATCTTCAACAATAGCAATGCGTTTCGACATGGTGATAAGAGTTCCTTGGCTAGATTTGTCCTTGATAATATCGAATAAATGCGCTTGAAGCTGCTAAATATTGCAATTGCCATAATGTTGCCACATTTGCTCAGCATATTGCCATTGTTGCGACCTTAAGTCGTCGTTTTCTTGCGGTTTAATAACCTCATCAAAACAAAGCAGCTAATGAAGTGATTAGTTAGCTGAAATTTACTAGCAACCACTCAAGTAGAGGAAAACAAGATGACTAAACAAACTCCAGTAACCAATATATTTTCAGCAAAAACCTTGCTCAATGCCGCGCTAATTTCAGCGCTAACAGTAAGTCCAGTTTTTGCTACTAGCTATGAAAAATCAGCACAAGCAACTAATGAACAACAAAAATCAGCACAATTACAGGAAGAAATAGGTTTTGGTACCGGCATGGTGATAGGCGCAATTTTTGGAGGACCCGCCGGTGCATTTATTACCGGTATTGCGGGCAGCTATATTGCGAAAAATATGAATGCCGAAGAAGAAATTGAACACTTGTCAGCCGCTTATCAAATTGAAAAGCAAAATAATGAGACGGCACTGGCCCGTTATCAGCGCAAGATTGAACGAGCAGAGCAAAATTATCAAATACAGCTATTAGCGTTAGAAAAAAATTATCAGGCGGCGAGTGAACTACAAGCACAAAATTTATTAATGAGCTTACAGTTTTCTACGGGCTCCAGCGAAGTTAAAGCCCATTATCTAGAGCAAATTGCCAGTTTAGCACGCATTGTTCAACAATCGCCGAATTTGACCTTAGATCTATCCGGCTATACCGATAAGCAAGGCAGCGATGAGTTAAACCAAGCGCTTTCTTTAGCAAGGATTAATGCCGTTAAAAATGCCCTTATTGATCAAGGCGTAGCGAGTGACCGCATTAACTTATTTGCCTTTGGTGAGCAAAAACCCGTTGTCGCCTCAGCCGACCAAGAAGTTAGCTTTTATGATCGTCGGGTGGTTATCAAGTTAAAAAATACCGCTTTGGCAAGTGACTCAAATCAACAGTTACACTCGCAAACAGCTAAAAACTATTAATACTAACTTTGGTGGTTGATAAAAAACGAAAACAGGTGTTGAAATATTGCGCCTAAGGAGGTGGGTAAAATAGCAATAAGCCTAACCAACGAGTAGTTTTACCTTTAAACAACAAATGTAAAAGCCAAGTTTTAATGCCTTGGCTTTTTTGTCATATTCAATAAAAAACGGCTAGCCAATGGGAGCGTAATAAATGCATATGGTTGGTATTACTTGAGTTATTAAGCTAATTTTAATTTATCTTGAAATAGCATACTGAACTCAATGCCAGCGAAGACGAAATGATATGAAGCCTAACGAGATAGTAGATTTTTGGTTTAAGGAGATCACGCCAGAGCAATGGTGGCTGAAAGACGCGGCCTTTGATCAAGTGATTAAACAACGTTTTAAGCAGGTTCACCATAGCGCTATTAACGGCGAATTATTTACTTGGCGCGCTAATGCTAGAGGGCGTTTGGCAGAAATTATTGTCTTAG
>JBFJQB010000242.1:0-3767 GCA_041616855.1 Cognaticolwellia sp. | reverse complement strand
TCCAGTTAATAGCCGTGTTTTTAGCTAAGATTGTGATACCACGTTCTTTTTCGATATCATTTGAATCCATCGTACGTTCTTCTAAACCGCCACGGGCGTCTAGCGTACCTGACTGTTCTAATAATTTATCGACTAAAGTGGTTTTTCCGTGGTCAACGTGAGCAATAATTGCCACATTTCTTAATTTATCTAACACAGGCGTTACTCGCTGTTACTATCGTTTATTGCTACATCGAGCAGATTAACGTATAGGGCTACAATTGGGCGCGTATTATACAGGATGAGTAATAACAAATACACCACCAAGCCGAAATATAACCAACAAATAAATATTCTGTTGTTATACTGCCATGAGTCAAATTGATTCATGCGCACCAAAATGTTGCGTTATACGCACAACAATGGTGCATCGCGAATTAACATAAAACATTTAAGCTATATATATCAACCACTTTGCCATTGGCACAGTATTCGCTTATGCTCAAACAAAATTAATTTTTTGAAAAATAAAGAAATAACTACACTGGAGACTTTCAATGTCAAACGCAGTTTTAGATTTAATTAAAGAACATGACGTCAAATTTGTTGACTTACGCTTTACTGATACTAAAGGTAAAGAGCAACACGTTTCAATTCCTCATCATCAAGTCACCGAAGATTTTTTTGAAGACGGAAAAATGTTTGATGGTTCTTCAATTCAAGGCTGGAAAGGAATTAACGAATCTGACATGGTAATGATGCCTGTTGCTGAATCTGCCGTACTTGACCCTTTTACTGAAGCAGCAACATTAAATATTCGTTGTGACATTCTTGAGCCTGCAACCATGCAAGGTTACAGCCGTGACCCTCGTTCAGTAGCAAAGCGTGCTGAAGACTATATGCGTAGCACCGGTATTGCAGACACCGTGTTAATTGGTCCAGAGCCAGAGTTTTTCGTTTTTGACGATGTTCGTTTCCACACGGATATGAGTGGTTCATTTTATAAAATTGACGATAAAGAAGCGGCTTGGAACTCTGGTACAGAATACGAAGATGGCAATATGGGACATCGTCCTGGCGTTAAGGGCGGTTACTTCCCTACTTCACCAGTGGACTCATCTCAAGACTTACGTTCAGCCATGTGTTTAGTTATGGAAGAAATGGGCTTAGTGGTTGAAGCGCATCACCATGAAGTGGCTACTGCCGGTCAAAACGAAATCGCTTGTCGCTTTAATACCATGGTATTGAAAGCTGATGAAGTACAAATATACAAATACGTAGTACACAACGTTGCACATGCATACGGTAAAACAGCTACTTTCATGCCTAAACCTCTCGTTGGTGATAATGGTACTGGTATGCACGTTCACCAATCATTAGCTAAAGACGGTGTTAACTTATTTTCTGGTGACAAATACGGCGGGTTATCTGAATTGGCGCTTTACTATGTTGGTGGTATTATCAAACACGCTAAAGCCTTAAACGCCTTTACTAACGCCTCAACTAACTCGTACAAACGTCTGGTACCTGGTTTTGAAGCACCAGTTATGCTAGCGTACTCTGCACGTAACCGTTCCGCATCAATTCGTATTCCAATGGTGCCTTCACCAAAGGCGATGCGTATTGAAGTACGCTTCCCCGATCCAACGATGAACCCTTACTTAGGTTTCTCTGCCATGCTAATGGCGGGTCTTGACGGTATCAAAAACAAGATTCACCCTGGCGATGCAATGGATAAAGATTTATATGATCTACCTGCAGAGGAAGCAGCAGCCATTCCACAAGTTGCGACATCTTTAACAGAAGCTTTAGATGCGCTAGAAAATGACATGGACTTCTTAACTGAAGGCGGTGTTATGGATAAAGACATGATCGAAGCTTACATTGCAATTAAACGTGAAGAAGTTGAACTTTTAAATTCAACAACTCACCCTGTTGAATTTGATATGTACTACAGCGTGTAGTGAATTCAAACAAATAGATAATAAAAAAGCTCACTTCGGTGAGCTTTTTTTGTGGTACATTTGTTAATATTTGGATAGATTAAGACTAAACCTACGGAACAGGAAAATACCTTTTGATTCACATTGCACGTTTTTGCATCTTTTTTGTATTGTTCACGCAAGCTTATGCTGTGTTCGCAGGCTCTGCTAAAGTTTATGTTTGGCGAAATGAGCAAGGCGTATTAGTGTTTTCAGATAGCCCAAGACCTGGTGCAGAAGAGGTCGATGTTAAAGACCCAAATACCGTAAAGTCTTCAATCGACACTTCCATTTTAGATATAAAGCCCAAAGCTATAGATAACAACTATCAAGTAGAAATCATTCAACCAGAAAACAATGCGACCGTTAGAGACAATACAGGCTCTGCTTATGTTTCAGGTCGGGTTAAACCCGTTTTCAAACGCGGTCTTAAAATTCAATTATATTTAGATGACCAACCTTATGAAAAGCCACAAACCCACTCAAGGTTTGTACTAAGAAATATTGATCGTGGTGAGCATCAAATAAAAATGAACCTAATTGATGATAAAGGCAAGGTTATTGCAACATCTCCCCCTGTAACGTTTTATATGCACAGAGTCTCTGTTAATAAGGCAAATTAGCCGAATTTCAGTGCATATTGCACCAACTTTATTTACACTCGTTACTTAGCGCACCATTTTAGTGCAAGGGAAGGTAATGTCTAATAACGCCGTAAATTTAAATAAAATAAAATTACATTATCAACAAGCTTTGCCCAATCAAATGGTAACGGCTGTCGTGGTATTAAACCACCAACTAGGAATATGCTATGTTAATCCTGCAGCTGAGGCCTTACTGGTTAAAAGTTTAAGTAAGCTCTACCATCTTCCTATCGACAAAGTTTTTTATAACAACCCCATTAGTAACAAACGCTTGCAACAACTGCTCACTACAGGCCAAGAGTTTAGCGATAGTGACGTTACGATTGAGTTTTTTGACCACCGACAAATCACCGTTGAAATCACCGCCTCATCAGTCACTTTTGATAAGTTTCCGCATATTTTGTTAGAATTCAAACAAATAGATCAGCAAAAACAAATCAGTGCGGAAGCATTTCAACAGCAACAATGGGAGTCTGCACGTGATCTCATTCGTGGCCTTGCTCACGAAATTAAAAATCCCCTTGGCGGCCTGCGTGGTGCAGCGCAGTTGCTCGATCTTGAACTGAACGTAGAGCAAAAAGAATATACTGCGATGATCATAGAGCAGGCTGATAGACTAACCAACTTAGTTGACCGATTATTGGGACCTAATCAATTACCGGCGATGAAATTACAAAATATTCATATTGTTATCGAAAAAGTATACCAATTAGCCCAATTCGATAACCCAAAAAATATCACTTTAGTGCGTGACTATGATCCATCGATACCCGAGCTTACTTTTGATCAAGATAAACTGCAGCAAACCATTTTAAATATTATTAATAACGCCATTCAAGCATTGGATGGTAGCCAAAAAATTATTTTAAGAACCCGTGCTGCCAGTAATAAAACCATTAATGGCAAGCGCATTAAGCTTTGTGCACAAATAAGTATAATCGATAACGGTCCAGGCATTCCGGAGCACATTCAGAGCACATTATTTTACCCTATGGTTTCTGGCAGAGCTTCAGGTACTGGTTTAGGGCTTTCTATCTGCCAAACTCTTATCCATCAACACCACGGAAAATTATCCTGTAATAGCCGGCCAGGCCATACTGAGTTTACTATTTTATTACCCTTTGACAGCGAGAAAAGCCAATGATCACAGAGCAAGTTTGGA
>JBFJQB010000241.1:0-3831 GCA_041616855.1 Cognaticolwellia sp. | reverse complement strand
CGCAAAAAAGAAAAGCTGATATATATATTGCATAACGTTTAGCTTAGATGAAACTTAGGTCCAATGCGATAAAACTCTTAAAAATCATGTTATAACTAGCATAAATGATTTTTTCTCTAAAATCTAAGTTTTAAGCTTGGCAGTGCTTTAGATATTTAGCTTACTTTGCTATTAATAAGAGTGAACGATTAACTATCGCAGATGATTAGGTCAACTTGCTGTGCCTAAGTGAGCTTAGCTTTATTTAAATGTGTGTAAAATCAGGGAGTATTAATCCAAAGCACTGCCGCTAAGCTAGACCTTGCTTAGCCTAGCGTCATTACAGTGTAATGGGCAGTACAATTTTAACATGGTAGAGCATGACGATTGTTGTCACTATCATGCCCTCACCCAAGGTTATAGCGTTTCAACTTCAGCTAAGGCTTGAGTAAACTCAGGCAGCTCTAACTCAAAACATTGGCCTTCTTCTTGCCAATTAATACCAATAATAACGCCATCAGCAAGTAACTCTTCAACCCAGTATTCCATCCAATCAGCAACGGTAATTTCAGCTGGCAAATAATCGCCCCACTCTTCTACACAATGTTGTTTAGCGAGTGCTTGGCTTGACCAAAGTGGCATAACTTCGGTATTTTCAAAGTTGATTGAGTCTAATACTACCCAATCTTCGCTAGATTTATCTTGTAACGCCCACAGGGTTTGTGTGTCTTTAACTTGCGTTAAGAATGCTGCCAGTGTTGCTTCATTGCTCATTTGTATTTTACCTTTCTTTAGCGTATTGATGACGATATTAATGACATTTATAACATTATACCTATTCTTAAAAATCGAAAGGTATTAATTTGCTGCGACCGATAAATATTTATCTTCAAGGGCTGACATTAACGGCATTAAATTTTCCAGAGCACTTGATGGTTGCAACCAAGTCTGAATATGCTCAGGTAAAATTAACACAGGCATGCGGTGATGGTATTGTTCACACAATGGATTTGGCTTAGTCGTTAATGTTACCACTTGCGCTTGACTATTATTGTTATAGAAACTGATCCCAGCCATATATAAGGGTTGTTGCTGTTGATGACTAAAATAGTATTTTTGCTTTTTATCGTCCTCTTTTCGCCATTCATACCAACCGCTACAAGGCACGAGGCATCGATTAACGGCGAAGGCTTGTGCAAAGGTTGGTTTAGTTGCCACCGTTTCACTTTGGGCGTTAATCAGTAAGCGTTTAGACCAAGTTGGCTGAATACCCCATTGCATGTCAGCTTGTAAAAGTTGCTGATCAGGCTGTACAATCGTCGACACTGTCTCGCTAGGACATAAATTATCGTTACTTTGACTGTAAAAGTTAATCCCTAAGGTTTCGCTTACGATTTGGCACAAAGGATGATTAATAATATTGAGTCTGCCACACATTTTTAGCACCCTTTTCTCTTGATACTTTAGCTAGTGCTATACTTTCACTACTGTAGCGCATGTTAAAGGACTGCGCATTGATCCTTAGCAACGACTGCGCCGTTAATATTTACTCAAAAGCGATTAATCTTCTGTTAAACTTGAAATATTCTTCGCAAAAACTTAGATAATCGTTTGAAAATTGAGATTGTAAAAAACATTGCCGATATAAAAGAGCAAGATTGGCAGCGACTTAATCGTGCATCATCGGTATTTTCTAACTATCAATTTTTCCACTGCCTGGAATCTTCTGGCTCAGTCACTCAGACTCAAGGCTGGCAACCTCACCATTTGCAATTTCGTAATGCAAAAAACGACGTAAATGCAATATTACCCATGTATATTAAATCTCACTCGTGGGGCGAATATGTGTTTGATTGGGCATGGGCTGATGCATACCAGCGCAACAATATTGCTTACTACCCTAAACTGGTTGTTACCACACCCTTTACACCGGTCACTAGCGATAAACTGCTATCGACAGATGTTACGCTTACTGAGGTTTTTCAACGATTAACTCAACATTGCCAGCAACAAAATTTACACAGCTGGCACCTTTTATATTGCCAGCCAACCACGCAAGAACTTGACGATATCTACCAACGTAATACCGTGCAATTTCACTGGCTTAATTATAATTACCGCGACTTTGATGACTTTTTATCGCGCTTTAGCGCCAGAAAAAGAAAAAACACCCGCAAAGAGCGAATCTCTATCAGCCAACAAAATATAGCCATTAGACGCATTCGTGGCAGTGAGATTAGTGAAAAAGAATTGGCCTTTTTCTACTTAACTTATCAACTCACCTACTTAAGACGTGGACATACGCCGCATTTAACTTTTGATTTCTTTCAAGGCATAGTCAATGCCTTACCTGAGCATATATTATTGCTCATCGCGAGTTGCAATGGGGAAGATATAGCTTGTGCTTGGTTCTTCTTTGACGATAAACATTTATACGGTCGTTATTGGGGCTGTACCAAACCTTTTAATAATTTACATTTTGAATTGTGCTATTACCAAGGAATTGAGTTTTGTATTGAGCATAAGTTAGCGTTATTTCATCCTGGCACACAAGGTGAGCATAAAATTGCTCGCGGCTTTGAACCGAAACTAACGACCTCATACCATTGGATTAAACATTCAGCCTTTAAAGCCGCTATAAAAGCTTTTTGTTTGCAGGAGCAACAACAAATGCGCCATTATCAAACGCAATGCCAACAACGATTGCCCTTTAAGCTAAGTCCAGATGATAGCCATAAAAAGACGAGTCAATAATCCCAACGCTTAATAATATTAGTAAAATAAACAACTGAGTAAATAGATGAACAAACCCTATTCCCAAGCTTGTGAAAATAACAAAGGCTATATTTTGCCTTTGTTAGTTGATGCCTTTAAGCATAGTAAAACCTTACTAGAAATAGGCTCAGGCACCGGTCAACACGCTGTACATTTCGCTCCTAACATGCCGTGGTTAACCTGGCAAACCAGTGACTTGCTTGTCAATCATCAAGGTATTAGCCAGTGGCTAAACGAAAGCCCCGCCAGTAATTTACTTCCTCCTGTTGAACTTGATCTCAACAGCACATGGCCAATAAAAACAATAGATGCTATTTACACCGCAAACACCTTACATATTGTCAGTTGGCCATTAGTACAAGCTTTTTTTGCTGGCGTATCACAACATTTAAAAGTAAAAGGTAAGTGCTGTATATATGGGCCGTTTAATTATCAAGGCCAGTACACCAGTGAAAGTAATGCCAGTTTTGATCTCTGGCTAAAAGAGCGCGATAGCCAAAGTGCTATTCGCGATATTGAGGCTGTAGTGGATTTAGCAAAAAATGCTGGTTTGTCATTAGCAAGGGATCACGCCATGCCAGCAAATAATCGCTTATTGGTATTTACCAAGCTAAATCAAAAATAAGTACCCCTTAGTAAAGTTAAAGCAAAGTTATCGCAAGGTGCTAAATGGCTAACCATAAACCATTTAGCACTTTGTCAGACTGACGGCCAAAATAATGATTGATTGAGATAAAAGCCGTTAACACAAATTTACAGTTCAGGTACTTTCACTGATATTTCAATAGCTTTAGCATCACCTGCTAGCCATTTTTGTAAATATACACTGCCTAATACTTCCGCTTTACCCGGCTTTGGCACTTCTTTGAAGCGAATACTATTTTTATTCTCTTTCTCAAAAACAAGCTTAAGGTTAACTTCTGGCATATTATCTTCCTATACAATTACGCTAAATTTAAGCGAGCGATTAACCAAGTAGCAATATCACGATTTTGTGTCGGATGAACACTGTGTGCCATCGGATACGTTTGCCATTTAACAGGATAAGTTTTTTCTTTCAATAATTTATTCGCCATT
>JBFJQB010000240.1:0-3840 GCA_041616855.1 Cognaticolwellia sp. | reverse complement strand
TTAAACATTGCTGCTTATCTTCCTCGCGCGCATGTGCGGTCATAGCGATGATAGGCACATTACGATATTGCGGTTGTGCGCGAATATGTTGAGTTGCCGTTAACCCATCCATGACTGGCATTTGAATATCCATCAAAATGATATCGAAATGCTTTTCTGGTAACTTATCTAATGCTTCTTGGCCATTTTGTGCAACAATCACCTGCGCTTTTAAAGACTCCAATAATTTAACCGCAACCAACTGATTAACTAGATTGTCTTCAACCAGCAATATTTTCAGTCCAGCTAAACTTGCTGTATCTGCAGCTATAGTATCTACCGCTGCGCTATGGTGGACGATGCCGGTATCGGTAGAACTCTGCTCAAGCTCTTTGGCTAGTTTGACGATCACGTGACGATACAAGGGCATTTCCAGCAACAAGTAATGCACCTTATGCTGGTTCAATTGTGCCAGTAATTCAAAAGAAATTGCACAAGCGACTGGCTGGCATAGTGCAAGCACAGTAACTTTTTGTTGTATGATCGCTAAATCACTTTGACTAAAACCTTTAGAATAGTTTCTACTATCGATCAAGACGATGTTATGCGCTTTAGTATCAAGAGACTGGAGTGCTTTTATATCAGCAATGTCGGTAAGTGTTTGGTCAATATCGGCAAAGTTTTCGCTCAATTTTTTCGGAATATTTACCGCTACATTAATCACACGACTCGTTGCAAATTGTGGGCTAAACTGCGTTAAGCAACAATCAGCGTAAGCGCGATCTTGGGTTATATTCGAGATATCAATAGGTAGCGCAAAGGTAAATTCTGCGCCTTGGCCAAAAGTGCTCTCGATGGTAATTTCACCGCCAAGTAGCTGGGCGATATGTTGACATATTGATAAGCCCAAGCCCGTACCGCCATAGACTCGCGTCATCGACTCGTCCGCTTGTTTGAACGCCTCAAATAATCCGGCCTGTTTGGCTTTCTCAATACCAATACCGGTGTCTTTGACTTTAAATAAAATAGCTACATCATCATTATTGGCGAGCACTGGGGCATCACAAGATAAGCTTACAGACAACTCGACCTGACCACGTTCGGTAAATTTAATCGCATTATTGAGTAAGTTACTCAACACTTGCACCAAGCGCATAGCATCAGTATGCACTTGCATAGGCACTTGGCTATCAATAGCTACATCTAAACGTAAATCTTTACCGGCTAAAGCAGCTATATTGAGGTTAAGTGCTTGCGAGACAATGCTTTCCAAGTCAACAAGCTCTTTATGTATAGACATATTTCCCGATTCAACTTTTGCCGAATCAAGCAACTCATTCACTAAATAGAGTAAGGTGTTTGAAGCGGTTTCGGCATTGGCTAAATATTGCTGCTGTACTTTGTCTAAGCGGCTTTGCTGTAAGAGAAAAAACATCCCTTGAATGGCATTAATGGGGGTACGAATTTCATGACTCATGTTTGCCAAAAATTGACTTTTAATTTGGTTGGCTTCTTCCGCTTGATTTTTTGCAAGTTGTAAGTCTTGGTTAATCTCAAATTGCTCAGTCACATCACGAATTAAGATGATGTTGCCAAGTAGCGCATTTTTTTCATCATAAAACGGCGCGTTATATATTTCATAGCTATGATGATCCGTTGAAACCGTTTGCTGATGTGCCTTTGGCGTTTTTTCTGAAGGGGTATAAGCAATACTCTGAGCCACTTTCTCACCTAAATCAGTGGCAATAAAATCACTAATTTGACAACCTAAAATATCGACTTCTTTTTGCAAGACTAATTGCTCAACGGCCTGATTGCACCCTATTAAACGTCCCTGCTGGTCATGAAATAGAATGTAATCTGGAATGGCATCCATTACTGAGCGCAGTAAAGCATAGTCACGCTGGTGTTGCTCACTTTTATACAATAACGCCTGCGTTTTTTCCTTTACTCTTAGGTCAAGTTCGTTATTTTGATCTTTCAAACGCTGCATTAAGCTACGATTTTCACCAAATAAATCCTCAACAATTTTAAACCAATGTCGCCACTCCGCTGAGGGTTTTATTTTGCCAGGATCGCCAGCCGAGCAATTTTCAATATGACTAATAAATTTTTTCGATGGTGCAATAAATGAGCGATGTGTGACGTAGTAAACCACCACTAACAAACTTAATAAAACTAAGAAAATACCTGTAAATATGGCAATAAAGCGCTGATTAATCGCAGCGTAGAAGTTTTCTTTTCGGTGATATTTCAATAAAATCCAATCATTAACGTCCAGCTTTTGCCACTGAATTACCCAGTCACCCAATTCAGCGCTTGGTCTAATATTTAACAATGATTGATAGCTAAATTCGTTTAATTGCGCTGGTGCCACTTCACTAAAAACGGTGTTAGCATTAAGCGCTAAGTTAGCGCTGTTTTTATGCAATAAAACGTTGCTTTGTTTATCAACAATAATATAGCCCTGGCCACCATCATTCACGCTTGGCAAGTAGTCGTATAACCCAGCGGTATTAATATCAATCAACACCGCGCCTTTCATCTGGTTAGCCAGATAAACACCGATACCTAAAGCGGTATTTAAACCTTTGCCGGTAGAATCTAAGTAAGGACGCGACCAAAATTTTTCATCTTTGTCGGCAGCGCCTTTAATTTTTAACATTAAACTATTGGTTAAGCTTTGATCACTATATTGCCAAATACTTCGAGGTACCCAAGGGTATAAATTAATAAAACGTCGCATTGAAATGTAATAAAGCCAGTTAGCTTCTTTAATTGACTCTTGAGCAGTGACAAATGCCGGCGTCAAAGCATGCGCCATAATTAATTCATTCTTAAAAGATTGATTAAAGGATTCAATGCGACCAACCCCCGTGATATTACCGCTCATAATGCGATCATTTGTGTTGAGATTTTTCCGGGTTTTGTTCAGGTAAAAGTACTTACCTTCTTGACGTAATGACGGTAATTTACTCGGTAGTTCCGCAGGAAAACGTAAATAATATTCGGCTAAGTCACGCATCCCCGTGAGAGTTTCAACGGTACTGGCTAACTTGTTATTGAGTTTTAAGCTATAGTCGCTCATCTCAGCTAACTTGGTGTCTCGATGCGCTTCACGAGCAAGATAATAGTTATAAAGTGTAATAATTAACGCCAGCAACATGATGCTTGAAAAGACCACGATAACGGACTTATTGTAACGTTGAAAAAGTTGCTCTTTTGAATTTTCTACAAACACTAAGAAGCCCTGTTAATAGCGATGATTATCTAATATGCAATATCGGCTGAGATTTCAGCCATGCGCTCATTGTATCGCAACTTAATGTCAATTTAAGTTACATTTACCAGTACCAAACAATTTTAAATTAATCTAACGCCAGTGGGTAGCATTGATAAAGGTGGGTGGTGACACCTAAGAGCCACCACTAAGGCCATATTTTATAAGTTTTCTTCAGCAAATGACGCTAAACGACTGCGCACCACACCATTTAAGTTGATAGTGCTACTGCCTGGAAAGTTTTTAAAACGCTCGACAATGTAGGTCAAGCCAGACGTCACCGCGGTTAAATAATTACTGTCAATTTGCGCTAAGTTACCTGAACAAACCAATTTTGTACCCTCACCACAACGCGTAATAATGGTTTTTAATTGTGAAGCGGTTAAGTTTTGGCATTCATCAAGTAAGACCAGCGAATTTTGAATACTGCGACCGCGCATAAAATTGACCGACTTAAACTGAATATTCGCTTTATCCATAATATAGTTAAGGCTTCCGCTCATATTTTCATCTTGCTTATGTAGCACTTCGAGCGAATCTGTGATTGCCGCTAACCAAGGTGCCATTTTTTCTTCCTCCGT
>JBFJQB010000239.1:0-3844 GCA_041616855.1 Cognaticolwellia sp. | reverse complement strand
TTTGCGTCGCCTGAGATACACCTTTAATTTTAACGACCAAAAGGTTATTGCTATTTTTGCTGCTGGCGATTTAACGGTAACACGCGATCAAATCAGTAACTGGTTAAAAAAAGAAGAAGACCCTGCTTACGTCAATTGCCCCGATACAACTTTTGCTGCTTTTTTAAATGGCTTCATTAATGAACGTCGTGGCAAAAAAGAGGGTGAACCAGCAAAGGCTGAAAAGCGTTTAAATAATAATATTATCCTGACCAAACTGAAAATTGCCTTTAATTTGAAAGCGGAAGATATTATCGAGATGTTGGCTTTAGCTAATTTTAGATTAAATAAGCCCGAGCTAAGTGCTTTTTCGCGCAAACCGGATCATAAAAACTATCGTGAATGTAAAGACCAAGTGTTACGTAATTTTCTGCAAGGAATTGATAAGAAATTTCATGTACAACGTCGTGCAAAAGCGCAAGTGACAAAGCCTGTTGAAGAAGAAAGTAAAGACAAATTAGAAACGGTGTTAGCAGATAAAAATTACAATTCGGCAAAGGCGAACGCCAGTAAAATTTATGTTAACCCGAATAAAACTAAAGTTGAGCGTAAGCCCGGTGAACGTAAAGTGCTAAAACTGAAACCGAAAGATATTTGGGGTGAATAACAAAAGCTGTTAAATTCTGTGCTATAAATAAACTAGATTTCTAAGCGGTAGATTCTTAATAAAAAGAAGGAATTAGTTATGTCAGATAATTCACCGAGTACAACGACAGTTGCCATACCTAGCTGGTTTAATATCGCGGCTATATTAGCACTGGTGTGGAACTTACTGGGTGTCATGGCATTTGTTAGCCAAGTCATGATGACGCCAGAAATGATTGCTGAATTACCGGTAGTAGAGCAGGAGCTATATAACGCTGTCCCTTTATGGGCTAGCGTTGCTTTTGCTGTCGCCGTATTTGCTGGCGCTTTAGGTAGCGTAGCTCTACTGATGAAGAAATCTATTTGTTATCCATTATTTGTTGCTTCATTTGTTGGTGCAGTAACACAAATGTTTCATTCTTTTTTCATCAGTAACTCTTATGAAGTTTATGGCCCAAGTGGCACAATAATGCCAATTATGGTGCTTATTATTGGCCTAATGTTAGTGTTTTTTTCCGCAAAAGGTCATAAAAACGATTGGTTTAGTTAAACACTGCTGGCCGGTTCGTTTGAAAACTAAAGCCTGTATTCACAGGCTTTTTTTATTTATCTAAGCCTAGAAAAACCAATAAAATCATTGAGACAGGTGATACAATTTCACTTCTACTTTTGATAAAAATAATCTCCCGGCCATAGCAATCTATGTGGAAAGTATTACAAGATAAATTATTGGGTGTGCTTTTATGCACATTAGTCGCTATTTTCGCGACAGTTATTGCCTCGCGCTATCAAGCACCAATGATACTTTTGGCGTTATTGTTGGGCTTGGTGTTACATGTATTTTACCACCATAAAAATATTCAAGCCGGAGTTAATTTTTGCTCGCGAGCACTATTGCGCTTTTGTGTCGGCTTATTGGGTGTGCGCATTGCCTTTGGAGATATTGTTTCGTTAGGTATTACTGCGCCGTTAATTGTGATGGTGAGCATGGCGCTAACCATTCTTTTTGGCGTGCTGTTTGCGCGGGCTTTAGGCTTATCAAAAGCTTTCGGTGTGTTATCTGGTGGCGCGGTTGCGGTCTGTGGTGTGTCAGCAGCGGCGGCTATCTCAACGGTATTACCGCACGATAAACATCAAGAAAAGCACTTTGCTTTAACGGTGATTGGCATTACCACGTTTAGCACCTTATCAATGATTTTTTACCCCCTCATTGCTAGCTATTTAGGTTTTTCCGATCAGTTAGCTGGGGTTTTTATTGGCGGTGCTATTCACGATGTTGCACAAGTTGTGGGTGCTGGCTATACCGTTTCACCCGAAGCGGGCGATGTAGCAACCTATATTAAACTGCTCAGAGTTACTTTGTTAATGCCAATCGTGATGATGATATTTTTTGCTTTTAAAGAAAAAAATAGCAAAATGTCAGGCGGTGTCAGTGCCTTTATTCCGGGCTTTTTAATTATGTTTTTTCTATTGGCATTTTTAAAAAATATCGGAGTGCTACCCGCTTGGCTAATAGATATGATTCGGGCATTGTCGAGTCATTTGTTGGTGGTTGCTATTGCCGCTATTGGTATTAAAACCTCTTTAAAGCAAGTGCTCAATGTTGGCTGGCGACCGGTGTTATTAATGGGCAGTGAAACAGTATTCTTGGCCTGCTTGATTATAGCGGGCATTATGTTTTTCTATTGATGCTATTTTGATTTATTTAGTACTTTTCACCACTAAATAAAGTCCATGAACAAGGAATGTGATGGACTATATTAATTATCTTAGTTGGAAAATAACGTAAAAACCGAGCTCTTATTTAATAATCGCTATCGACAGCATTGGCTTCGCTAATACGTTCTATTCTGGCTTCTTCTTCTTCAAATGCCGCTTTGATCTCTTCTAAAACGGTATCGACGTCGGCGCGGTCAGTGTTTTCTTTGAATAAACCGGTCAGGTTCGATTCTGCGGTTAATTCACCACTTTCAAACAGTGCCCACATTTCTTCGCCATACTTGCTTTGCTTTAAGGCTGGGCAAAATTGTGCGTAATAGTTAGTCATATTGTTGACATCACGCAGTAACATCGATTTGGCATTATTATTCGCTGACGCATCTACGGCTTGTGGCAGGTCAATAATTACCGGACCATAGTCATCAACTAAAACATTAAACTCTGACAAATCACCATGAATGATACCAGCACAAAGCATAAGCTTGACATAATGCATAACTAACGTGTGATCTTCTTGCGCTTGCTCGGCTGACATCACCACATCATTTAGGCGTGGGGCGACATCCCCTTCATCGTCGGTAACCAGCTCCATTAACAACACGCCGTCGAAACAGCCAAACGGTTGCGGTACGCGCACACCGGCTTCGGCTAATTTGTACAGTGCGTCGACTTCTGCATTTTGCCAAGCAGACTCTTGTTGGTCTCGGCCATATTTTGAGCCTTTTTCCATCGCGCGGGCACGGCGACTATTACGGCTTTTTCTACCTTCTTGATATTGTGCAGCTTTTTTAAAACTGCGCTTAATAGCTTCTTTGTAAACTTTTGCGCAACGAACATCATCGCCGCAACGTACCATATAAACAGTGGCTTCTTTTCCACTCATTAATTGGCTGATTACTTCATCTACTAGGCCATCATTAACAAGTGGCTGTATGCGTTTAGGTACTTTCATAGCGCCGTTATACCTTAGTTGGGCGCTGGATGCTAGGGCAAAATTATAACTTTTTATTTATCAATAGATTAAAACATTGTCTTGTTGAGGTAATATAATAATAACTTCAGATAATTAATGTAAATCAGATGATCCCATTTATTAGTCAATTACCTAAGCCTCAAGAAGCGATTTGGCTATCAGCGCTTAGTCAGGCATTACCCAATGAAAACATCGTTAACTTTAAGGATATTGCACCTGCAGAAAAAAAACACTGTCAGTTTGCGATTGTGGCTAATCCTAAAACGGAGGTATTGGCAGAGTTTGAACATTTAACTTGGCTCCAGAGTGTTTGGGCGGGGGTGGATCAGTTGATGACGGCGTTGCTAGGTTCGCCCATTGAAATTGTGCGCTTAGTTGACCCAAGGTTAAGTGAAACCATGGCAGAGGCAGTGTTGGCGTGGAGTTTATATTTACATCGAGAGATGCCGAAATACGCGAAGCAGCAGCAAAATAAACTCTGGCAGCAATTACCCTATGTATCAGCAAGCGAGCGACGTATTGGCGTGC
>JBFJQB010000238.1:0-3874 GCA_041616855.1 Cognaticolwellia sp. | reverse complement strand
TTTATTACCCATATGGAACACCACTCAAACCAAACCTCTTGGTATGAATGTGATGTAACATTAGAGATAATTGACCCAGATAGCGACGGCCTACCTTCTTTATCACACCTAGAATCATTGTTAGAAAAATACCAAGATCGGAAAGTCAAAATTGGTTCTTTTTCAGCTTGCTCCAATGTTACCGGCATTAAAACACCGTATTATCAATTAGCTGAAATTATGCATAAACATGGCGGATTATGTTTTGTCGATTTTGCTGCGTCAGCGCCTTATGTTGATATTGATATGCATCCAAGCAACCCTAAACAAGCATTAGACGCGATTTATTTTTCACCCCATAAATTTTTAGGGGGGCCAGGAAGCTCAGGCGTTCTGGTTTTTAATAAAGCACTTTATAAAAATAAAGTGCCAGATCATCCCGGTGGTGGCACGGTTACTTGGACCAATCCTTGGGGTAAACATAGCTTTTTTAATAATATCGAAATGCGTGAAGACGGTGGTACACCGGGTTTTTTACAATGTATAAAAACGGCCCTCGCCATCAAATTAAAAGATGCGATGGGCGTTGATAAAATTCAGCAACGCGAAGCTGAAATTACTGATTATGTCATGGAAAATTTAGCTAAAAATGAGAACGTGGTGATGCTGGAGCCCAACCTTCGTGACCGCTTGGCCATTGTTTCTTTCTATATCCCTGGCGCACATTATAATTTAGTGGTGCGCTTACTTAATGATAAGTTTGGTGTGCAAACTCGCGGTGGTTGTTCATGTGCTGGTACTTATGGACATATTCTCTTAAATGTTGACCAAGATACTTCAAGTAAAATAACGCAGCAAATAGACCTAGGTGATTTTGCAGAAAAGCCCGGTTGGATCCGCACATCTTTCCACCCAACTACATCAGATAAGGAAGTTGCTTATGTGGTGAATGCGATAAATCAAGTCACAGAAAATATAGTCGCTTGGAGTAAAGAATACCGTTTTAATCCTGCATCAGGCGATTATGAACATTGCCAATTAGCAGTTGAATTTCCCAGTCTCTCGAGCTTCAATGCCTTGCCAGAAAAGTCGCCATCAATGAAAAATAGTCTTGAAGAAAGACCGTCGATGTTACGTAAATTGTTTGGTTAGCAAGGAAAAGTCACCGGTGAGAGTTCGCGCATCAATCGGTGATTATTCTAGACTTACTTAAAAAGTAATCATCATTTCAGCCGCTTGACAGCGACAATCATTGTGGCATAGCGGACATTCGTAGCCCGCTATGCTGAGTTCTCGCCAGCGATCAGGATGTTCTTTAATTAATATGCCGCCGCATTTAGTAAAATATTTTACCGCACTATTGCCAGGGCTTTGTTTCCATAAGTGGCTAACGCCAGCAGTGGCACCTTGTGCCTTTGTTGCAGCAATTGAACGTTTTAACAGCTCGCCACCAATACCATGGCCACGATACGCTTCATCAACGGTATTACATTTGAAATAACACACTTGCTCACTGGGAACCGGCCAATCTTGGGTTGAGCACCATTGGTCAATTTGCCATTGCTGAGCTGCATAAGTAATTCTAAAACCAACTAACTTTTCTTCATGATAAACAACAAAACCGGAGTTAATGCCGTTTTTAATGCCTTTTTTATACCAAGCTTGCATGCTGCTTTCATCAACATAGCCTGCGCCGTGAACTTCGGTAGCTAAGCGAATGACTTGTTGGAAGTCTGCTGGAGTTAATTGTTGATAGCGCAACGTTATGCTCATAATTCTTTTCAATATCATTAGTTATTACAGCATTGTACTGTTTTTTTTGAGATACTTTAAGCGCGACTGTTATTTTAAATAACATCATTTATTTACCTTATTATGGATGTGAAAATGTACGATCCTTTACATGATTTATCACCTGGCCAAGGAGAGCCTTACCCTGATAGTTATTGGGCAAGTGTCTCGGGTGTAGCTCCTGAGCATGACGGAGCAATAAAAGCAGATATTGATGTTGATGTAGCCATCATTGGTGCGGGCTATACTGGCTTATCTTGTGCGTTACATTTAGCAAGGGAGCATGGTATCAAAGCGCATGTCTTAGAAGCTAACCAAGCGGCATGGGGTTGTAGCGGTCGTAATGCTGGTTTTATTTTGAAATCATCGGGTCGAAAATCCTATAGCCAAATGGCTAAGCAATGGGGTGAAGAGGTGATGCGCGGCATTTATCAAGAGATGGCTGCTGGCGTGGATACTGTGAATAGTTTGATCAGTGAAGGCATTGAATGTGATCAGCAAAGTGCCGGTTATATTAAAGTTGCCCATAAAGCTAATAAACTAAAAGAGTTGGTCGAGTTAGCTAAGCTGCAACAAAAAATGTTTGGTTATGATGTTGAAATATTGTCACAACAAGAATTACGTTCGCAATATATGGACGATCGCAATGCTTACGGGGCAATTCGTTATCAAGATGGCTTTGGCTTAAACCCTTTAAAACTTGCTTGGGGTTATCAAGAACTTGCTCGCCAAGTAGGGGCAAAAGTACATTGTGCTTCTCCGGTTAAGCAGTGGCATTCAGAGGCGGGCAAACAACAGCTACATACCCCTAATGGCATTGTTAGCGCGCAAAAAGTAGTGATAGCGACCAATGGTTATACTCCGAAAAATTTTCACGCCTTAACCACCAATAGAACCTTGCCCGTACTGTCACAAATAATTGTCACTGAGCCATTGAGTGAAGAGCAAATAGCCGCGTGTAATTTTTTAACGTCCAATGTCGTGATGGACACGCGAGCGTTGAAGTATTATTACCGAAAATTGCCCGACAATAGAATATTGTTTGGTGGTCGTGGCGCCATCACCGGCAAAAGCGCTGAAGATCCATATTACGCTCAACGTTTACTAGCTGTGCTTAAAACCAGTTTCCCTGCGCTGGCGAAAATCAATTATAGTTATGCATGGTCAGGTTGGATTTGCATGGCTTTAGATGACTTGCCTCATATCTACCAAAATGATGAAAACTCCGTGTTTTATAGTATGGGGTATTGTGGCAGCGGTGTGTCATTTTCAGTGCAAGCAGGTAAACGTTTAGCCCAAAAAGTAGCTGAAAAACAAGTGCCTAACTTGCCATTGTATAATAAAGCTTTGCCGAAATTTCCATTTGCGCCGCTCAGAAGAGTAGGCCAGTGGGGCTACTTTCATTATGGTAAAATCAAAGATGATTTCTTTTAAACGTTAATCAACTCGATTAGTAGGCAAGCTTTGCTTAAATGCCGTTATATTGGCGGCAACTAAGTTTATTAATGCCTGTTGAGCTTGCTGACTTGCCCAAGCAATGTGGGCGGTTATTTTTAATTTATTTGATTGTGCCGCTAAAAGCATATGATCTTTTGGTGGTGGCTCTTGCTCTAATACATCTAAAATAGCGCAGGCTAATTGCTCGTCGTTTAAGGCGTTGAGTAAATCGTGGTTGTTAATTAACGCGCCGCGGGCGGTATTGATTAACACGGCATTTGGTTTCATTTGCCGAAAAACTTCAGCATTAAGCATCCCCCGTGTTTCAGAGGTTTCAGGGCAATGTAAACTAATAATATCAGCTTGAGCAATTGCCGCAGAAAATGCCATTCTGTTTGGCCGAATACTGTCGGCATTAGGCCTTTCAGCAATCAATACCTGCATGTCAAAGGCGCTTGCAATGTCGGCCACTTTTTTCCCCAGTGCACCATAGCCAATAATAGCGATAGATTTACCGGCTAACTCGTCACTGCCATTACCATGCAAGCAAAAGGTGGCACTTTTCTGCCATAAACCGTTTTGGCAATTGTTATTATGATGTTCAATCTGACTGAAATGCCCCAGTAATTGTGCAAAAACGTACTGCGCCACGGAGTTTTTTGCATAG
>JBFJQB010000237.1:0-3922 GCA_041616855.1 Cognaticolwellia sp. | reverse complement strand
TATCGGGCTCAACACCTGCTCTAAGCTTTACTTCCCACTGGTTAGCAAGCGGATAGCCATTTGACGACTTAACCTGATCTTCATCCAATTCGGGTAAAACACTCTCAAGCTGATGAAAGTGTTCAATAACCCCCTCAGACTGCATTAACCCCACAATTAAGGCCTCATCATCGCCAGGAGTACGCATGGTAATAGAAAACACTTGGCTGTGATGCGTTACGCTGTTTGCTGATTGCCACAACAGCCGTATTTGTAGTGGCTGCTCAATAAGCACGTGATCAAGTTGTAATACACGTCCTTCAGCTTGATATCGAAACTTACTCAACTTCGTGGTTGCTGAACTGATAGCCGGTCGGTTGGGTACAGAAGGTTTATTGCTCATAGTTAACTTAATTTGGCGGCGTAAGTCATTAATAGCTTGTCAACTTGCCCTTTTGGGGCTTTCGCTAAGCGCTTGATAAAGCTAAATGGAATGCTCGCTATCCCATAACGTTTGCCAATATCATTTAACATGATTAACCACAGTTCTGCGGTCATTTCAGCATCGAATAACGCTCGGTGAAAGCGGCCATCGACAGCAATGTTTTTATAATTGATCAACGTCCCGAGCTTATGATTGGGCGCATCTTGATATAGACGGCGCGCCAATAAAAGCGAGCAGGTAAACTCACCCCGCACCTGACGACCGATGCGCGCAAGCTCTGCTTCGAGAAAGCGTGTATCAAAAGCAGCATTATGCGCCAGTAAATTGCTCTCACCGATAAAGTCAGCAAAGTCGGTCATCACCTGCGCACAAGGTGGCGCAACAGCGAGCATACGATTACTGATACCAGTATAACTTTCAATAAAACTATTGATGCGTCGACCCGGATTCATCAACGCTTGAAACCTGTCGATCACCTGACCGTTTTCAAGTTTAACCGCACCAATTTCAATCGCGCGATCCCCTTGCACTGGCGATAAACCTGTGGTTTCAAAGTCGAGAACAACTATTGAGTTAGCTAACACTGTTGCTTCCTTTATCACTTTGGCATGAAATAACGCAAAATTATCTCATAGTTTATTCGTCTAAACATTAACAGTGAAGTATTTAATCAACGGCCTGTAACTATAGCTATTTGCTGATTTGTAACTTCCTTGCTCTACATTTGCATGATATTGCTGTGCTATTGGCATAAATAGGTGGGGGGTGGCTCGGAATTATTCCTAGCTTTCGGTAAAATTGTCTTTAATCGGTTCAAGTATTTCCTTGAAAAATCAAAGAAATCGACAGCATAGCCCAAGATAAAGTAGTTTTAAAACTCTGAGTTGAGAGTTACGCT
Organism: Cognaticolwellia sp.; assembly: GCA_041616855.1. Lineage (GTDB taxonomy): Bacteria > Pseudomonadota > Gammaproteobacteria > Enterobacterales > Alteromonadaceae > Cognaticolwellia. The sequence goes on along the minus strand of JBFJQB010000237.1, from coordinate 2,600 downwards.
AGCGCCCTTAACGCTTATCGATAGAACCCCCTAATGTGAGTAAATAGATATATTATCTATGTATTTCCAGTCTTATCAGGTTTCTGTTGCAGCCTCTAGTGCTTGTATTTCAAGCGATATTTTTTCAGCTTCGGCAGTAAGCATAGCAAAAGTTTTAATGTCGCCACTTCTTTGCGCGCACATCGCTTGCTCTAGTTTAGCTTCATAAAGCTTATTTAACTTCTTCAATGGATTTTTCTTAAATATTGTAAACATTTAATGACCTCTGAGTTGACTATGCTATGACATACGTAAGCTAAGGGTATTTAGTTTAAATTATTGACATTTATTTAACTTAAAACTATCGCACAGTTATCACACAACAACCGTATAACACGCAAACAACAACCACTGTGTCATTGGCAGTAGACCTTGACATTACACATAAGTTATTAATAAATAAAAGTAAAGATAGAAAATAAAACGTGTTTACTAAAAAATTCATCTCTATCAGCGCTAAAATAAACTAATATAGCGTAACGATTTAAGAGCCAAACTCACAATATGTTACTGATACTCGCTTTTTATACACTACTCATACTAATAGTTACCCTACTACCATTATGGCGTCATCCCCATTGGTTTATTCGCGGTATGGACTTTCCCCGTTTGCAATTTACGATATTCTCAGCGGTTTTATTGAGCAGTGAGCTACTTTTGCTAGATAGTGACAAGTTAAGCGCTGTGCTCCTAATTGTTGCTACGGCGCTTTGCTTAATCTGGCAACTGTGGTGGATATTACCTTTTACCTTTTTGTGGCCCAAAGAAGTAAAAACAGCCAGTGAAGATAATGCGAGTAGACAACTCAGCATCATTACCTCAAATGTTTTTACCCCGAATCGACAAGCCAGCACCTTGATCGAATTGGTTAAGCTGCATCAGCCTGATGTGCTCGTTACCTTAGAATCTGATCAATGGTGGCAAGAGCAATTCAAGGTGATTGAAACTGAAATGCCTTATAGTGTTAAATGTCCGCTCGACAATCTTTATGGCATGCATGTTTATTCGAAATTGCCATTAAGCGAGCAAGAAATATGTTATTTGGTCGAGCAGGATGTCCCCTCTATACATGTAGCGATTGAGTTACGAACTGGCGATAAAGTGCGTGCACATTTTCTTCACCCTGCGCCACCGAGTCCGACTGAAAATACTGAATCAGCAGAGCGGGATGCGGAGTTGATCATCGTCGCGCGCAGTATCGCTGAAAGCGAGCAACCGGTGATAGTAACAGGAGATTTGAATGATGTAGCGTGGTCTGCCACCACACGCCTGTTTCGTAAAATTAGTGGCTTATTAGACCCAAGAGTAGGCCGTGGAGCCTTTAACACGTTTCATGTCGATTACCCTTTCGCACGATGGCCATTGGATCATATATTTCATAGTGACCATTTTACGCTCTGTGATCTTCAGCGCCTACCCTCGATTGGCTCTGATCATTTTCCACTACTGACTAAGCTTTCCTTAACTCCCATAAAAGGCCGTGACCAAGAAGGTTTAAAAGCCAGCACTAACGAGCAAGCATGGTCAAAAGAAATAATTGCACAAGAAAACGTTAGCAAAAACAATGTGCCCAAACCCACAGAAAAAATTAAGTACGCTTGTGTAGTAGCGCTTAATACCGTTTATTAAAGACTTAGCCGCCATGCTAAGCCTTTTCGTGGAGAGTTTTAAATATTGACGTTAAATTTGTTTATCAATACGCACAGAGCCATTAGCAAGGTAGACCATGCGAATGGCATCTTTGGCTTGAAAGAGCATGCGCTGATCTAAATCTTGTATCACCATATACTCATCACCATTGTTAACTCTAATCATTAACTCAACTAAATGCAGTGTTTGCTGATGATATTTAGGGTGGTTATCATAAGCGATAGAGCCACCGATAATCGCACCGAGTATTGTCGCAACATCTCGACCACTACCTCTGCCAAATTGATGACCTATCGCACCACCAATCAATGCGCCACCAAAGGTTTTCCAGCCTTGTTTTTTATCTCGGATCAGCTCTTGTTCGGTAATATGACGGACCGACAACACTTGCCCAAACAATACTTTCTCAACCGGCACAGCTTTATTACGCTCGTAATCAGCTTGTGCAAACGGTATTAGTGCTAACCAGCAAATTAAAGATAAATAGATTGTCTTCATTTTGCCCTCCTTACTTTAGGGTTATTTCTCACCTAATAGAGCTGGACATTTACCAGCCAACCGAGGCTTTCGCTTTTGTTTTACGAATTTCGCTTTCATCAGCCCACTCAACTAAACCACTTTCGAGGTCCATTAGACGTAGAGTAAATTTGTAGTAAACGTCGGACTTATCTTGATTACTTTTAACAATACTCGATAAGTTACCATAAAGCATATATTGCGCACCGATTTGACGACCAAACTGCAAGGCTTTGCTTGGGTCAACCATACCGCCGTCATGTTGAAATTTAAGTTGTTCACGGGCGGCTTCTACTCGGCCCATATCGACAAAACGAAACTTACCTGAACGTAATAATTTTGTCGAAATAGAATCGGTGATTGACTCGGTATCAATATGTTCACTGGTTTTATTT
>JBFJQB010000236.1:0-3943 GCA_041616855.1 Cognaticolwellia sp. | reverse complement strand
TACCCGATGTATGATTTTACCCATTGTATTTCGGATGCAATTGAAGGCATTACTCATTCAATTTGTACGTTAGAGTTTCAAGATAACCGCCGTTTGTATGATTGGGTTATTGAAAATATCTCTATTGAAACGACGCCGCGCCAATACGAGTTCTCACGTTTAAATCTTGAATACACTGTGATGAGCAAACGTAAGTTGAATAGCCTTGTAGAAGATAAACTGGTTAGTGGTTGGGATGACCCGCGTATGCCGACCATTGCAGGCTTTCGTCGTCGCGGTTTTACGCCAGGTTCATTACGTGAATTTGCTAAGCGTATTGGTGTCACGAAAATGGATAATACCGTGGAAATGAGCGTGTTAGATGCTTGTATTCGTGAAGACTTGAATGACAATGCACCACGCGCAATGGCAGTTCTCGATCCGATTAAACTCGTAATTGAAAACTACCCTGATGCGCAAGTTGAAAACCTGACGGTGAAAAATCATCCAAGTGATGAAAGCCAAGGCTCACGAAGTGTACCGTTTGCTAAAGAGCTTTACATTGAAGCAGAAGATTTCCGTGAAGAAGCGAACAAAAAGTATAAGCGTTTAGTACTTGATAAAGCGGTACGTTTGCGCGGTGCTTATGTTGTTACGGCTACACGTTGTGATAAAGACGCTGATGGCAAAGTCACTACGGTTTACTGTCAATACGACCCTGAAACCTTAGGTAAAAACCCGACAGATGGTACTAAACCAAAAGGGGTTATTCATTGGGTTGCAGCAGAGCAAAGTCTAGATGCTGAAATTCACTTGTATGATCGTTTATTTACTGTGCCAAATCCAGCAGCTGTTGAAGACTTAAAGTCAGTGATCAATCCAGACTCATTGATTATTATCAAAAATGCTAAAGTTGAACCTTACTTAGCAACAGCAAAACCTGAACAAGCTTTTCAGTTTGAACGTCAAGGTTATTTCTGTTTAGATAATAAAATATCAGCACAAGATAGCGCTGCCGGTAAATTAGTATTTAACCGTACCGTTGGCTTACGTGATACCTGGGCAAAAATCGGCGATTAGTGTTAGTTAATTAATTGGTCGTAGAGAAAACCAAGATATTAAAAAAGCTCATAAGTGCAAACTTATGAGCTTCTTTTGCTTTATTGTCTTAACAGAACTTTTAAGATTTTACTGATAGCTGATAGCTGATAGCTATAACTTCCCTAAAGCTTAGTCGCTGATTTCATCGCTTGAACAAATTCAGCCAACTCTTTCAACATCGCTTGATGATCCGTTAAGTTGTTTTCAATAATTTTAACTACCGCAGAGCCACTAATTGCCCCTTTAGCGCCGGTAGCTAACGCAGCTTTTACTTGTTCGGGCTTAGAAATACCAAAACCGATCACCGATGGCGGTGCTTGATGTTTATCTAAAATATCAATCAGCTTATGTCCGGTCATTTCTGCTTCCGTTTCAGTGCCAGTTACACCAACGCGGCTTAATACATAGGTATAGCCTGCACCATATTCAGCCACTTTTTCTAAGGTAGCATTACTGGCGTTAGGCGGAGCGATAAAAATAGGGGCAACGCCATGAGCAATGGCGGCAGCTCTAAACGGTTTGCTTTCACGTATTGGTAAGTCGGCAATCAGCACAGAATCAACACCTGCTGCGGCAACATCACGATAAAAGTTATCAATGCCACGAGCAAACACTAAGTTACCATATAACAATAAACCAATAGGAATATCAGGAGCATAGGCACGAACGCGGGCAAGTATTTCTAGGCACACATCGGTATTGATATTGGCATTTAACGCGCGTAACGCCGCCATTTGTATAGTGACACCATCAGCACTTGGGTCAGAAAACGGTATGCCAAGCTCTAAGGCATCAGCGCCTGCATCAATTAAGGTTTTTATGATAGCGAACGATTGCTCAGCATCAGGGTCACCAATGGTAACAAATGGGATAAAAGCGCCTTCATTTTTTTTAGCTAATGTTGCAAAAGCCCGATTATAACGCTGGCCGAGGGTAGTTACTGCGCTCATTATGCTTCTCCTCTGTGTTTAACTGCGCCTTTTTCAGCGGTTTCTGGCGATATAATGGCGTTAACATGGGCTAAGTCTTTATCACCTCGACCAGATAAATTAACCAAGAAAATGGTTTCTGTCGTTGCTTGTTCAGCCATTTGTAACGCGTGTGCTAAGGCATGGGACGATTCAAGCGCCGGGATAATACCTTCATTGCGCGCCAATAATTGAAATGCTGCTAAGGCTTCATCGTCGTTTATTGGTACATATTGTGCGCGACCAGTATCTTTTAAATGTGCGTGCTGTGGGCCAACGGCAGGGTAGTCAAGACCGGCAGATACCGAGTAAGACTCTTCAATTTGGCCAACTTTGTCTTGCATAATATAAGTATAATTACCGTGTAACATGCCTTTAGAGCCTGCAACCAGTGTCGCGCCATGTTGTGTGGTATCAATGCCTTTGCCGCCGGCTTCTACACCGATAAGTTTTACGTCTTCATCACCGATAAAATCGTTGAACATACCAATGGCATTTGAGCCACCGCCAACACAGGCGATAACGTAATCGGGTAAACGGCCTTCTTCAGCTAATAGTTGCTGCTTGGCTTCTTCACCGATCATTTTTTGAAATTCACGAACAATGGTCGGAAAAGGGTGAGGACCTGCCGCTGTGCCTAATAAGTAATGAGCATTTTCATAGTTTGCAGACCAGTCGCGCAATGCTTCATTTACTGCATCTTTTAAGGTGCCGCTGCCTGCCGTTACTGGAATCACTTCAGCGCCCATTAATTGCATACGAAAAACATTGGGTTGTTGACGCTGACAATCTACCGCGCCCATATAAACTTTACATTTTAAGCCTAATAGTGAACAAGCAATTGCCGTGGCGACACCATGTTGGCCAGCGCCAGTTTCGGCAATTATTTCCGTTTTTCCCATGCGTTTTGCCAGTAAGGCTTGGCCTAACACTTGGTTGGTTTTATGCGCACCTCCGTGTAGTAAATCTTCACGCTTTAAGTAAATTTTAGCTAACGGATTTTTAACAATATTACGACACAAGGTTAGAGGTGTAGGACGGCCCGCGTAACTGGTTAGTAACTTATTAAACTCTTGCAAAAACGCTTCATCGCTTTGAGACTCAATAAAAGCTTGTTCTAGTTGCTCTAAAGCAGGTACCAGTAATTCACCGACAAACATACCGCCAAACTCACCAAAGTAGGCGGGTAAGGATTTTTTAACCTTATCTTCATTTGTAAATTCTAACATCTTAATAATTCCGTATTTTGGCGAAAACTTGTTGTAGTTTATCGCGACATTTAATGCCTGGGCTCGATTCAACACCTGAGTTGATATCTAAGCCATATAAGTCTTGGTTGTACAATTGCTGACAAGCTTGGGTGATGTTTTCTGCGTTTAAACCACCGGCTAAAAAGCAACGGGATAAGTCTTGCTCGCTATCAGCTAACGCTTGCCAGTTAAAGCTTGTTCCGCTACCGGCATGCTTACCGTCAAGTACAATGTGTTCTACTTCGCGAGTTAATGTCGGCACTTCTTGCTCGACAGCCTGAGCTTTGAATATTTGACAGTTTTGGCCTAATTTCTCACGTAAACTGGCAATATATTCATCAGATTCTTGACCGTGTAATTGAACTGCTGATAGCTGTAATTCATTTGCCAATTCAATCACCTCATCTTGAGCATGATTAACAAATACACCAACATATTTAAGGCTTGAGCTTTTCGTGACTATCTCTAATGCTTTTGCTTTATTGATACATCTTGGCGATTTTCCAGCAAAAATAAGCCCACCAAATTCAGCGCCTGCCTCAATAGCAAAACCCGCGTGCTCAGGGCTAGTTAGGCCGCAAACTTTATGGTGACCAAAAATCAGTTGTCGACAAGCTAAGTCGATATCAGCTTCTGCCATGACAG
>JBFJQB010000235.1:0-4013 GCA_041616855.1 Cognaticolwellia sp. | reverse complement strand
TGTGCGGCATTTTCACGCATATCTGTTAGTTCAATTGCGGCAAACTCGGCCATTTATCACTCTCATGTCATTTATTGCAAAAATTTATTTCTAGTTGGATATTACATTAGATACTGCTAATATAAAAGTATATTACATTTTCCTAATATATGAATTAGCCAAGGAAGTATTTTGAATTACCAACGCGTATTAAATTTTGCCATCGAAAAACCGAAAGTAATCTATAGCTTAGTGTTGTTAATATCCTTATTAAGCTTGGTGATGTTGCCAAAAATAACCATAGATACCGACCCTGAGAACATGCTCAGCCACGAGGCGCCGGCACGTATATTTCACAATCAAATAAAAACCGATTTTCTTATGCGCGATATGATCGTGGTTGGGTTGGTCAGTAAAAATAGTGTCTTTTCGCCAGAAACCTTAGCCGTCATCGAACAATTGACGGATAATATTTTGCAACTTGAAGGTGTTATCAAACAAGACTTACTCTCACTCAGTGTTGTAGATAATATTCGCCAGATGACCGATCAGCAAGGCGTTAACCAAGGTATTCGTTTTGAATACTTGATGCACAAAGCCCCGACTACCACGCAGGCCAGTAACGCAATTCAACAAGCCGTTAAACGCTTGCCTATGCTTAACAATACTTTAGTCTCTGGTGACGATAGAGCGGTAGCGATTTATGTGCCGATCATTGCCAAAGATCAAAGCTATATTATCGCTGAACAAATTCGCACTATCGCTGCTAACATCAGTGTCATTAAGCAAGATAACTTAGCTTTTCACATTACCGGGTTACCGGTTGCTGAAGACCAATTTGGCTATGAAATGTTTGTGCAAATGGGGGTTGCTGCACCACTGGCGGGTTTAGCAATATTTCTCTTACTTTGGTATTTCTTTCGCAATATTGCCCTGATCATTGCGCCTATGGTGGTTGCCATGGCAACAGTTTTAATCATTATGGGCAGCTTAATTGGTTTAGGTTTTACCGTTCATATTATGTCCTCGATGATCGCAATATTTCTGATGCCTATTGCGGTTGTTGACTCTGTGCACATTTTGTCTGAATTTGCCGATCGCTTTAAAGCTGGTGATGATGCGAAAAAAACCATTAAAAAGGTGATGGCGCATTTATATAAACCAATGTTATTTACCTCAATCACCTCTGCGGTTGGTTTTTACTCACTGATGTTAACGCCGATCCCGCCAGTGAAAGTTTTTGGCGCCTTTATCGGCACAGGTATTTTATTAGCCTTTGTATTAACCATTACTTTTATCCCTGCCTATATTGCTCGTATGAAGCCTGAGACGTTAGCTAAATTACAACGCGCTATTGAACAGATGGAAGAAAAAGGTCGATTAGCTAATGGCTTGGCTAAACTGGGCGCTTTTTCGGTCCAGCGTACTAAGCTTATTTTAATGACTTTTATCGCCTTATTTACGGTTAGTATCCTTGGTATAAATCGCATTGAAATTAATGACAACCCGGTGAATTGGTTCAAAGCAGATCATGAAATTCGCATTGCCGATAAAGTTCTTAATCAACATTTTGCCGGTACCTATGATGCCTGGTTAGTCTTTAGTAATAACAAGCAACAACAAAGCGCTGTCGAACACTTTAACGCCATACTCAATCAGGCGAATGAAGGCGAAACAAGAGCTACTATTGCAAGAACCTATCAGCAATGGCTCAATGATAACGCCACGGAAAAATCGTCGTTCTTCACGCAAGATCTGTTAATTCAACTTGATGATTATCGTTTTAGCGCCAACACCGAAGAACAAGTTTGGTTGGAGCAGCTTTATGAGGTTACTGAGCAAGCTATCAATGCCCAACAAATATTCACAGATCCTAATATGCTCAATTGGCTGGCCAACTTGCAAACAGCGATCGTCAGCAAGGGCGATGTTGGCAAGGTAAACAGCTTGAGTGATATTATTCGCACTGTAAATCGCGAACTCAACTCAGGTGAAGCACAAGACTTTGTTATACCAAACACCAGTAATGGCGTTGCTCAAACGTTATTGCAATTTCAGTCTTCACATCGCCCGCAAGACCTCTGGCACTTTGTCAGCCCAGATTATCAACGCACGCTTTTATGGCTACAAATGACCAGTGGCGACAATCAACATATGGCCAATGTCGTAAATTGGGTAGATGATTATATCAGTAACAATCCGCCGCCTATCGATGTTCAACATCAATGGGCAGGCAAATCGTACCTTAACGTAGTTTGGCAAGATGCGATGGTCAACGGCATGATTGATAGCTTGCTGTCATCGTTTATCGTGGTCTTTGTGATGATGATACTACTGTTTAGATCGATAAAATATGGCGTGTTGGCTATGCTACCCCTGACCTTTACCATCACCATGATCTACGGTCTGGTGGGTTGGTTTGGTAAAGCTTACGATATGCCTATCGCAGTTTTGTCAGCATTAACCTTAGGGCTATCAATTGATTTTGCCATTCACTTTATTCAACGTGTGCGCGAGCTTGAAGTTGAACAGCAAAGTCTGAGTAAAGCTGTAAAAGCCATGTTTCAAGAACCTAGTCGTGCTATCGCACGTAATGCTATTGTTATCGCTATTGGCTTTACACCGCTATTGCTTTCGCCATTAATGCCCTATATCACTGTTGGCTTTTTCTTAGCGAGCATCATGATTTTATCCGCTTTAGTGACCTTAGTATTACTGCCTGCACTACTCTCGCTATTGCCACAGGGTAAAATGAAGAAAGCGTAAAAATTTAGCAGATTAAAAAGGAAGCACCATGACGATTAACTTATTGAAGACTCTAACCCAAGCGGCAAAATATAAACTGCGCTTAGTGTTACCCTTAAGCTTATGCTTTGCAGCTCATATCAGCCTAGCAGCCAAAGAGTCACATGGCCTAACCAGTAACCATGATAAGCCAAGCCAAGTTGAGCAGATTATCAATCAGGCAAACCTAGCGTCATATTACGCCGGTGATGATGGCAGCGCCGAGGCACGTATGATCATTGTCGATGAAAATGGCAATCGACAAATGCGCCAATTCACTATTTTACGTAAAGACCAACAAGATTTGGGCGATCAAAATATTATGGTATTTTTCTCTCAGCCCAGTAATGTGAAAGACACGGTTTTTCGCGTCGAGAAAAAGCTTGAAAAAGATGACAACCGCTGGTTATTTTTACCCGCACTTGATTTAGTAAAACGCATTTCTGCCGGGGATAAACGCACATCTTTTGTCGGCTCACATTTTTACTATGAAGATGTCTCTGGTCGTAACCCGCAGGAAGATGATTTTACCTTAGTCAGCGAAGATGAACTCGCTTATATGATTAACGCTAAGCCCAAAGACCCAGACAGTGTTGAATTTAGCCACTATAGCGTAAAAATTGATAAAGCCAATTTCTTACCGGTAGAGACCACCTATTTTGATAAAAACAACCAAGCAACACGTAAAATGACGGTGCTGAATGTACAAGATATCAAGGGTATACCTACAGTAATGAAATCACGTATTACTAACCTCAGTAATAACAGTTATACCGAAATGCAATTTCGTCACGTTAAGTACGACATTGGCTTACCTGACAATATTTTTAGTGAGCGGAGCATGCGCACGCCCCCTAAAGCTTGGTTGGATTACTAGGCAAATGATAATGACCCGAGTTAAGCATTCTTTCGTTAAAAGCTTATTACCCAATATCTGGTTATTTTTGCTCAGTAGCACTGTGTTTGCACAAAATGACAACTGGGCAGAAGAATGGTCCGAAGAAGAAACGCCCTCTCCATGGCAATTAACGGGTTTTGTCGAAGCCGCTTATGGACAATTTTTGCAAACGAATATCGTGAAAAATACGGCATCACTCCATGAAGTCAGGGCCAGAATTAATCTAGATCACAGCCATGAGCTTTTCGACGCCAATGCAAAAGTAGACAGTTACTACGATGCCGTATTAGCTAAAACCATTTGGCAGACACGGGAACTGAGCATTAGCGCTAGTCCATTTAGTTTTGTCGAT
>JBFJQB010000234.1:0-4038 GCA_041616855.1 Cognaticolwellia sp. | reverse complement strand
GGACTCAATATTGATATTTGATAGAATCCCCGCCTAATTTTCTTACCAATATGTGAACATGGGTAAAAACGTCGTAGTTCTAGGCACCCAATGGGGTGACGAAGGTAAAGGTAAAGTCGTCGACTTACTTACTGATAAAGCCAAATATGTAGTGCGCTATCAAGGTGGCCACAATGCGGGTCATACACTAGTCATTAACGGTGAAAAAACCGTTTTACATCTTATTCCATCGGGCATCTTACGTGATAACGTCAAGTGTTTAATCGGCAATGGTGTTGTTCTTTGTCCTAAAGCACTAATGACCGAAATGGCAATGTTAGAAGAGCGTGGCGTGCCAGTTCGCGAACGTCTTTTAATTAGCGATGCTTGTCCGTTAATTCTTCCTTATCATAATGCGTTAGATGCTGCTCGCGAGAAAGCTCGTGGTAGCAAAGCTATTGGTACTACAGGTCGTGGTATTGGTCCAGCTTATGAAGATAAAGCTGCTCGTCGCGGTTTACGTGTTGGTGATTTATTTTGTGCAGAGTCATTCGCCGCAAAATTAAAAGAAATTATGGAATACCATAACTTCGTATTAACGCATTATTACAAAGCTGAGCCGGTAAGCTACGAAGAAGTATTAGCCGATGCTATGGCCGTTGCTGAAACGATTAAAGGCATGGTTGCTGATATCTCAGAAATGCTAGATCAAGCGCGTAAAGCGGGTGAATCTATCATGTTTGAAGGTGCACAAGGTACTTTGCTTGATATTGACCACGGTACTTACCCTTACGTAACTTCGTCAAATACGACTGTGGGTGGCGTTGCTACTGGTAGTGGTTTTGGCCCACGTTACTTAGACTACGTGTTAGGTATTACGAAAGCATATACAACACGTGTTGGCTCTGGTCCATTTCCCACTGAGTTAGATGACGAAATTGGTCATCACTTAGGTACTGTCGGCCATGAGTTTGGCGCGACAACGGGTCGTGAACGTCGTTGTGGTTGGTTTGATGCCGTCGCAATGCACCGTGCAGTGCAAGTAAACAGCATTAGTGGTTTTTGTTTAACTAAGCTAGACGTATTAGATGGCTTAGAAACCTTAAAAATCTGTGTTGGTTATAAAACGGCAGAAGGTGATGTGATCACTGTGCCACCAACGGCAGCTGAAGGTTATGAAAAAATCACTCCAGTATATGAAGAAATGCCAGGTTGGAGCGAAGCAACCGTTGGTGCAACATCTCGTGATGAATTACCAGCAAACGCCATTGCTTACATTAAGCGTATTGAAGAAGTGACGGGTGTACCAGTCGATATTATTTCTACAGGGCCAGATCGCGTTGAGACAATGATTTTAGTGAATCCGTTCGACGAATAATTAAATTCATAGCGTTTTAATCACTTTTTAGAAACCACCTTTTAGGTGGTTTTTTTATGGCTAAAATTGTTTAACTATCCACTGAGTTATTGACTATTTCTTACCGGCTATATCAGCCCGATAATCTACACGGTGACATATTCTTGTGCTAATCAGGTTAACCAGTTGCAAACGAAGTTTTTAACAGGGCCGGTATAAGGTCGCTAACTTCTGCAATCTGTCATGAAATGATAGAAAACTGAACATGGTTATCAGTAAAGTCATGCTTTTTAACTTAAGTTATCTATTTAGCCTATTCATCTTAAATAAAGAGCAATAGCGGTTATTTTTCTATGAATAGTTAGCGGCTTATGCTGAATATTTACCTAGGTTATGTGAAATGTGAACAGGCTAAGGCTATAGTAATTAATGCTTGTAGCGAATTAATAGCTATAAAATAGCTTGAAATTAGCAAGTGCATTGCAATAACATATAAAACAATAATAATGACTATAAACGTCATGAATGGCTGCGACGTTACCATAGTATCGCATTAAATATACGCATGACCCTCACATATTAGGAATAAACATGACAGATCTTCGCCAACAAGCACTTGATTATCACGCGTACCCAACACCAGGGAAAATTAGCGTTGAATTAACCACTCCAGCCGAAACTAGTTATGATCTTTCTCTCGCATACAGTCCAGGTGTTGCTGAGCCTGTTCGCGCTATTGCTGATAATCCTGATGATGTTTATAAATATACCGGTAAAGGCAATACTGTTGCGGTTATTACAAATGGTACGGCAATTTTAGGCTTAGGTAATTTAGGGCCGATGGCCGCTAAGCCAGTTATGGAAGGTAAGGCGCTTTTATTTAAGCGCTTTGCTGGGATTAATTCCTTTGATATTGAAGTCAAACATAAAACCGTAGAAGACTTTATCAACACCGTGGCAAATATCGCCGATAGCTTTGGTGGTATAAATTTAGAAGATATTAAAGCGCCAGAATGTTTTGTGATTGAAAAGGCCTTAATTGAGCGCTGTAAAGTGCCGGTATTTCATGACGACCAACACGGTACTGCCATTGTAACGGCTGCTGGTATGATCAATGCGCTGGAGATTCAAGGTAAAGAACTTCGCCATGCCAATATCGTGTGTATGGGCGCAGGTGCTGCAGCCATTGCTTGTATGGAGCTTTTAATTAAATGTGGTGCGCAACGTGAAAAAATTTATATGCTCGACACTAAAGGGGTTATTCACACGCGTCGTGACGACCTTAACGAATACAAAAAGCTTTTCGCTAACAACACCGATAAGCGCACCTTAGAAGAAGCCATTGACGGTGCTGACGTATTTGTCGGGGTGTCTGGTCCGAATGTCTTGTCGGCTGAGCATGTAAAACTGATGGCGGCTAAGCCGGTGATTTTTGCCTGTTCGAACCCAGACCCTGAAATTAGACCTGAGCTTGCACTGGCAGCACGTGATGATTTAATTATTGCTACCGGCCGTTCTGACTATCCAAACCAAGTAAACAATGTGCTTTGTTTTCCGTTTATTTTCCGTGGCGCATTAGATGTGCGTGCACGTACTATAAATGACGAAATGAAAATTGCTGCTGTTCATGCCATTCGTACTTTAGCGAAAGAGTCAGTCCCGACTGCAGTACTTGAGGCTAGCGGCAGTGATAGCTTAACTTTTGGTAAAGATTATATTATCCCTAAACCAATGGATTCACGCTTGCGTTCAGCAGTTGCTATTGCGGTTGCACAAGCGGCGGTAGACTCTGGTGTCGCAGCGTTAGATATGCCAGAGAACTATAACGGTTAAGTTATTTTTTGATTAAGGAGCAGAAATGAGCACGCCAATTAAACAACGAATAGCCAATATTGCTCTTGTGGTGGAAAACTACGATGATGCCATTGCATTTTATACTGAGAAATTAAACTTCCAGCTTATTAGCGATGTCGATTTAGGTGGCGGAAAACGATGGGTTCAAATATCACCGCCAAACGCAAACGGCACCAATATATTGCTGGCTAAGGCAAGTAATGCGCAGCAACAGCAATCGGTGGGCAATCAAGCGGGCGGACGCGTATTCTTATTTTTACAAACCAACGATTTTTGGCGTGACTACCAAGACATGAAAGCGCAAGGTGTTGAGTTTACTGAAGAACCACGCGTGGAAGAATATGGCACAGTAGTGGTATTTAAAGACTTATATGGCACGAAATGGGACTTGCTTGAGTTGAATGAAACTACTTGGTAGTTACCCTTAGGGCGTTCATAGCTAACAGCTGTCGTTAATCGCACTTTCGCACGCTCTGGAGCATCAAAGTAGTGAGATAGTCGTGATTAATTTCGGACAATAAAAAGGCGCTGATTAGCGCCTTTTTAGTATTGTTGCTTTTCGTGTGATTTAATCTTCAACTTCAGTTTCGTATTCACTAAAGTCGGTTACACCTTGTGCTTCTAATGCTTTGCGAACACTCGCTGGTAATTTTTGCGTGTTGTCTTTTGCTAAGTCACCATCGTCCGGCAAAGGCTGGCCAGTAAAAGCATGTAAAAATGCTTCACATAATAGTTCGCTGTTAGTGGCATGACGTAGGTTGTTTACCTGACGACGTGTTCTTTCATCGGTTAGCACCTTTAGCACACGTAAGGGGATAGACACGGTGATCTTCTTTACTTGTTCACTT
>JBFJQB010000233.1:0-4098 GCA_041616855.1 Cognaticolwellia sp. | reverse complement strand
TGCGCAAGAAACCTCACTCGCCTTTTTAACTAAGTTTATGGAGTCGGTTTCATGGAAATAATTATTGAAGAAATCAGCCATGGCCACAAATTATTAGGCCGTCATAAGTTTGCCACAACCGACATTAGTATTGGCCGCGGTTACGATAACGATATCATCATCAGTGACCCTCATGTTTGCGCGGATCATCTACAATTGCATTTTAACGGTGAACATTGGCTGGTTAACGATCAAGGCTCAATTAATGGCAGTTACCTTGAAGACAGTAAAGACAACGTTATTCAACATCAAGTACGCTCGGGCGATATTATCACCATTGGCAAAAGCCAAGTACGCTTTGTTTTTCCAAGTCACCCTGTCGCAGACAGCATTGCTATTAGTCCGTTCGAGAGCTTAATTAACTTAGCACGTCATCCGATGGCGCTTGCCTTAAGCATTAGCTTATTCGCATTGATTGCCGGTTGGATTATAAATTTAAACAATGCCAACGAAGTCACTTTAACACAAATGCTGGTGCCATCTATCGGCTTAACGTTAGGCTTTGCTTTATGGCCTGCCGGTATTGCGTTAGTGTCACATTTGACCAAACACGATGCGCGTTTTTGGACGCAAATGGGCATTAGCTTTATCTTTTTCAATTTAATGTGGCTCAGTGATATTTTTGAAAACATTGTCCACTTTAACACCTCAAGCAACTTTTCCATGATATGGATCATTGCCATTATTCCACTATTACTCGCATTTGGCTTATTTTGGCTAAATTGTTATGTCGGTTTTCATATGACATTACGACGCCGCAATGTGGTGTCTTTAAGCTTAGTGCTATTGTTATTTGGTGGTAGCTTTGTTGTGCAAATGAGCAAACAACCAGACTTTAATCCGCGACCACAATTTGATACCACTATCATGTCGCCAGCGTTTTTATTCGCGCCTAGTTCGAGTGTTGAACGCTTTGTTAGCGACAGTAGTAAGTTATTTGAAACAGCAACTAAAGCCGCTAAAGAAGACAGTAAAGATTAGCCGCATCACGGCCGTTTAGTGACAAAAAAGCCTGAATTAATTCAGGCTTTTTTATGTGAGAAAGTGTCTAACTTATGCTTAAGGCTTAGCGATAAACCCTACCGCTTGATACACCTCAGCAAGTAATTTACTGGCGCGAGCAGAAGCTTTTTCCGCTCCTTTGCGCATCACTTCATCTAAGTAGGCTTGGTCATTACGGTATTGGTGGTAGCGCTCTTGAATCGGTGTTAATAAAGCAACAACGGCTTCAGCAACATCACCTTTTAAGTGGCCATACATTTTATCTTCATATTCAGGTACTAGCTCAGCAACTGATTTACCGGTAGTACAAGATAATAGTGATAACAAATTAGACACACCTGCTTTTTCAGCTATATCAAAATAGATATTCGCTTGCTCGTCAGAGTCAGTGACCGCACGTTTAATCTTCTTGGTGATTTTCTTGGTGTCTTCTAACAAGCCGATAAAATTGCCTGGGTTAGTATCCGATTTTGACATTTTCTTGGTTGGCTCTAATAAACTCATGACACGGGCACCAAATTCTGGAATATAAGGTTCAGGCACCACAAAGGTATCACCGTGTAAGTTATTAAAACGCGTTGCAATATCACGCGCCAATTCTAAATGTTGTTTTTGATCATCACCTACCGGCACTTGGTTGGCGCCATATAATAAAATATCGGCAGCCATTAGCACTGGGTAGGTAAATAAACCTGAGTTCATATTCGCTTCAGACTTTGACGACTTATCTTTATATTGCGTCATGCGGTTTAGCTCACCCATCTGAGTGTAGCAATTAAGCACCCAACTTAACTGGGCGTGCTCAGGTACATGTGATTGAATGAAGATCGTGCTTTTTTCGGGGTCAACGCCACAAGCTAGGTATAATGCTAAGCCGTCTAAGGTCGCTTTACGTAAATCGTCTGGTTTAGGGCGCACGGTAATTGCATGTTGATCAACCAACATATAATAGCATTCGTGGCTATCTTGCATGCCTACCCATTGCTTTATCGCACCAAGGTAATTACCAATCGTTAACTCACCTGATGGCTGACAGCCGCTTAATACAATAGGTTTACTCATTTGTTATCCTTCAAGTTTTCTTTATTATTTCAATTTAGTTAATTATTTTACGGTTGCGAGTTCTGCACGCATTTCATCAATCGCGACTTTATAATCTGGCTTAGAGAAAATAGCCGAGCCAGCAACAAACATATCGGCGCCCGCTTGAGCAATTTCTGCAATATTATTAGCTTTAACACCACCGTCCACTTGCAAACGAATATCAAAACCACTGGCATCAATTTTTTCACGCACTAAACGCAGCTTATCTAAAGTAGTCGGAATAAAAGACTGTCCGCCAAAACCTGGGTTTACCGACATTAATAAAATGACGTCTAGCTTATCCATAACAAAATCTAAAACATGTAATGGTGTTGCCGGGTTTAACACTAGGCCCGCTTTACAGCCATGGTCTTTGATCAGTTGTAAGGTACGATCAATATGGTCGCTAGCTTCAGGGTGAAAAGTAATAATGTCTGCGCCCGCTTTGGCAAAGTCAGGAATAAGACTATCTACAGGCTTTACCATTAAGTGCACATCAATTGGCGCGGTAATACCGTAGTCGCGCAATGACTTACAGATCATTGAACCAAAAGTCAGGTTGGGCACAAAGTGATTGTCCATGACATCAAAATGAACAACATCAGCGCCAGCGCTAAGTACATTTGCAACATCTTCGCCTAAACGAGCAAAGTCTGCGGATAGAATTGATGGAGCAATTAAAAAATCAGACATAGTAATACCCTCGATAAAATCTGCGCTACTTTAACTTAATTCGCTAAATTATGCGACTGAGATTAAGCACAATATCAGCCGTATGTAGCTCAATAGGTGTGTCATTAATGCACTTCTTTTGGACATAAGGGGTTATTTTTGCACCAATCCAGTACAAGCCCTAGCTTATCGACAGCAAGCCAGATAAAGAAAAAACGTCTAATCAATTGATAGTAAATGTTTTATTTTAAATATATACACTCAGGCATTGTCTTTGCAATAGCAAAAGTAATTATAAAAAACTGAGTGGTCTCAAGATGAAAAAATCAATTACCTTACTGCCAATTTCAATGATATTAACAACTTCTGCACTGATGGCTCCAACAGTACAAGCGATTGAAGGCTTGTCTGCTAACGTGGCAGCAGCAAGCAATTATTTATGGCGTGGGGTTACTCAAACCAGCAATTCACCCGCTGTATCTGGCGGTATTGATTATGAAAATACTACAGGCTTTTCTGTTGGCGCATGGGCATCGAATGCCGAATGGGCTGAAAACATGACTTACGAGCTTGATGTCTATGCCGCCTATGCTAATGAATTAGATAACGGCTTGGGCTATAGCGTAGGCTACATATATTACGCTTACGATAGTGCTGCCGATGCCGACTTTAGTGAAGTCAGTTTCTCACTGTCATATGACGCTTATTCAATTACTTATAACACCTTACTCGACTCCGATGCTGATGGTGACTTTGGCGATGACACTTACATTTCTGCCGATGCAGCCTTTGATATTTCGTCAGGATTAACCTTGGCTTTTCACCTTGGTCGTTATGATTTTGACGCTGGCAGTGATTATGTCGACTATGGTGTTAGTGTCAGTAAAAATGGCTTCACCTTTGGCGTATTCGATACCGATATTGATGGCGCTGATGGTGAGGTAAACTTCGTTGTCAGCTACAGCGTGGATTTCGACCTATAACACTCATCATAAACACAGTGATCGTTGGCAAAAATTTAGCGCACCCATGCTGAGTGCACTGTGGGTTTAGTCCATTTTATACTGTGGACTAAACCTTACAGTGAGTACCGCTATACTAGATTAGCGAATATAATCCGTCAGTGGCTAGTATTACCTATACTTGATGACTGCCTTTATCCTTGGCTAGCATCAAGCGCTTGGGCAAGATCAAACAATATATCAGCAATATCTTCTATACCGACAGAAAGTCGCACTAATGATTGAGTAATACCCGCCGCACGTTGAGCTTCAATATCCATACCTGCATGGGTCATGGTTG
>JBFJQB010000232.1:0-4134 GCA_041616855.1 Cognaticolwellia sp. | reverse complement strand
ATATTCAACACCAAGGCGCGGGGTGAATTTTGACCAGTCATCTTCATCGTCAAGTACCACGGGGACAATGTCACCTTCAGGTCGAACATAGCCATCAATCCAGCCAGATTCAGGGTAAACAGTATCGAATATTAGTCCGTTACGCACGATCGCTGCTTTTTCATCTTTGGTGTAACGAGCACCGGCAGTAACTGACCATTTTTCTGATAAGTCATAGCTTATTTGTGCATAAGCCGCAGTACTTTTTGAGTTACTACAACCGCTCACTTCTCTTGTTAACCCCGGCAAGCCTAGAGATTGACCTAATACTTCTAAAATAGCTTCAAATTGCCCACATGACTCACCGTCATAATAATATAAACCAGAAACAAGTTTATAATTATCACCAACATTATTCAGTTGAAGTTCATGGGTTTTTTGCTTGTCATCATAGATAGCAGGAACATCAAAAATTCGTAACGATGTGTTATCAAAATCGATATTCGTTGGCGAGTAACTGTCACGCGATGAAAATACATATTTTAATGATGTAGCATCACTCACATCCCATTTCGCGGTAAAACTAATACCCTCTAGCTCAACTTCATTCCATGTTGGTAAACTGGTATATGAGTCATAAAAGTTGTCAGGCACCGGTGCATCGGTCAGTACACTCGGTAACAAGCGATAGCCACCTTTTGAATTTGAGTCGTCGGTTGTTTTGTCCCAGTTAAAACTGAAAAGCAAGTCGTCAGTGGCATGATATTCAAGGCTAATACGGCTAGCCATTAAGTCTTTGTTGTAGTTTTCTTTGTCTTGATTGGCTAAATCTGAAGTTAAAAACTCACCAAAACCATCGCGCTGCATATTAGCTAAACCAAAACCAATATAAAGTTTGTCAGCAATCAGTGGGTATTGACCGGTCAATTTAATATCTTTTTGATTGTATTGACCAATAGTGCCTTGGATTTTTAATTCTGCATCACCTGACATTTCTTTGGTTACGTATTTGATTGCGCCACCAATGGTGTTTTTTCCGTAAAGTGTGCCTTGTGGACCTCGCAGTACTTCTACACGTTCTACATCGAGCAAATCGAGCACAGCTCCTTGTGGTCTAGCGATATAAACATCGTCAATATAAATACCCACACCGGCTTCATAGCCCCATAAGGGATCTTGCTGGCCAACACCGCGGATAAAGGCTGTGATTGTTGAGTTAGTGCCACGGCTGCGTTGTAAGGTAGTGTTTGGTGAAAACTGTTGTACTTCCGTAATTAATTCAATGCCTCGCTCTGACATCTCATCGGCGCTTAGTGAGGTCATAGTGACAGGTACTTCTTGCAAACTTTCAACCGACTTTCGAGCGGTGACTTCAATGCGCTCTAGAGTTGGGTCTTCTTTTGCCGTGTTTTTTGTTTCCGCTGCCATAACACTTTGGCTAGCAAGAGCTGCTGAAATTGTCATGGCTAAAACACTCAGCCTTGTGGTCAAACGTTGCATAATTTTTCCCCGTGTTTTATATCTAATAAATCGCGAATTTGCGCACTTTATTGTTTTTAGTTTTAGTGTGGTTAAAACTCTATCGTAAATTTACCAGAAGATAATTTGTACTATAGTAGTATACAAGCTGTGCAACTGGTTAAGTAACTGTAAATATTATCTTTATGTTGATTTTTAATTGAAATATTTATATTTTCCAAGCATTAAGTAAGTATAAAACAGTGCTAATTGGCGCCTTCATGGCAAAAGGTGCTTCATTGCCGCCATCTATTACCCCTGGTGCAACCGCAATACCATGGTCCATATTTTCAATCTCGATAAGCTCGACAGTGACGCGTTGGTTTTGCCCTTGCCATTGACTAATCTTATAGCCCTGATGGTTTGTAACCATTGCGTGCTGTGCTGACTGAGTCAACTCAGCCCAATGTGAGGCAAGTGTTAGAGAGTTCTTGGGGTTGACCACCGTATCTTGCTTGCCAGTCCATATTGACAGCGTAGGCCATTGTTTTGTTGTGCTGTTAATTTGTTTTACACGTTGCGTTAATTGCGCAAAATCTTGCGATGGACCGCTGCGCATGCAGGCAATAGCGGTAATTAAATTATCTGCACAAGGGTAAGGTATGCCAGCAATTATGGCGCCAGCAGTAAATAGTTCAGGATAATTAACCAGCATTGAGCTAGCCATAGCACCGCCGGCGGATAAGCCGATGATATATATATTGTTAAAGTTCTGTTCGGTATTAACGCTGTCGATCATGTTTTTTAATGACAGGCTTTCCCCTTGATTTTTCTCAATATCTTGTGGAGAAAACCAATTAAAGCAGCCTTTAATATTATTGCTTTGACTTTGCTGTGGAATAAGTAACGAAAATTGCTTTTTCTTTGCTGACGCTAGTAAGCCACTTTGCTCAGCCAATAGTTGCCCTTGTTGAACGCAGCCATGTAACAACACGATCAAGTTTTTATTTTCTTTAGCGCCTTGAAAGTAACTCGCACTCAGTTCGCCAGGGTTTTGTCCAAATTCAGTTAATTGAGTTAATTCATAGTTAATAGCTGGACTCACAGTGCTAAATATCGAGATTGCAAAGCCGATAAATACCAGTAAATATTTATGCATGATATATTCCTCTAATCAAGATGCTAAGAGGTTATAACTTCAAGGCCTCTAACAAAACTATTTGGTCAAGCAGCATGACGCACCTTGCGATGTTATTGAATGGTACTTTAGTTCAAGCATAATTTTTAACGGATGACTTTCAAAGCTAAAAAGAGTTATTTTAGTGATGATATAAAAGCAATAATGTTATGCCTAAATCCGTTTTATTTCGTATTGTTTAAGTAGCTAACTTTTAGAGGAGCAGGGATGACACTTAAAAAAACAGCAGAGGCTTTGGTTATTTTAAAACCGCTACTCAATGCTATTTTTCTTGCCTGTATGTTTTACTTTGGTTCTTTATTTTTTTACAGCTCAATTAGCATGCAAAACCGTTATGGCGTTCCTAGTTTATTACTCGCTGTTTGGAGCTTAATGTTAAGCGCATTGCTTGGTTTGTTTGCCAATAGCCCAAATACTGAAAATATGGCTAAAGGTTGGTTTGCTCGGTTGAAAAGCCGCATAACCCAAAGCCTATTTAAAGTGGTGGTCTTTATTTTTGTTATTATCAGTTGCGCACTGTTATATGCCACGATAAAGCTGTTGAGGTTGTAAATTATTTTCTGTTGAAGTCAGCTTTTTTGCCACTCTTTTATTTGACGCAATCTGTTCTCAATTAATTATATTGACGCAAGCGGATCGTCAGCACAGGTGGTTAAAGTTTCTGTTTATCTTTTCGCATTAGTATATTATCAATTGAATAATGTAATACTCCTTCATTGAAGAGCACTTAATCATGGAACATGACAAGCATTTAGCGCTACTTGTTGCCATTGCCCAAGTCGACAAACAGGCGTTTTCAGAGCTGTACCAAGACACCAGTAAACAACTTTACGCGTTAAGTTTGAAAATGTTACGCCGAAAGAGTTAGCTGAAGAAAGATTGCAGGAAGCGTATGTGCGTATTTGGCATAACGCGTCAGAATATCGTGTAGGTAAAGGCAGTGTACTAAGTTGGATTAGACGGGGGCTTATGAGCCTACAAAGTTGTTTAACGCCATGAATTACCAATCAGAAAATCTGAAAAATGCCTTAGCAGCGGAATATGTACTCGGCACTTTACGTGGACCAGCCCGTCAACGCTTTCAAAAGCTAATGATGCAGTATTCATCATTGAGTGATGCGACACAAACGTGGGAGCAGCACTTAAATGGTTTTAGGGCAAAAAATCGCTACCGTAACGCCTGGTGCCATTGTTTGGCAACGTATAGAACTGCAACTGGGCCTAATTGCTGAGCCAGCTAAAAATAACGTACTGCCAATAGCTAAAGCTAAGCCAAAAATTTGGCAAAGCATAGCAGCGTTAGCCTCAGCTGTACTACTGGCTGTATTATTAGTTAATGTTCAACCAACAACGTCACCTGAAATACAGCAACTTGCTTTGTACAATAATGAGCAAACAGAGTTATTGTGGGCAATAGAGATTGCTAAAGATAGCATTGGTGTATAAGCGACAAAGCAATTTCAAGCTCAAGCTAATGCTGATTATGAGTTATGGGTAGT
>JBFJQB010000231.1:0-4174 GCA_041616855.1 Cognaticolwellia sp. | reverse complement strand
TGTATGATACGCCCAGATTTTTTAATTGAATATGGTTATTTAAATGAAACGTGTAGTTATCACCGGATTAGGTATTGTATCAAGTATTGGTAATGATGCAGAAGAAGTATTAGCGTCATTACAAACAGGACGTTCAGGTATCACTCGTGCTGAAAGTTTTGCAGAAATGGGGTTACGCAGTCAAGTTTGGGGCAAACCTGAGATTGAAGTAAAAGACCACATTGACCGTAAAGCCTTACGTTTTATGGGTGAAGCATCGGCTTACGCTTATATAGCCATGGATCAAGCAATTAAAGATTCAAAATTAACCCCAGAGCAAGTTTCAAACTTCCGTACTGGTATTGTTGCGGGTTCTGGCGGCGCTTCTTCTGAAAATGTGGTGAACTCAGCCGATACCCTACGTGAGAAAGGCGTAAAACGTGTTGGTCCTTATGCAGTGCCAAAAACCATGTCGAGCACTATCTCGGCTTGTTTAGCGACCCCATTTAAAATTTTAGGTGTTAACTATTCGATCAGTTCAGCGTGTGCGACCAGTGCGCATTGTATTGGTCATGCGGCAGAGTTGATTCAATTAGGCAAGCAAGATGTAGTATTTGCTGGTGGTGGTGAAGAAGTTCATTGGTCATTAGCGATGATGTTTGATGGTATGGGCGCGTTATCTTCGAAATATAATGACACACCTGAAAACGCTTCACGTACCTATGATGCTGACCGCGACGGTTTTGTTATTTCTGGTGGTGGCGGTATGGTAGTTGTTGAAGAACTTGAGCACGCTTTAGCGCGTGGCGCACATATTTATGCTGAGATTGTTGGTTACGGCGCAACGTCAGATGGTTTTGATATGGTGGCTCCAAGTGGCGAAGGCGCTATTCGTTGTATGCAACAAGCCATGCAAGGTGTTGACGCAAAAGTAGACTACTTAAATACTCACGGCACATCAACTCCAGTAGGCGATGTTAAAGAACTTGGCGCTATTCAAGCGGTATTTGGTGAAGACTCTCCAGCAATCAGTGCCACTAAAGCCATGACAGGTCATGCTTTAGGGGCTGCAGGGGTTCATGAAGCTATTTTCTCATTATTAATGATGGAGCATAGTTTTGTCGCTCCTTCAGTTAATATTAATACCTTAGATGAAAAAGCTGAAGGTTTAGATATTGTTACTGAAAAACGTGATGTGGATCTTAATCTAGTGATGTCAAACAGCTTCGGTTTTGGCGGCACTAACGCCACATTAGTGATGCAAAAATATAAAGGTTAAAAACTTTTAGTTTTTAACTCGAAACATCTATTAAGCCGCTAATATTAGCGGCTTTTTATATTCAGGACGAATAGTATGACGCGATCACATGGGTCGTTCATTGCCATCCATAGCATCACGACATTAATGTGTCCATACATGTCATGTGAAAGAGCGTAGATATTCAGGCCTTTCCTGCCATCCATGGCTTCAAGGCATTAGTGCATCCATGCACGTCGATAAATGGTCAGGTTTTTTGTTCCATTTTATAAGGCGTCCTGCGTGTTGATCTTCAAGTAAAGCTAAGATAAAGCTAATGTATTGCAAAATGGTATAAATAACCCCGTCTTCGATGTTCTTTTTCCGGTCAACTTTCGTTACAATGACCATCTTGTCTGTTATTGATTACGTATGCTTATTATGCCTCATTGTACTATTGAGTATTCTGCAAATATTACCGAAAATTTACCAGTAGAACAGCTAATGCACGCTGTTTATAAAGGTGCTAATCAAAGTGAGCTTTTTACCGCCACAGATATCAAAGTGCGAGCATGTGCTTTTGATGATTTTTACTTGCCCGGTGCAGAGCAAGCTTTTGTTCATGTCAATTTAAAAATATTATCAGGACGTGATTTATCACAACGTAAAGCACTATCTGAAAGTGTCATTAATCAACTTGAACGACTAGGCATTGAAGATGCAACCATAACCGTTGAAGTGTCGAAAATCGAAAAAGATACTTATGTGAAGAAAAATACCGTAACAGCATAATGACCGTATTGTTACACGCCATGCTTTGGAAGCGTTAAATGAATATTTTTTATGACGAAAACATGCCGTTTGCGGCAGAGTTTTTTGCTGATTTAGGCGTGTTAACCCCCTTTTCTGGTCGAACTTTGTCACCAATAGACATCCAAGATGCCGATGTGTTATTGGTACGCTCTATCACGAAAGTAAGTGAAGATTTATTACAGAAAAACAAAGCCTTAAGTTTTATAGGAACAGCAACAATTGGCGTTGATCATATTGATCAAGCTTATTTAGCGACTCGCCAAATAAATTTTCATTCAGCGCCGGGGTGTAATGCGATTTCTGTCGCTGAATATGTGCTTAGTGCAATGGTGGTGTTAGCTGAGCGTTATTTATTGTCGTTAGGCGATTTAACGGTAGGCATTGTTGGTGCGGGTAATACCGGCTCAAGGTTGAGTGAAAAATTAACCGCTTTAAATATTAAACATGTTTTATGTGATCCCCTCCTGGCCGAGAGCTCAGTTGATACGCGGCATTTTGTTTCACTTGAACAGGCTCTGAGCTGTGACGTAGTTTCGCTGCATGTACCATTAACGCGAACAGGGCCACACGCAACTTATCATCTATTAGATGCCGAACGATTAGCGCAACTTAATGAGCAACAAATATTGATTAATGCTTGTCGAGGTGAAATTATCGACAACGCTGCTTTACTGGCATTAAAGCAACAAGGGCATCCCTTAAAGCTGGTATTAGATGTTTGGGAAAATGAACCCAATATTCTATCTGAGTTGATAGAATATTGTGAAATTTCCACGGCACATATTGCCGGTTATAGCCTAGAAGGTAAAGCGCGTGGCACAGAAATGCTCTATCAGGCATTATGTCAGCAGCTTAGCATTAACCCTGATAAACGTTTGGCTGACTTTTTACCGGTGCCGGCAATTAGCGCACTTGAAATTGAGCAAGAATTTGACGAAGTACTGCTAAATCAGTTAGTGAAAATGGTTTACGATGTTAGACGCGATGATGCAATCTTTCGTCAACAAATTACACTTCAAGGATTTGACCATATTCGGAAAACCTACCCGACTCGCCGGGAATTTTCGTCAGTAACTGTCAACTTGAACAACGCGTTAAGCTCAGATGTGCCGCATCGGCTTGGCTTTAATAAAAAAACTGGATAAAAGAGAGAAGATCATGGCACAAAAATTTGATGTATGCGTTCTAGGCGCAACAGGTTTAGTTGGTAAAACAATTATTGAAATACTAGAACAACGTGATTTTCCTATTAACAAGTTATACCCATTGGCAAGTGCTCGTTCAGCGGGTGAATTTGTTGAGTTTAATGGTGAAAGTATTGAGGTTTTGGACGCCGACAACTTCGATTGGAGCCAAGCACAAATAGGCTTCTTTTCAGCAGGTGGGGCTACCTCGGCTAAATATGCACCGATGGCGGGCGACGCGGGCTGTATTGTTATCGATAATACCTCTGAGTTTCGTTATGATGCAGATATTCCATTAGTGGTACCTGAAGTCAACCCGCAAGCGTTAGCTGAATATCGTAACCGTAATATTATCGCCAATCCAAATTGTTCAACCATTCAAATGATGGTGGCGTTAAAACCTATCTATGACGCGGTTGGAATTTCACGCATTAATGTAAGTACTTATCAGTCAGTTTCTGGTGGCGGTAAAGCTGCTATGGACGAATTAGCCAAGCAAACGGCAGACTTACTGTGTGGTAAACCGGTTGAATCAAAAAACTTTTCGCGTCAAATAGCGTTTAATGTGATCCCACAAATTGATGAGTTTCTTGAAAATGGTTATACCAAAGAAGAAATGAAAATGGTTTGGGAAACTCAGAAAATATTGGGCGATGATAGTGTGTTGGTCAACCCAACGGCTGTGCGTGTACCGGTATTTTTTGGTCATGGCGAATCGTTGCATATTGAAACTAATTCACCTATTTCAGCAGAGGAAGTAAAAGACTTACTGAGCCAAGCGCCAGGTATTGTGGTTTGTCATAACGATGAAGATTTCCCGACACAAATTGGCGATGCCAGCGGTAAAGATGAAACCTTTGTTGGCCGTATTCGTGAAGATATTAGCCACAACAGCGGCATTAATATGTGGATTGTTGCCGACAACGTCCGCAAGGGCGCTGCCACAAATAGTGTGCAAATT
>JBFJQB010000230.1:0-4291 GCA_041616855.1 Cognaticolwellia sp. | reverse complement strand
AGCATCATGCGGGGCGTAAGAAAATAGCCACGCATGATGAAAGTATTCAATGTCAGCTTGCTTAAAACATTTTATGTTTTTGCAAACGTGCCAATAATACCGCGGCGAACGCTACGCTATATACAGCAAAAATAAGTAACATCACCTGTGGCATACTAAAACCTAAAAATTGCCATTTGATATCACCACAATCCCCTGTTGCTTCGAATAAAGCCGGCAGCCATTGATGTAAGGGCGCCCAAGTTGGGAAGTTTGGAATAAACTCACAACTAAATAAAAATGACATCGTTGATGCTTGCATGTCGACATGTTCTAAAGCAATGATGAACCCCCAAATTGCTCCAGTTGCCCATAAACCATAAGCGGTAATACGCAACAGTACAACCTGGCACCCTAATGCACCGATAACACCGGCTAAAAATATGCCCCAAATTGCTGTGCGTTGATAAATACACATAATACAGGGCTCAAGCCCCATACCGTATTGAAAATATAATGCGATAATTTCAAAACCTAGTGCGCTAGCTGCTAGTAATTGCCATGCGCGTTGGTTAAGAGGTAATTGACTTAAAAAGTTCACGAATTGTCACCTATGACTGATTGTTGTTATTAGAAATTTTGTTGATGCTAGCAATAATCAAAAAGCGCCACAAGGGCGCTTTTTGTCAGATGTTATATTAGCTTATAGTTTAAGTAGTCGTTAGTGACCACCGGGAGCTTTAGCTGCGGGATCGGCACTGTGATGCTGTATGATGTTGTTTTCATAAAAAATCTCAGTATATTTCGACAACTGACCGGTAGAGATCGCGAGTAAACCGACAATGGTTAACACAATCGTATATGGCAATGCCATAATTACCATGCGGCCATATGATAAGCGAATTAACGGTGCGAGTGCCGAGGTTAATAAGAACAAGAATGCAGCTTGACCATTCGGTGTGGCAACACTTGGTAAGTTCGTACCGGTATTAATGGCGACAGCCAGTAAGTCAAATTGGTCACGAGTAATTTGTCCAGCAGAAAGCGCCTTGGTAATCTCTGTTATATAGACAGTACCAACAAAAACGTTATCACTAACCATTGATAAAAACCCGTTAGCCAGATAGAACATAACAAGCTGCATATTGCCTTCAAATGTCAATACCCAGATGATTACTGGCGTAAATAATTGCTGATCAACAATAACGGCAACAACGGCAAAAAATACCGCTAATAAGGCTGTAAAAGGTAGTGCTTCTTCAAAAGCGTGGCCGATTTGATGCTCTTCAGTTATACCGGTAAACGCTGTTGCTAGAATAATAACAGATAAACCAATCATACCCACTGGCGCTAGATGTAGTGCGAGGCCGATAATCAACCAAACCGCTATAACACCTTGCATGACAAGTTTAACATTATCGAGTTTATTACGTTTTTTACTTTCGGCAATGTCATACTCATTTAAAATATTGTAAACATTTTCAGGTAAAGCCACGCCATAACCAAACCATTTCACTTTTTCTAGGAATAAACAGGTTAACATACCGGCAAAAAACACAGGGATGGTTACTGGTGACATACGAATAGCGAATTCAAGGAACTCCCAACCAGCTTGTTGACCAATAACTAGGTTTTGTGGTTCACCAACGATAGTACAAACACCACCTAAAGCAGTACCAACACCAGCGTGCATCATTAAATTACGTAAGTAGCCGCGAAATTGCTCTAAGTCTGCACGCGAGTATTCAGCTAATTCACTATCAGTGGTATGGTCGTGCTCAATATTGACCTCTTTGCCAGAGGCAACTTTGTGATAAACAGAGTAAAAACCGACTGCGACACTAATGATTACCGCGATAACGGTTAAGGCATCTAAGAAGGCTGATAAAAACGCGCTTGAGAAACAAAACAGTAAAGAAACCATCATTTTGGAGCGCACTTTGGTTACTATTTTAGTGAACAAAAATAGTAACAAGTTCTTCATAAAGTAAATGCCGGCCACCATAAATATTAGTAACAAGATCACTTCGAAATTTAAGATCATTTCATGCATCACTTGCCCAGGGCTTGTCATGCCTATTGCCACAGCTTCAATCGCCAATAGCCCCCCCGGCTGTAAGGGATAACATTTAAGTGCCATGGCTAAGGTAAAGATAAATTCAATCACCAATGCCCAACCAGCAACGTATGGGTTTACAAAGAAAAATAACAATGGGTTGATAACTAAAAATGAAATAATTGCGAGTTTGTACCATTCTGGCGAGCTACCAAGAAAGTTTTTATATATCGCACTCATAAATGATTGCTGCATAATGAACCTTTTAAAAAATTGAAAAATAGGATTAGTGTTGTTTTAATGTTTAATAATTATTGTTATGTAAATTTATGACTGTCAGCAGTTTAAGCGCAAAACTTGTGGTTGTAAATATCTCAGGTTAAGCGTTTGAACTTTGCAAATAATTATTTAAGCAATATATAGCGAACTAGCACAACATAGCTGTGCACGAAGAGGGCAGTTAATGTCGTCGTTTTAAATAGGTCGTCATTATTTTAGTATCGCTTATTTACTAGCGTCATTTAAGCTGGGCTTACCATCGCCTGTTAATCTCCCCTTGTTCGACACTCAAACGTGATATTGTTCAGCTGTTATTGCAGTGGTGAGCAAAGATGGTAAATTAAGACTATGATAGTTATTTATTATAAACAACAATAAATCAATAGGTTCGGTGTGTAATTATGGTTTATGTCTTCTTGATAAACAGCCTGATGGTGGCCATCGTTGTTATGGTGCATTATGAGTTTCTTTACCGCATCATTATCTATTTACCTAAAATGAAGATTAAGCATCGCTATCGAATTGTCGTTGGCGTTTTTGGTGCCTTAATTGCGCATGTGTTAGAAATTTGGATTTTTGCATTAGCCTATTACTTTATGAACCTGTCAGATGACTGGGGAACGCTTACCGGAAATTTTGATGGCAGCTTAATGGATTGTGCTTATTTTTCATTTACGGTATTCACTACCGTTGGCTTTGGTGATATCGAACCCTTAGGACACCTTAAACATTTGACCGGCATCGAGTCGTTAACTGGACTTGTACTGATCACGTGGACAGCATCATTTCTATATTTTGAAATGCAAAGGTATTGGCAAAAATTATAAAAGATTATGTCGGTTATATAAATGCAAAGTTGGCGTGTTACTGCTGCTATTTAGTCATTGTCGAACGAGATCTAGAAAGGTAGAGCTATCGTTTTTATTTTTCCTAGTGACGCTGATTTACTACCATATTAGTTCTTTAAAGTAGGGCTTTATTAATATCTGGTAGAGTATAAGTTATTGGAATAAATTGTTACTGTGCGTTTTAATCTACAGTTTAGGGCCTTTGCACGCTAACTCCTCTGAGTAGCCATTAGGTAATAAGTAATGCAAAGAGACTAAGTGTTTGGTGTTGATTAGCTGGCAAGGCTTATTAAGAATAAAAAAGGCGCTCATAAAGTTGAGCGCGGGACAGTATTTGTCTTTTTTAGCTTTTGACCGCGCTAATCCAGCGGTCTATTTTTGCTTCTAATACCGGCAGCGGTAAAGCGCCTGAGCCTAAAACCTGGGCATGAAATTCTTTTATATCAAATTGCTCTCCGAGGGCGTTTTCTGCTTTTTTACGCAGCTCTTGAATTTTCAGCGCACCCACCTTGTAGGCAAGAGCCTGTGACGGAATAGCAATGTAACGCTCTACCTCTGCAACGACTTCTGTGCGTGTCATACCTGAATTTTCAAGCATGAAGCCAATGGCTTTTTCACGGCTCCAATCTTTAGCATGAATGCCTGTATCAACCACTAGGCGCATTGCCCGCAGTTGCTCATTTTGCAGTGTGCCATAGCGATTCCAAGGGTCATCAAAAAAGCCCATTTCGTAGCCAAGGGTTTCTGAATACAATGCCCAGCCTTCAACATAGGCTCCATTTCCACCAAATCGCATGAACGAGGGTAATGCTTCATTTTCTTGTGCCAAGCTAATTTGGAAATGATGTCCCGGTGCTCCTTCATGTAAATAGAGGGTTACGTTACCCGTAGTTAATCTGCTCGGTAAGTCATATGCATTGAAAAAAAACGTCCCTGGTCGAGTGCCGTCAGGCGTACCTGGTTGATATGAACCTCCTGCTTTAAATTGCTCGATTGCAGGGTCATAAGATTTTATTTCTAATGAAGATTTTGGTAACAATGAGAAGTATTCGCCAATTTTTTCATCTACTTCGCGACCAATGCGATAATATGATTCCGTCAGAGCTTCTTTGCTTTTAGGCTTAAACTT
>JBFJQB010000229.1:0-4383 GCA_041616855.1 Cognaticolwellia sp. | reverse complement strand
CATCAATTAACACTTTAAAGCTGCCGTCAAATTTGCTGACATAGCCACGAATTTTCTTATCATCGATAAAGCTTTCTAGGGGTAAGGTAAAATCTAACACCCTAACGTTTTTATCATGGTATTCAATGCGGCTTTCACCGGTAAACTCACCTTGCTCGATTAAGTCTAAAATCGCTTGAGCGGATGAAAATATCGGCATTAAAGAATACGCTGATATAATTTCAGCGCCATTTAATACCGGTGTATCCACTTCTTCATCTTTCAATTTTAAACGGTTTTCTTGTTCTATATTATTGAGTACATCTTTCGAATAACTAATATTTAGCCCTGTGTTGTTTTCCGATAGTATTGAGTCGATAGCGCCAGTTTTAATTTTTTTATCTTTGCCATCACCTCTCGCTTCAGAAAATGATACGCTTAAAACTCCTGACACGGGATCATCCCCGGTTAATGACTGCAAAGCTAATTGCAAATCCGCTAAGCCGTCGGCATACACGTTTTGTGATAATGCCATGAAACAAAATGCTAATCCTGGCAGTTGTAAACGATTGAAGCTCAAATGTAAGGCCATAATTTACCTGTTATCAGTGAAGTATTATAAGTGTGGGGTTTTATTATGATTAAAATCTCCCAAGCCTTTATACCTAATATGTCGGGTTACTTTCAATATATAGGTGTAAAGATATTGTCACTAATATGTTACTAAGTGTTTATTTTTATTTAATATATACAGTTTCAAAAACTGGCGGGATCAAAAAAGCCCACCAAAGTGGGCTTTAAATAACGACTAGAAAGTAGACTTTTACATCATTTCAATAGCAATTGCAGTAGCTTCACCACCACCGATACATAAAGACGCAAGGCCTTTACTTAATCCACGGTTTTTCAAAGCATGAATAAGAGTTACCATGATACGCGCGCCACTTGCGCCTAACGGATGACCTAATGCACAAGCACCGCCATTGACGTTCACTTTAGTTACATCTAAATCTAAGGCTTTAATACCTAACATAGTGACCATGGCAAACGCTTCATTAATTTCGAATAAATCAACATCGCTTGTAGTCCAGTTCGCTTTAGTCAATACTTTTTGCATCGCGCCAACAGGAGCAACGGTAAATTCAGCAGGTTTTTGCGCATGCATAGCATGAGCAACAATCTTACATAATGGTGTTAAACCACGTTTTTCTGCTTCAGATTGCTTCATCATAACTAATGCCGCAGCACCGTCTGAAATTGAACTTGAGTTAGCCGCAGTAATCGTACCGTCTTTTTTAAATGCCGCACGTAAGCTAGGAATTTTATCTGGGCGAGCATTACCTGGCTGTTCATCGATATCAAACACGACATCACCACGACGAGATTTAATAGTAACTGGCGCTATTTCGTTAACAAATGCACCATCGGCAATAGCAGCGTTCGCACGTTCTAATGAACGAATAGCATAAGCATCCATATCTTCGCGAGTAAAGCCTGTTTCGTCAGCCGTTTCTTGTGCGAAACAGCCCATCGCAATACCGTCATAGGCATTTTCTAAACCGTCAGTCATCATATGATCAAGCACTTGACCATGACCCATTTTAATACCAGAACGGCCTTTAGGTAATAAATGTGGAGCGTTAGTCATGCTTTCCATGCCACCGGCAATAGCAACATCAATCGAGCCTGCTAATAACGCATCGTGTGCTTGCATGGCTGCTTTCATGCCTGAACCACATACTTTGTTAATGGTGGTACAAGCCGTTGTTAAGTCTAAATCTGCTTCTAGTGCAGCTTGACGAGCTGGTGCTTGTTTTAAACCTGCAGGAAGAACACACCCCATGATCACTTCATCAACCTGATCATTGGATAAGTTAGCGGCTGCCATAGCACCACGAATAGCAGTTGCACCTAAAGTGGTAGCACTAACTGCAGATAAACCGCCCATAAAACCGCCCATAGGGGTACGTTTTGCAGCGACAATAACAATAGGATCTTGAGTAGACATAAGGCTCTCCGACAAAGTGTTGTTCGACATTATTTGATAAATTTTTGCAAACATCGATAATAATTGCGCAACAGATTACCGCAAATTCAACTTTACGCCAACGTAAACTTGATAGACCTTTAGTCTAACGGTGTTAATTTCTAGTGAAACTGACAATCATTCTTTACAACAGCACTATCGAGTTATTTCAATAACGAGTTAAAACAGCCACTAAGGCTAGTTATGCCCTGTTTAAATAACATCTATTCACCCCCTCGCCTGCACTTTACGTTAACGTAAACTTATTGTAAGGTATCGCATAGATAAAAAAGCGAATTAACGGTGAACAACAAATATGAGCGAGAAGAGTCAAGTAACCTACTCTATTGGCGAGTTAGCGAGAGAGTTTGATATTACCACCCGCAGTATTCGTTTTTACGAAGACCAAGGCTTGATACTACCCACGCGTAAAGGGCAAACAAGAATATATAACCAAAGAGACAGAGTTCGACTAAAGTTAATTTTGCGCGGCAAACGGTTAGGGTTTTCATTAGCTGAAACCGGTCGATTATTTGAACTTTACGACGCAGATAAATCAAGTGCGACACAGTTAAAAACCATTATGGATTTAATATCAAACAAGAAAAACGATTTACATCAACAGTTAGAAGATATTCAAGCGGTGTTAATTGAATTAACCGGCTTAGAAAAAAACTGTCAAGATGCCTTAGCGTCTATTGATAAGTAACAGTATTAAATACAAAACAAAATATTAATTAACAGCTAACGCCACGTTACAAATGATGCGTTAACACGACAAACAATTATTAAAGGTACTACTATGATTTCTACTTTCTCATCAATGAATTTTAATTTAGGCGAAACCGTGGAGATGATCCGCGATACCGTCAATGCCTTTGCTCGTGATGAAATAGCGCCGCGCGCAGAGCAAGTCGATAAAGACAATGAATTCCCGATGGACCTATGGCGCAAATTTGGCGATTTAGGTTTATTAGGCATGACCGTAGATGAGCAATATGGTGGTTCAGGTTTAGGTTACTTAGAGCACATGGTGGCGATGCAAGAAATCTCACGCGCTTCTGCTTCTGTGGGTCTTAGCTATGGCGCTATGTCTAACTTATGTTTAAACCAATTAAACAAAAATGGTAACCATGAGCAAAAAGCAAAATACTTACCAAAACTTTGTACTGGTGAGCACATTGGTGCATTAGCTATGTCTGAGCCCAATGCTGGCTCTGATGTTGTTAGCATGAAACTTAGCGCTAAAAAGCAAGGTGACAAATACATTCTTAACGGTAACAAAATGTGGATCACTAACGGTCCTGATGCCCATGTCTTTATCATCTATGCAAAAACTGATACCAGTGCTGGTTCAAAAGGTATTACAGCCTTTATCGTTGAACGTGACTACCCAGGTTTTTCTCGTCATCAAAAATTAGATAAATTAGGTATGCGTGGTTCTAACACTTGTGAATTAGTTTTCCAAGACTGTGAAGTTCCTGCTGAAAACATTTTAGGCGAAGAAGGTAAAGGTGTTCGCGTATTAATGTCAGGTTTAGATTATGAGCGTTTAGTACTTACTGGTGGTCCGTTAGGTATTATGGATGCCTGTATGGACTTAGTTGTGCCTTACATTCATGACAGAAAGCAATTTGGTCAAGCCATTGGTGAATTTCAATTAATTCAAGGCAAAATTGCTGACATGTACACGCAAATGAATGCCGCAAAATCTTATGCTTACTTGTGTGCTATGGCAGCTGATCGCGGTGAAACCACGCGTAAAGATGCGGCTGGTGTAATTTTATATTCTGCCGAATTAGCCACTAAAATGGCCTTAGATGCGATTCAATTACTGGGCGGAAATGGCTACATTAATGAGTTTCCTGCTGGTCGTTTATTACGTGATGCTAAGTTATATGAAATTGGCGCCGGTACTTCAGAGATCCGCCGCATGCTAATAGGTCGTGAACTTTTCAACGAATCTGTTTAATAACAGATTTGAGCTTAGCCATTTAACCGAGACTATTGTCAAAAGTGCTCACTTACCTTCGTAAGCTCCGCGCATTTTTCTTCAGTCTCAAATAAATGGCTTTGCTAAATCAATTATTAAATTTTTGACAATCGTTGAATGTACAAAACTAATAAAGAAATAAAGATTAAACCCAGTGACTATTGCTATTGAAAACGATTAACAACAGCTAAATTAGAGAATCAAACAATATCAATGTGCATTGTTAACTCAAAAACACTAACGCAGTAAAAAGTTTAACAAAACGTTCAACAAATAAAAGGTTATACCGTGGCTAAGATAATATCGAAAATTAATCCCCGCAGCCCTGAGTTCATCGAAAACGCTGAGCATATGCAAGTACAAGTCGATGACTTAAAAGCAAAGT
>JBFJQB010000228.1:0-4388 GCA_041616855.1 Cognaticolwellia sp. | reverse complement strand
ATGACTGATGATTGGCAAACAACGCATGAGCTTGCTGATTTAACACCTGAAGTTTGGCAATATCTAAAAGATAATAAGTTTTTTGCCATGATCATTAAAAAACAATACGGTGGCCTAGAGTTTTGCGCTTACGCACAATCGCGTGTTTTACAAAAACTATCCAGTGTCAGTACCGTGTTGTCATCTACCGTTGGCGTACCTAACTCACTCGGTCCCGGTGAGCTGTTACAACATTACGGCACTAAAGAGCAGCAAGATTATTATTTACCTCGCTTGGTTAAAGGGGATGAAATTCCTTGTTTTGCCTTAACTAGCCCCGAAGCGGGTTCAGATGCAGGTGCTATTCCTGATTACGGTATTGTTTGTCGTGGTGAATTTAACGGTGAAGAAGTACTTGGTATGCGCTTAACGTGGAATAAACGTTATATCACCTTAGCGCCTGTTGCGACAGTATTAGGGCTGGCATTTAAATTACAAGACCCTGAGCACTTGTTAGGTGAAGAAGAAGATTTAGGCATTACTTGTGCTTTAATTCCAACAGATATTAAAGGGGTAATTACTGGTCGTCGTCACTTCCCACTGAATGTTCCTTTTCAAAATGGCCCGACACAAGGTGATGACGTTTTCGTACCATTAGATTTCATCATCGGTGGTCCAGAAATGGCAGGACAAGGCTGGCGTATGCTGGTTGAATGTTTATCCGTTGGGCGTGCTATTACCTTACCGTCAAACAGTACTGGTGGTATCAAATCACTGGCATTGGCAACTGGCGCTTATAGCCGCATTCGTCGCCAATTCAAAATATCTATAGGTAAAATGGAAGGCGTTGAAGAAGCCCTAGCGCGCATTGGTGGCAATGCTTACTTAATGGACGCCGTCACCACTATGTCGACGGGTGCAATTGATATGGGCGAAAAACCTAGCGTGGTCTCGGCCATTGCTAAATATCACCTCACCGAAAAAATGCGTAGTTGTGTTTCTGATGCTATGGATATTCATGGCGGTAAAGGTATTTGTATGGGACCGGGTAATTATCTTGCTCGTGCTTATCAAGGTGCTCCCGTTGCAATAACCGTTGAAGGGGCAAATATACTGACCCGCAGCATGATTATTTATGGCCAAGGCGCTATTCGTTGTCATCCATATGTGCTCGCTGAATTATCGGCCGCTAATAATGAAGATCAGCAACAGGCATTAAACGACTTTGATCATGCCTTGTTTGGTCATATCGGCTTTGCTATTAGTAATATCTGCCGCAGTGTTTGGTTCTCTTTTACTGGTAGTTATGCGTTAAGTGCTCCTTATAACGATGAAACTAGACGTTATTATCAATTAATGACCCGCTTTAGCTCAAACTTAGCCATGTTGTCTGATATTGCCATGCTAACCTTAGGCGGTGACTTAAAGCGCAGAGAACGTATTTCAGCGCGATTGGGAGATATTTTAAGTTATTTATACTTAGCCTCAGCAACGCTTAAGCGCTACAACGATGAAGGTCGTCAAACCGCTGACTTACCTCTTGTTCAATGGGCTGTAGAAGATAGTCTCTACCAAGTTCAACAAGCCATTGACGAGCTGATCAACAACTTCCCAAATAGGGTCGTTGCCAAAGTACTGAGACTGATCATTTTACCTATCGGCGGTTGGTTGAAAAAACCATCAGATATTACCGACCATAAAGTTGCTGCCTTATTGCAGTATCCTAATGCAACACGTTCACGCTTAGGCCAAGGTCAATACCTGACTCGTGAGCCTGAAAATGTTTTGGGTCAATTAGAGCAAACGCTTGAAGATATCATTGCTTGTGAGCCTATTTTTGACAAAATTTGTCGAGAGTTAGGCCAACGCCTGCCCTTTTATCAACTTGATGTTGTTGCTAAAAAAGGCCTAGAGGCAAAGATTATCAGTGAAGAAGAAGCCGCATTACTGACCGCAACAGAAATTGCGCGCAAAGCAACTATTGACGTTGATGACTTTGACTCTGATTATTTAAAAGCGGGTTAATTCCCCACAGTTAATCACTAAAGCGTAGTTAAGCCCGTTACTGTCTTTTTCAGTAACGGGCTTTTTGGTATAATAAATCCCTAATTCATTATTTTTATTAGAATTTACCTACCAAAAACCTCAACGATTTTTTTGGCGTAAAACCATAATTTTGCTACCAGTAAAGCTTTGTACTCCCGGTAAAAATCAGTTAAATTAAATCATCAGACCATATAATTTAACTTTGGAAAACTTGTGGGCTTTAGTGAACAATTAGCACAACATCAAGCATTTTTCGCCTCTAATGCAACATGTGATTTATCTTGGCGGAAACAACAACTTCAACAAATTAAGCGCTTAGTACTTGAGCATGAACAAAGCTTCTTAGCCGCTCTTTATGCTGATTTAGGTAAACCAGCACAAGAAGCTTGGATAACTGAAGTCTCTTATATTACAGGTGATGTTGATCATGTTTGTAAACGATTAAATCGTTGGGCGAAAAAACGCCCCGTCCCAACACCTATCGTTGCCCAACCTGGACGCGCCTGCATTCACCCTGAGCCACAAGGCTGTGTACTAATTATCGGTGCATGGAATTATCCCTTACAACTCATTCTAGCGCCGTTGGTGGCTGTTATTGCCGCAGGTAACTGTGCCATAGTAAAACCTTCAGAACTTGCGCCAGCCACATCGGCGCTGTTAGCAAAGCTTATTCCGCAATATTTAGATAATAATGCTGTTTCTGTTGTTGAAGGAGGCGTCGAAGAAACCACCGAATTACTTGCGCTGCAATTTGATCACATAATGTACACCGGTAATGGTCAAGTCGGCCGCATTGTTATGGCGGCTGCCGCAAAGCATTTAACCCCTGTAACATTAG
Source organism: Cognaticolwellia sp. (assembly GCA_041616855.1). Lineage (GTDB taxonomy): Bacteria > Pseudomonadota > Gammaproteobacteria > Enterobacterales > Alteromonadaceae > Cognaticolwellia. The sequence continues at coordinate 1,525 of JBFJQB010000228.1, read as the reverse complement.
AGTTAGGCGGCAAGAGCCCTGTTTATGTTGATGCCAGTGCTGATATTACTATTAGTGCTCAACGGATTGCTTGGGGCAAATGGATGAATGCAGGACAAACCTGTATTGCGCCAGATTATATTATCACCCCAAAAAAAATGATTGAGCCATTAGTCGCTGCGCTGACAGCGCAAATCACTATGATGTTTGGTCAAGAGCCAAAAGCAAGTCAAAGTTACGGACGAATTATCAATCAGCGCCATGCTAAGCGCATTAGCAGTTATTTGAGCCATATTGATATTACTGTAGGCGGCGAATTTGATCTTGAAAACCGTTATATTTCCCCAACTATAGTGGTTAATCCCCCACTTGATAGTGCTTTAATGACAGAAGAAATTTTCGGTCCGATTTTGCCTATTATTGCCGTTGAAGATTTTGATAATGCTAAAGCTTTTGTTAAAGCGCGCGATAAACCGCTTTCGGCCTATATTTTCAGTAAAAATAATGCACAATGTCAGGCATGGGTGAATGAAATCAGCGCTGGAAGCCAATGTGTCAATGATGTCATCATGTTTAATGCTGTACCTGAACTGCCCTTCGGTGGCGTTGGTCCCAGTGGCATGGGCCAATATAGCGGCCAAGCGGGTTTTGATAATTTTAGTCATTTAAAATCGGTACTGGCACGACCGTTTATTAAAGATTTACCACTGAGGTTTGCGCCTTACAGTAAAATGAAATTTAAATTTCTGCGTTGGATCCGTTGATCCTCATTTTGACATTGGTATTAAGTAGTAAAAATTGAGAATAACATGATGAAGTATGTAAAATTAGGTAGTAGCTCATTAGAAGTGTCGCGTATTTGTTTAGGGAGCATGACCTGGGGTGTGCAAAACAATCAAACCGACGCCAATGCTCAGCTCGATTATGCGCGAATGCAAGGCATTAACTTTATTGACACCGCAGAAATGTATGCCGTGCCTCCGACTGAAGAAAGCTATGGTAAAACCGAGTCTATCATTGGTCATTGGCTAGCCGCTAATCCATCGCGTCGAAATAATGTGGTTTTAGCGTCCAAGATTGCTGGCCCAGGGCTTGCCTATATTCGCGGTGGCAGTAAAATAACCGGTGCCAATGTCATTGCTGCGGTTGAAACTTCATTAAAGCGTTTACAAACCGATTACCTTGACCTTTATCAATTACATTGGCCTAACCGACAATCACCACACTTTGGTAATCATTGGCCCAACAGCATTAATCATAGCCAAGTTAACGCCACGCAAGAAGATGAAGAAATGTTAGATATCTTGCAAGGTTTAGCGAGCTGTGTGCAAGCCGGTAAAATTCGCTATTGTGGCCTGTCAGACGATACACCATGGGGTATAAATCAATATCTTCGTTTAAGTACTGAACATAATTTGCCACGCATGGTATCAATACAAAATGAATTTAGCTTACTCCACACCAAAGATTGGCCGTATGTAATTGAAAACTGTGTTCATGAAGATATTGCCTACTTGCCTTGGTCACCACTTGCAACTGGAGTACT
>JBFJQB010000227.1:0-4395 GCA_041616855.1 Cognaticolwellia sp. | reverse complement strand
TAGCAATAATTTGGCTGGTACTGGTTTTACCATTAGTGCCGGTAATACCAATAACATTTAAATATTGCGCCGGTGCACCATAAAATGCTTTCGCAACATCAAATAAATGTTGGTTCAGTTGGAAGTAACTTATTATCGCTATCGGTTTACCTGCTGCCTGCTGACGCCAAGTCAACTCTCCATGTGCTGCGAGCTCAGTGGTTTCTTGAATTATCAGGGCGCAATTCGCCGCTAACGCTTGTGTGATATAGGCACGGCCATCGCTTAAACTACCAATAACAGCACAAAAAACATCACCCGTTTTTATAGCGCGGGTGTCATTTACTAAATTAGCATTAGCGACATTAATGTGTTGTTGCGAATTAAACTGGCTTTTAAGCTTTGCTAAATCACTTGATACCAGCGTAATGCCACCAAGGTTTAGTACCGCTTGAATAGCCGCAAAATTTCTCGGTTGATTATAAACGCGTAAAGCGTGATCAGACATGGTCACGCTCCTTAGGAAAACTTTCTGCTTTTTGCTCTGCTTGTATAGAGGTCACTCGCGTGTTCGCATCAGGCGGGACATTGAGCAGCCGCAGCGTACCTTTCATAATTCGCGAGAATACAGGCGCGGCCACTTCACCGCCGTGATACAAGTCGCCACCGGGGTCGTCAATGACCACCACCACAGCAATCTCAGGATCTGAAATCGGTGCCATACCGGCAAATAAACCGACATAGTCATTACCGTACCCCCCAGCAAACGCTTTAATTGCCGTACCACTTTTACCACCAACGCGGTAGCCATCAACTTTCGCTACGATATATTGCTCATTAACCACATGTTCAAGCATTTCCACAACATTTTGACTATGTTCAGCTGAAAAAATACGCTCATAGTTTGGCGCGGCTTGGCTGTTTGCATCTTGTTTTAAAATCGTTAATGGCGTTTTGATGCCGCCGTTAGCTAAGGTAGTATAAAAACGCGCTAACTGAATAGGCGTGATTGCCACCCCATGTCCCCAAGACAAGGTCGCTAATTCAAATTTTGACCAACGCGATCTATCGTGCATCATTCCCGAACTTTCACCAACCAAACCCGTGCCGGTGTCTTCAGAAAACCCGGCATCAAAAAACTTATCAATGAGGTAATCTTTCGGTACCGACAGTGCCAATTTAGTTGTGCCCATATTAGAAGAATGCACTAATAATTCCGCTAAACTAATTTTACCAAGATAACGCGGATCCGATACGCGACTCCCCCCTAAGCGCATCCAACCGGGATATGTATCAATAATGCTATCTTTTTCCACACTGCCAAATTCCAATGCCGTTAACACGGTGAGGGGTTTCATGGTTGAACCCGGCTCATAGATATCGGTGATAGCGCGATTACGAAAACGATGAATGGCAACTCCCGACCGGTTATTGGGGTTATAAGACGGACTGTTAACCAAAGCTAAAACTTCACCCGTGTTAACATTAGTGACAACAGCAGAGCCTGAGGTAGCTTTAAACGCTTTAACCGCACCCTTTAACTCACGATAAGCTAACGCTTGAATACGTTGATCAATACTTAGCGTTATCTTTTCAGGCGGTTTAGAGGCTTTCACCGATAGAATCTCTATTTTTCGACCTTTCGCGTCTTTACGATATTTTTTCTCACCATTTTCGCCGGTCAGCAGTTGATCATATACCCGCTCAACCCCTTCAATACCTTTATCGTCGACATTGGTAAAACCGACAATATGGGCACTTATTTCGCCCGCAGGATAAAAACGTTTAGACTCTTTGCGCAGGTGAATTCCCGGAATTTTTAACTCTCGAATATAACCGGCCATTGCCGGGGCAACTTTTCGCTGAATATAGACAAAGCGTTTCGTTGGATTTTTTGTAATTCTCACTTTTAATTTGTTAACGTCTTGACCCAGAACGTCAGCTAACGCCTGCCAATGCTTTTGCATTGCTAAGGCGTTGCTATCAAATATAATTTTTGGATCAGCCCAGACCGTTTCTACCGGCACACTGATCGCTAATTCATGACCGTTACGATCAACAATTGAGCCGCGTTGCACGGTTTTAGTATTAGTGCGCAGCGAACGATTATCACCCTGCTTTTTCAACATATCCGGTTCAAACACTTGAATATAAGCCGTTCGGGCCATCAAACCCGCATAAATCAACACAACAGCACCTAGCACGACGTAAAAACGCCATGCTACTGTGTTTGGGTTGTATTGTGCTGATTTTTTCATTGCCCTACTCATGCTAATAATTCATGGTAATTTGATGATAATTTCTGAGCTGGCATCAGGCCTAGTCATGTTAAGTTGCTTTTGTGCACTACTTTCAATGGCACTATGCTCAGCTAAACTATTTTGTTCTAATAACAAGTTACGCCACTCATTTTCTAAGGCGTCACGTTCGGTTAATAGCACTTCAATTTTACTGGTCGTTAGACGATTTAAATGCGTGAAATAAATCACCGAAAATGCCGATATCAATACCAGCAATAAAATGCCATAAATAACCAAATGGCGTCGTATGTCATGCCAAATATCAAGTGCTAACACAACTTTCTTGGTTGCCATACTAAAGCGCCGTAATTAGCGCGCTAGCCTTTGTGCAACTCGAAGTACTGAGCTGCGCGAGCGAACATTTTCTTCCACTTCGCCTTTACTCGGCTTTAACTTGCGTCCAACTAAACTCAAGTTCTTACCTTTATTTAATTCGGCTTCGCTAATAGGCATACCGCGCGGTACTTTTTTACCTTGCGAATTTTTTTTCATAAATTGCTTAACTAATCGGTCTTCAAGTGAATGAAAGCTAATCACCACCAATCGACCACCAGTCGCCAGTACCGTCAAAGACGCTGCCAATGCTTTTTCAATTTGCTCTAATTCACTATTGATATACATGCGAATTGCTTGAAAACTGCGAGTGGCTGGATGCTTTTTAATTTCTCTTTGTGGCGCTGTTTTTTTAATTAACTGTGCTAATTGCCCCGTACGAGTCAGCGGATTAATCTCACGCTCATCAACAATGGCATTGGCAATACGCCAAGCATGTTTTTCCTCGCCAAAGGTGCGCAATACCCAAGTGATATCTTCTACATCTGCCACGGCTAGCCATTCTGCTGCCGTTTGTCCACGCGTAGTATCCATACGCATATCAAGTGGGCCGTCTTTCATAAAACTAAAGCCACGCTCCGCTTCATCAAGCTGCGGTGACGAAACGCCAAGATCGAGTAAAATCCCGTCTACTTTTTCAGTTAACTGGTGTTTATCAACAATCATCTGTAGGTCAGCAAAGCCATGATGTTCAATTATAAAGCGTGGATCATCAGCATACTTTTCTGCGGCGGCAATCGCCGTTGGATCTCGGTCTATGGCAATCAAACGGCCATTAGGACCAAGATTTTCAAGAATTAACCCTGAATGCCCGCCTCGACCAAAAGTACAGTCGATATAAATACCATCTGGTTTTATCGCGAGCCCTGAAATCGACTCGTCAAGCAGAACTGAAATATGTGCTTTATCTTGTTGCATTATGAGTTTATCAACGCCATTTAGTTATCATGCTTTTCTATTGAACGATTTATCTACAAAGATAAATCAAGTAAACGGTCAGTGAGCTCAATTTCACCTGACTGTATTTTCGCAATACCTTGCTGCATTTGAGCCTTCCAAGCAGCATCACTCCAGATTTCAAACTTTTTCAATTGCCCTACTAGCATCAAGTTTTTTTCTAGATCCGCATGTTCGCGAAGCGGACCATTAATTAACAAACGACCACTCTTATCTATTTCACAATCGGAGGCATTACCGAGTAATACTTGTTGTAATAGTCGCTCTTGAGGATTCATACTCGACAAACCACAAAGCTTTAACTCGATTTCTTCCCATTCGGGCAGGGGATATAACAATAAACACGGATGTTGAATATCAACGGTACAGACCATTTTTCCTTGGCAATCGGCAAATAGCTCCTCGCGATACCGTGTAGGTATCGTGATTCTATTTTTACTATCGAGCGTTATTGCGCTGGTGCCTCTATACATAATTCGCTTTATGATTATGGGATCACTTTAGATCCACTAATTCCCACTTTTTCCCACATTGATACAGTTTAGTGAGTAAAGCAAACTTATGTCAAGCAAAGTTTGCTTAATTTGATCAGCCTGAGCGCCTATAAAATAAAGGCTTTGAGGGAAGTGAATGAAATTGTGGGCTTTTGTGGATCTGCTGCCCAATTAGGGGGAAGAAATTAATTATTTTTAGCTAAAAAAGCAATTCCAGTGTCACAATTTAGCGACAGTAACGAGAATATTTACTGCTGGGTGGCTATTGGCATTTCAATTAGTCACCGCTGGTGCAGGGTATAACAGAAAATGTTCACCTTTTAAGCTAACAG
>JBFJQB010000226.1:0-4411 GCA_041616855.1 Cognaticolwellia sp. | reverse complement strand
TAGCAACGAATAGCTATAAATTACCTGCAAAAAAAAACCCTGCGTAACAGCAGGGTTTTATAAGTTTGCGTATTACTACTCAGCGATAATGCTTACAAACTTGCGGTTTTTAGGACCTTTAACTTCAAATTGTACTTTACCATCAGATAAAGCAAATAGAGTGTGGTCTTTACCGATACCCATGTTGTCACCAGCGTGGAAGCGAGTACCACGTTGACGAACAATGATATTACCCGCTAAAACAGCTTCGCCGCCAAAACGTTTAACACCTAGGCGTTTAGCTTCTGAATCACGACCGTTACGTGTACTACCTGCAGCTTTCTTATGTGCCATTGTAAATCGCTCCTAATTAGCCGTTAATGCCAGTAATTTTCACTTCAGTGAACCATTGACGATGGCCCGCTTGCTTGCGTGAATGCTTACGACGTTTAAATTTAACAATTTTAACTTTATCAGCGCGACCTTGGTTTACAACCTCAGCCACAACCTTACCACCAGCAATGTAAGGCGCGCCTACATTGATGTTCTCGCCATCGGCGATCATTAAAACGTTTTCGAATTCTACTGCAGCACCAATTTCAAGTTCGATTTTTTCTAAACGAACCGTTTGGCCTTCAGTTACACGATGCTGTTTACCACCGCTTTGGAATACCGCGTACATAGCTACTCCGTACTGCGTCATCATCTATGGACGACGCTTAAATTTAAAATTATAGGGCGCGAATTCTACGCGAAGAAATCGGTGAGAGCAAGTATAAAAGCAATGATTTATTATTATTTTTACTTAACTAAAAACTTCTCGCTTGGAAAACTTCTATCATCATGAATTTCGTGTAAAATTGGCCAGTGAAATCACTAGCTAGTATTCTAACACTAAAGTTAATTTAAGGTAACTCGTTACGCTCTATGAATATCAAAAATATCCAGGCCTTGGCTCAACAAGACATGAAGGCTGTTAACGACCTTATCTTTTCTAAACTTCATTCTGACGTTGCCCTTATCAATCAACTCGGTGTTTATATTGTTAATGGTGGTGGGAAACGTATGCGACCCCTTCTGACCGTATTAGCAGCTAGAGCTATTGGTTATCAAGGTGAAGAACACTTGCAACTTGCGGCCATTGTTGAGTTTATTCATACTTCGACACTGCTACATGACGATGTGGTAGATGAGTCAAATATGCGCCGTGGCCGAGAAACCGCCAATGCCATGTTTGGTAATAGCGCCAGCGTGTTAGTGGGAGACTTTTTATATTCTCGTTCATTTCAAATGATGAGCGAGCTAAATAATTTAAAAGTCATGGATATTTTATCTGATGCAACCAATATCATTGCAGAAGGTGAAGTATTGCAATTAATGAATTGTAATGACCCCGACACTACAGAAGATAGCTACATGCAGGTTATCTATTGTAAAACTGCGAAGTTATTTGAAGCTGCTACCCGTCTTGCGGCCGTACTTGCAAAGCAAGATCAAGCAACTGAGCTAGCAATGCTTAATTACGGAAAGCATTTAGGCACTGCCTTTCAACTCGTTGACGACATTATGGACTATACCGCCGATGCACAAGAAATGGGCAAAAATGTCGGTGATGACCTTGCTGAAGGCAAACCTACTCTACCACTGTTATATGCGATGGCGCATGGTAATGAACAACAACGCCAAATGATCCGTAGCGCCATTGAGCATGGTGATGGTATGGAGCATTTAGATGAGATCCTTGCCGCCATGGAACAGACTGGCGCGCTCGTTTACACTCAGAAAAAAGCAGAACAAGAAGCAGACAAAGCCATTAATGCCATTGCCCTGCTGCCCGAGTCCGATCATAAGCAAGCCTTGATTTCATTAGCGCATATTGCGGCTAACCGCAGCAACTAACGCTTTTACATTACTCCCGTGAATAATCCGCTCCCCTATTCACGGTAAGCATTATGCTTATAGCCACCTGACTCATCTCAATATTACTTTAATATGGCGCTAACCATTACTCATAAAAAGTGAAATAAAGCATGTCAGCTAAAACTAATATTAAACAGCTAAACATCACTAAAAGCGATTTTGGGCGCTTAAGTAACGGTGATACTGCACAGCTTTTTACTTTATCAAATGCCAATGGCGTGCGAATAAAAATTACCAACTACGGCGGCATTATAGTTGCCTTAGAAACCTTAGACCGTAATGACGTTTCAAGCGATATCGTACTCGGTTACGATAATATCAGCGATTATGAACATGACCCTTATTATCTAGGGGCTATTATTGGTCGTTATGCTGGGCGAATAAAGCACGGGCTACTGTCCATTGCAGATAACACTTATCAGCTGAGTATCAACAATAATGACAATCAACTCCATGGTGGGTTTAAAGCGTTAAACAAACAACTTTGGCAAGCAAGCACAGAAAGTACTAGCGAAAACGTAAGTCTAATACTACAACACTCTAGCCCTGATGGTGATAACGGTTTTCCCGGCAATGTTGATTTCAAAGTAAAGTACCAGCTTGATGACAATAACGAATTAACCGTAGAATATTTTGCCAGTAGCGATAAAGCCACGGTGATAAACTTAACTCAGCACAGCTATTTTAATCTCGCAGGGCACAATGTGGGTGACATACACCAACACCAGATACACTTAAATGCTGAACACTTTTTACCGATGAGTGAAGATATTTATCCGACAGGTGAAATACGTGAGGTGGTTGGCAGCGCTCATGACTTTAGCCGATTAACCCCACTGAGTGAAAGCATTACCAGTAATGATAAACAAGTCATGATCGCCAAAGGCTTTGATAATTATTGGCTAACCACTGCTGAGGCTATTGCTGGCAACACCTTTGCCGCGCAAGCGGTTGAGTCCAAATCAGGTCGGCGCTTAACACTGTATTCAGATCAACCTTGCTTAGTTTTATACACTGCAAACTATATTGATGGTAGCCAAACAGGGAAAGAGCACTGCGCTTATCAAAAACATGGTGGGTTTTGTTTTGAACCACAACGAGTAGCGAATCGCACAACTGGTGCCAATATTAACAATACTTTACTACGACCTGGGCAGCCTTTTTATAGTAGATCACGCATCGTTTTTGACGTTATAGACGCATAAGCGCTCTTACGCATCCATGCGTTAGCACAATTGCCTACATGGATGTAGGTACTTAGGTTATGTCTGGAACAAATAACCTGACCGTTCGTCCTGAACATAAACGCTCTTACGCATCCATGCGTTCGCGTAATTGCCTACATGGATGTAGGTACTTAGGTTATGTCTGGAACAAATAACCTGACAGTTCATCCTGAACATAAAAAGGGTAAACATCACTGTTTACCCTTTGCTGTAACTTCTAAAAGCTTGAAGGTCTTAATCTGCGGTTGAAACACCCAATAGTAAACTGATCTCTTTGGTTATTTCATCAATACGACTAACATCGGTTGGGGCTATAAATATCGTATCATCGCCTGCTAACGTACCTAAAATACCCGTCGACTCCCCCATACTATCGAGCATGCGTGAAATTAAAGGTGCACCACCAATACCGGTTTTTAAAATAATTTGCATGTTATTATGCTTTACACTAATGACAACAGATTGAATAGCTTGTTTGGATTTGGGTACCGCTAACTCATCAGGCAGAATATACACGACCTGACTACTGGCATTGCGCATTTTCACGGCACCAAGCTTAGACAACAAGCGGGAAATTTTCGCCTGCGACATATTCTTAAAGCCCTGCTCAGCCAACGCTTCAGCAAGTTGGCTTTGTGAGCCATAGCATTGCTCTTTTAGTAAGGCTTTAAATGCGAGGATTAATTCTGCCTCATTTTTTTTGCGGTTTGTCGTCATTATGTAACTCAAAACGGTAATTCCTAGTGCCTATTGTATAAAATAATTATTTTTTCAGCCATTTATTATTTTAAAACCTGCTCACGCTGCTCTGTTAAGCCCATCGCTAGAATATACGGGTCTTGCTTTTGTTGAGCAATAAAGTCAGCCTTATTTGTGAAGTTTAGCCAATGGTGACTGATCAAGCTTTGCGCAACTGCGCCGCCTAATGTCGAGCCTGGGCCTAAAATAATCAACTTGTCTGGTGCAAACTCTTTAATGGCGACCTCAATCGCTTTAGAGAAGTTATAAGGCGCAACCACTTGGGTATGCAGCGTATAATTATACAATTGTTCGACATCACAACTAAATGGTTGCCACACTTGCCCCAAACCATCAATTAACGGCACTTCAGGCGCATTAAAGAGCTCAGCTGACATTAACGACTGCGCCCGTTTAGCAACATCTTCAAGCAATGGAGTATGAAATGCCGCATGATTAAATAAATTCATCGGGTAGCGGTCTTGCACCACAGGCAGTAATGCTTCAAGTGCTTTTAAGCCCACTTTATTACCGCCAAAGACCAAGTA
>JBFJQB010000225.1:0-4415 GCA_041616855.1 Cognaticolwellia sp. | reverse complement strand
TTTAAAACTTAGTCGTATCTGTAAATAAACCAACTTTTAAATCAGTTGCCGTGTAAATAACACGCCCGTCAACAGAAACTGTACCGTCAGCAATCCCCATAAATAATTTGCGTTTAATCACACGCTTTAAGGTGATTTTATAAGTGACTTTTTTAGCCGTTGGTAAAATTTGTCCGGTGAATTTTACTTCTCCGACACCTAAAGCACGACCATGACCCGGTCCACCAGACCAAGCTAAGTAAAAACCCGTTAATTGCCACATAGCGTCTAAACCAAGACAACCAGGCATTACCGGATCGCCTTTGAAATGACAATCGAAAAACCAAAGGTCAGGCGTTATATCTAATTCTGCGATAATTTCGCCTTTGCCATGTTCGCCACCATCATCATTAATGCTAACGATTCTATCCATCATTAACATATTGTCAGAAGGTAATTGGCTATTACCAGGGCCAAACATTTCACCAGTACCTGCTTTAACTAGGTCTTCTTTAGAGAACGAGTTTTTTTGTTCCATGGGGTCACTTACATCTTTTGATAATTTGAAAGGCGTTACTTTAGCGAACACTTGTACGCTAAACAACTCCGAACAGTTAAATAAATAGCGTTTTAGCTTAACAAATGCTAAAAAAGCTGTAAGAATTGGTTATGCGTAACCGTTGGTGGTTTGATTTGTATTAAGGTAAGTTATTGATGAGCATAAAAAAGAAAGCATTAACCAATGCTGAGAAGCAAAAGCGTTATCGAGAGCGACAAAAAGATCGCGGTAAAAAAGAAATGCGCGGTTATTTGTCACCAGAAGCACAAAAGTGCTACGAACTGATTGCCGACCAGACAAAATGGAATGACAGCATCATATTAAGTAACGCCGTGCGTTTAACCTATGCGGCCTATAAAAATGGTCAAATTGGTTTGTTAAATAACTGGTTAAATAAAAATGATCTATAATCACGGTTGGTTAACTTGCTGGATTTTAGCTTTAATAAAGTAATAAGAATTGAAGGTTAAACAAGAATTTCGATTGTGTTAATGACCATTTAGCTATATTCTTTTTGGCTGAATTCGAGTATTTTTTATAAAGTATCATAAGGTATTTCACGTTGATAAATGTTTTGTTAGTTGATGACCACGAGTTGGTTCGTACTGGAATCCGAAAAATCCTAGACGAAGTAAAAGGGCTTAAGGTGATTGGTGAGGCTAAAACAGGCGAGGAAGCCGTGCAGTTTTGCCGTAAAGTTGAACCTAATGTTGTCTTGATGGATATGAATATGCCCGGTATTGGCGGCTTAGAAGCGACGAAGAAAATCATACGTTATGCCCCTGATGTCAAAGTTATCGTGTTAACAGTTTACAGTGAAGACCCAATCCCAACGAAAGTTATGCAGATTGGCGCGGCAGGTTACTTAACTAAAGCTGCCGGTCCTGATGAAATGATCAACGCCATCCGTGCTGTCAATAGCGGCCAACGCTATATAACCCCAGAAATTGCCCAACAAATGGCCTTAAGCCAATTTAAATCTGTTGATGAAAACCCTTTTAGCAGCCTGTCTGAACGTGAACTGCAAATTATGTTAATGATCACGCGTGGCGAAAAAGTCCCTGATATCTCAGAACAATTAGTCCTAAGTACTAAAACCATTAATAGCTATCGTTATCGTATGTTTGAAAAACTTAATGTCAGTAATGATGTCGAGTTAACTCATTTGGCTATCCGCCATGGTATGTTAAAAACTGAAGCCTTATAACCCTTGTCTGAAAAACACTTACCCGATGATCAAACATTATTTGATCATAAAGCCTTTCTAGCCGCAGTTTCCGAACAAGCCGGGGTTTATCGTATGTACGATAGTAACCAAACGGTGATCTATGTCGGTAAAGCGAAACAACTGAAAAAACGCTTAGCGAGTTATTTTCGTAAAGATGTCGGCAGTAATAAAACCCGCGCACTGGTCAAGCAAATTACCGCGATTGACGTCACCGTTACCCACACGGAAGGTGAAGCGTTGATCCTCGAAAACAATTATATTAAAAAATATCAACCGAAATATAATATTTTACTGCGCGATGACAAATCTTATCCCTATTTACTGATCACCGAACATAAACATCCCAAATTAGGTCTGCATCGCGGCGGTAAAAAAGTTAAGGGTGATTACTTTGGCCCATATCCAACAGTAGGTGCTGTTTGGGAAAGTTTGCGATTAATGCAAAAGATTTTTCCGTTAAGACAATGTGAAGATAGTTATTATCGAGCCCGCAGTAGACCATGCTTACAGTATCAACTGGGCCGATGTTCAGCGCCCTGTGTCGATAAAATATCGCCAAAAGATTATCAAAAACAAGTGCAGTTAGCTAAGTTGTTTCTAAAAGGTAAAAGTTCAACCGTTATCGAACAGCTAGTAATGAACATGGAACATGCCAGTAAAGCGTTAAACTTTGAACAGGCGGCTAAATATCGCGACCAAATAGCGACGTTAAGAAAAGTGCAGCAACAGCAATTTGTTAGTGGCTCGGCTGCAGAAATGGACGTGATAGGGTTACATCGCCATAAGTCGCAGGCGTGTATTCATTTGTTATTTGTTAGAGAGCAAAAAATTCTCGGTAGTAAAAGTTATTTTCCAACCGTACCTGTTGATACCAGTGATGCGGAAATAATTGCTGCTTTTATTAGTCAACACTATATTGGCAGTGACGTGAATTTAGGCGCGGTGCCAAAAGAAATTATTATTCCTGAGGCCATAGAAAATCAGCAAGACATTAATCAGGTAATTTCAGCCCAAGCTGAACGTGAAGTAAAAATATCTCATAAGGTTCGTACAGAGCGTGCGCAATATTTGAAATTAGCTTGTACCAATGCCGCAACGGCATTAATGACTAGGAACTCCCATAAAGAGTCGATGCAAGCGAGGTTTTCAGCGCTCAATGAAGTCTTTGAATTAAGCAATGGTATATCACGCATTGAATGTTTCGATATTAGCCATACTATGGGGCAACAAACCGTTGCGTCCAATGTGGTGTTTAATCAAGAAGGGCCATTAAAAAGTGATTATAGGCGTTATAACGTGCATGGGATCACCCCCGGTGATGATTATGCTGCCATGGCGTTTGCTTTAGATAAGCGCTACAGCAAAGTAACGAGTGAAGAAAAAATGCCTGACATTATCTTTATTGATGGCGGTAAGGGGCAGTTGGCAAAAGCTGAAGCGTTTTTTGCGGGTATCGATAAGGTAAAAACACCATTACTGGTCGGAGTCGCCAAAGGGGAGTCTAGAAAACCTGGCCTTGAAACTTTGATCTTAGCCGGTAGCCATCAATTAATATCATTACCGGCGACGTCACCGGCGTTGCATTTAGTGCAACATATACGAGATGAATCACACCGGTTTGCCATCACTGGACATCGAGCTAAACGACAAAAGGCGAGTAAAAAGTCGACATTAGAAACCATTCCCGGCATAGGCGCTAAGAAGCGACAAGCACTTTTACAGTACTTAGGTGGTTTACAAGAAGTGCTAAAAGCGGATAAAGCGGCGTTAGAAAAAGTACCGGGGATCAGTAAATTATTGGCGGAAAATATTTATGACGCCTTGCATGACAATTAGAACGCATTCTGTGTAAAATGTGTTTTAGATCGATTCCCCTTTATTAGATAACAATAAGAGTATTAGACATACTATGTGGACAATCCCGAACCAAATTACATTATTTAGAATTATTTTAATCCCAGTGTTTATTGTGGTGTTTTATTTACCGGTATCGTGGAATCATTTTGGTGCCTTTGCGGTATTTTGGTTTGCGGCTATCAGTGACGCGCTTGACGGTTATTTAGCACGAAAGCTTAATCAGTCTTCAGCCTTTGGGGCATTTATTGACCCCGTCGCGGATAAACTTATGGTGGTGGCTGCTTTAGTGATATTAATTCAAGATTTACAGGTATGGTGGATATCGGTTTCAGCGATATTAATGATCTCACGGGAAATATTTATTAGTGCGCTACGCGAGTTTATGTCATCACGTGGTAATAGAGACGCCATTGCCGTTTCACAACTGGGTAAATATAAAACCGCGGCGCAAATGTTGGGCATTATGGGCTTAATTTGGTATCCAACTTATGATATCCCACTAATATTCTTTGAATTTCCGCATGAAATTTTAATTTTTGCTGCTTATAGCTTTTATGCAATTGCGACAGTGCTGACATTTTGGTCAATGGTGATATATTTTAAAGCGGCTTGGCCTGAGTTAACCAAGTAATTAGCCGTACAAAAGGGAGATTTTAGTTAAAAAATCACCAGATTAGTCGCTTTTTGAGCAGTCGAAATAAAATTGAAATTAAAGGGTTGACTCATCAGTTTTTCAATGTAGAATGCGTTTCCAGTTGACAGGGAGTCAACAGATGAAGCGGCTGTAGCTCA
>JBFJQB010000224.1:0-4423 GCA_041616855.1 Cognaticolwellia sp. | reverse complement strand
AAATCATACTGCCTACCCAAGTATTACCAGTGAATTGTTTAAAGATTACGGTGAAATTTCTCCCCCCTCTTCTTCACAAAAATCTCGGCAGCCCTTACCTGGCATAAAAGTGGCTGACTTTGCACTTTTTTCACCGCAAAATTTTCAACAAAAAAATTCCATTTTTGAATTTGCCGCTAAATTCAATGATACACTGCAGCAAATACTGGCCTACTTCGACTTTACCTCGGCCAGTACCAACAATAAAAAACAGCAAATTGACGAAAATAAGCAACAACGAAAAATTCAGTTAATTGTTAATCATAATAAAAGTCCGATAACGGATAACTGCCAAACTCACACTAGATCTAAAAATAAGCGGCGTATTTAACTCGCACTTCTGCTATATTGATTACGTAAAATCGAAACATAAAAAAGTCGCTTATCAGCGACTTTTTTGGTTTAGCGTTAACCCTTTATTTAACAGCTCTTAGCTTAGAACTGATAGGTTTGACTTTTACTCATTAACTTTTCGGCCGTTATCTTATCTCTAGCACAATTAGCAATATCTTGTTTATTAAAGACCATAATACGGTCCTTATATCGCTCAGCTGACTTTTCCCCCGCCGATTTTAGAATCACGCTGACGTGTTCATTTTCAGGTAGTGCTTTTAAGCCATTGCCATATAAACACAGTGTTTCAGTTAAGTTAAGCGTTAATTGCTGATAATAATTAGCCCGCTGTTTTGCTTTTTCCGCTTGCTTTGCTTTCTGCTCTGCTGCGACCGTATTGACCAATTGTGTGATCTTTTTTTGCTGGGCACGCAGCGTTTCTTCTTGCTGTGTTAGTGTCTCTAACGCTTTTTTAAGTTCTGTTTTACGTTCATCGCTCGCTCGTGAAAGTTGAAAGTTTACATCACGCTTCTCACGTTCTATATCCCTTAACTCGTAAGCTAAGTCGCGTTGCTCATCCCTTAACTCTTCGGCTCTATCTCGACCCCGCTCTAACATATCACGCACTTTCTCATAGTCAGCGGTGGCTGAGTCCAATGCCTTGGTGACCGTTTCATTCACATCAATATCATATTTTTCTTGAAACTCTTTATTCACCTCGGGAGCAATGGGTGGCGTGCTCATCACCGGCATTTCTGGCAAGGAAAAGTTAAAGTTAAACTCTCGCCAGCCGCGCTTATTCGCCGAAAAATCAATGGTAAAAATTACTCCTTGCCCGCGTAAGTAAGTACTATCTATAGTATTAACTTTTGCTAAATGCTTATTTGATTTATCTGTCACTGACGACTGAATAATATCGCTCATAATAGATAATTGTTTGTGCATTGCGACATATTGTGCCTCGCTCGACTCAGCCGAAAACCCTGTACTTGAGAGTAAAAAGCACGGTAACACGACCATTGTGGTTAATATCTTAAAGTTTTTCATTCGCTACTCCTCAGCAGTCCAATTAGCAGGTGTACTGTTTAAATCACCTTGTTTCAATCCAAAGCCTTGAACGTTTTCTCGTTGATAAGCTTTGCTATATTTAATGGCTTGCTCTAGCTGCTGATATTGAATCTTTTGCTCAAGCAGTTCATCTTTTCGTTGCGCGTTAATGTATTGCATAAAATCGCTGATATCTTCTTTGCGCTCTTGTCGAGCTGCCCCGATAATATAACTCACTAGTTGTAGATTATTATCTTGCTGCTCCGCTTTAATATCTTCGGCATAATTGGCTAAAAACACTTGTTGCTGTTGATGATAGCTTTGTAATTTTTGATCGACTAACTGTAGCAACTTTTGTTCTTGCAACTGGCTATTGTTACCGGAAAAACTCAATAATATGCCATCATCTTGCATCACCAATTCAACTTTAAACAACACTAACGCGACGGCAAAAATAGAAAACACCATTGACAGCGCAGGTAAACCTCGCCATGGCCAAAAAGGCGCTTTATCACGAGTAAAGCCGCGACTGCGATCCCAATTTGGCACCTCCTGCTCATCAGATATGGCAACATGATATTCAAGTGCATTGACGGTATTTTTACGTGCTTGCCATAGGCTTTCATCATCGAGAAAACAATCATCTGTCTTACCATCTAACCAGTCGGCAAACGCTTGCTCTTGCTTTAACTGCTCTTTATTTGACATGGTCTACCTCCAAATGAGCTTTTAATTTATCTAACGCACTGTATAAACGCGATTTAACTGTATTCACTGAAACGCCTAATTGCTGAGCAATTTCATCAAACGTACAATGTTGGAAAAATTTCAGCTCAACCACTAACTTTTGATTCAACGGTAGGGTAAGTAACGCGCGCTTTAATATATTGGCTTGTTGACCTGAAAATAAATCTGACTCCGGACAAGCATCAGCACTTTGCTCTTCTTGCTCAGGTACATCGTCAAGTGATTGTGTCGGCTTTTTACGGCGATAAAACTCAATACAGCGATAATGAGCAATTTTAAACAACCAAGCTTTGAAAGGACTTTCACCTCGAAAGGATGCTAGGTTACGAAAAACCGCGATAAAAACATCTTGCATTAAATCCAAGGCATCTTCGGGGTGACTCACCATACGCAAGGTATAGTTGTATAAGTTTTTCTCATAGCGCTTTACTAACGTAACCCAAGCTGATTTCTTTCCCTTCAGCGCTTGTTTTACTAGCATTTCATCGCTTCGTTCAAACACGCAATATCCTATTTAATTAAGTTAAGTTACTCTGATATATTAAAAGTAGAGTTGAACCGTAAAATAGTTTGAAAATGACTAAATTATTTTAATAAATCTTGCAAAATTGAGGATAACTTACGATATATCGGGGTTTCTGCACTGGTAGAGCGTCGCATCAGGGCAATTTCTCGATATACGTTACCCGCGAGTTTTTCTATCGTTAAGCCCTCAGCTTTGCCAAAGCCTTTTTTAACCGCCATTTCAGGCAAAAAGGTAAAGCCTTGATGGTAGGCGGTCATTTGCACTAGGGTGGCTAAACTTGTCGCCGAAAATGCATTGATAAGGCTGGTATCGGCTAATTTACACGCGGATATCGCATGTTTAGTCAAACAATGTTCATTAGAGAGCAGAAAAACACTATGCTGTGGCAAGCATTGATAATTTTGCTGCTTGCTAAACTTAGCCATTAAGCTTGGTGAGCCAGCGGCAAAGAAATGATCTTTACCCACCACTTGGCTCTCAAAACCACTTTGCACAACTGGCAAAGCAAGAATCACCACATCTAACTCGCCATTTTTTAGCATTTGTAAAAGGTTGTCAGTGGTGTCTTCACGAAAATAAATCAGTAAATTTTTTAACTCTCGCTGACAAGCGGGTACTAAATCTGTCAATAAATAAGGCGCAACGGTAGGAATACAGCCAATATTAAAGACACCACCTTCCACTTCGCCTTGTTGCTTTGCAAAGCTAACTAGGTCATTAGCATCAACCAGCAACTTACGTGCTTTTTCAACAAACTCATTACCTTGATTGGTAAATAAAAAAGATTTATTGTCGCGCTCAATTAATTGACACCCCAATTGTTGTTCAAGTTTTAGTATCGCACTACTTAATGTTGATTGACTGACAAAACAAGCTTGTGCGGCCTTATGAAAGTGTTGGTGTTGATGCAATGCCACTAAATAGCGTAAATGTTTTAAATTAGGTAAATACATGTCCAGGCTCGTTAATTTATAGTTACGAAAAATGACTAGTAAATTAACTTAACCTATCAGAAGGTAAACTTTCAATTAAATAAATTGATGACATTAAAATAGTCATAACAGTTCTCGCGTTTTTACTACGATAAGGCGGAGTAACACTAATCGCCTTGGTATTACCTTTCTCACACAATGCCTTGGGCTATATACTTTATCGTTCTGAGTGTTTTATTATCAAGAAAAATACGGTAAAGTCAGCGCAATTTTTAGAATATTTAAATAGAGGAAGTACAATGTTAAGAGCGTCAGCACGTCATATACTGGTAGATACTGAAGAGCAATGTCTAACATTAAAACAAGAAATAGAAGCTGGTGCAGACTTTGCTGAAGTCGCAAAAGAGCATTCAAACTGTCCTTCAAAAGCACAAGGTGGCGCATTAGGTTCATTTGGTCGCGGGCAAATGGTGCAAGAATTTGATGAAGTTGTTTTTTCAGCCGAATTAAATCAAGTGCAAGGCCCTGTTAAAACCCAATTTGGTTATCACTTAGTTGAAGTCACTGCGCGTAGCGAGTAATACTTATTCGCATTTATAAGCTAAAAGCGAAGGCAACCCCTTCGCTTTTTTGTCTGTTGGGCACTATTGAAACCAACGCATAATTTTATCTGCCCGTAATAATATTAACAATATCGCCATCGCGACATACACCATCGGTTCGAATATATCTGACTTTACCGACCAGAAAAAATGCAAAGCAACCAACAACAACGCGAGATAAACGCCATTATGTATTT
>JBFJQB010000223.1:0-4453 GCA_041616855.1 Cognaticolwellia sp. | reverse complement strand
TAAATACCGCATTAATGTGAGAGCTAGGCATATGTTTTGCGGCGTCAACGCGAAAACCAGTAACCCCTATGGTTTTTAACGCTTGTAAGTAGGCTTGTTGTTGTGACACTACCCAACTATTTGCGTCTAAATCTGGTAAACCGGTATCACCGTTGCCGCCACAAAGTCGCCAATATTGTACATGTCCTGGGTTGCCCCAGTCAGTGATGCAACCTGCAGGGTGAAAATCGTTGTCACTAAAACTGCCGTTTTGTAAGTCGCCAAACAGTTTAATTGAATTATAGTAACTGCTATTAGCGGCATAGTTAGCCAGAATTTCGTCGCCCGGATAGTTCAAATCAGAGCGTTTATAGGATTCGTTCGCCATATGGTTAAAAACAATGTCAGCATAAGTTTCTACACCTTTGGCTTTTAAGGCATTAACCATAGCTTTAAAGTCATTTGTGTCACCTAACGGGCTATCAATCACTCTAAAGTCTTGTGGTTGATAACGGGCCCACCATTCACTGCCAGTTGATTTGTAAGCTGGCGATACCAGTACTTTTTTGTAACCTAAGTCGGCGATCTCTTGCGCTTTAGCGGCCACGTCATCATAGCTCCAATTAAACGCGTGCAGTATAGTGTCTGCAGATGAAAATTGGCTGAAGAGTATGGAACTGGTGATAATGGCGCTTTGGCTGAATTTTTTTATGATTGATGTCGATTGCATGCTTGCCTCGTTGATAACAAAGTTTATTTTTTGTTTTATTTTTGTTGACCACTTGAGCATAAGTTAAGCCCTTGCGATTAACTAGGTACTTGCATACGTATTCATCATGAGGTCGGACAAGGCGCGGCTTAACTCAGTACAGGCATAAATAACTGTCAAATGCATAATATTGTACTCACTAAACGACTGGGATAGTAAAGGTCTATGATCTTGTATTTAATATACTATGTTGAAATATATGTTGGCATTTATGCGCGTGATTGAATGCAAGGCAACGCCTTGAATCACTAAGCCGATATGATTATCGCCTTAAGCAAGGGAGTGGGGGAGTAGATATTAAATTTATGAATCGTTATGTTTATTTTCACTACGCTGTTGTGCGAGAGCTTGAAGCTGTTTTGATTGTTGATGCAAACTAAGGCGCACCAATGCTTCTTGGTCTTCAGCGCGAATGTGGTGAAAAATTACCTTGTACTGACTGTCACCGTCGACTATCTCACTATTGACGATTTCACCAATACAGTACAAAGCGCTGTTGTCGTCAGTAAAGAATAACTTTAATTCCAAAAAATCACCGCAGTTAAACGTTGCGGGATCTGTAGCTTTAAATATAAGCCCGCCGCCACCAAATTTAACCGCTTTAAACCTAGCGTTTGGGTTATCTTGTTGACTGAGAATGTAACCAACTAATAAGTCCATTTTTTGTGCTTGATGGTTGAGAAATTCCATTAATTGGCTGGCAACACCGGCAACGGTTTGCAGTGGGCGCAGCGCACTTTGGTCTAAGGTGTTTATTTCGGATGCTACTTTAAATGGTGTCGGCATGTTAGCGAGAAACTGCTCATAATTAGGTAAGTTCGCTAACTCGATAACACTCGCGTTAATATTGAAGGTATAGTTTATGGAAAAAAACTCATCAAACTGAGCGAGTTTTTCCTTGTTGTCAGCAGTGGTCATCAATAATTACCTTATAAGTTTCAAATGTTTTAATGGCTGTTTGCAAGGAACACATTCACTGCACATTCGCACATTTCATCAATTTGGTTTTCTTGTGCATATATGCCGTCAATTACCAAGCGTGCTATTCCATGCAACGTTGCCCATGTTACTTGCGCTAACCGTAAGGGATTTTCATCTCGGATAATAATCCCTTGTTCTTGCCATAGCTTGGTCATTTCAACCTGATAATTAAAACTGGCATAGGCCATGGTTTTTAATGTTTGTGTACTATTGTTTTCTTTCCAAATAACACGGCCAAACATCAGCTCATATAATGAGGGGTTTTTGGTTGCAAAGCCAATATAGGCATGGACAAAGTGACGATATTTATCTTCATTAGACAGTTTTTTTTCCGAGAAAATTTCACTTGCGCGCTGGTGCCACTGCTCAAAACCTTGTTCAGCAATAGCACATAATAATTCATTTTTATCGGTAAAGTGATGATAAGCAGCAGTGCGTGAAACACCAATGCGCTCAGCAAGTTTTCGCAATGACAGCCCTTCAATACCAGATTCTGTCACCATTTCTGTTGCATGGGTTACTAGCGACTTATGTAAATCACCATGGTGATATTTTGTTTTGCTTACCATGCGTTAAATAACCTGTAATCGATGTTTTTTGTCAAAGGAGCTTTCTGGACGGTAAAGCAACATTGGCAAATATTAATCCCGCGACCAGAGACATAAAAATGAGGAATGTTTGTGAACCAATGTCGGTAGCGTTTAACATGTTTTGTCCCGAAACGGCATTACTTAGCCCAATATAGACCTTACTTCCTGGTACCAAAACAACCAGGCCGAGCAATTTTACAATACTCGAGGGCAGGTTCATGATGCGTGAGAAAAAGTTACTGTATATACCTAAAGCAAACGCACCGACAAATGCACCTAGAGCGACCCCTAAATATTCCGCGCCGACAACACTGGCACCGAACGCGACATAGCCTGAAATAATCCCCCAAGGCGCATCTTTTTTTCGGCACTTAAATAAAATAACCAAGCTAATTGATAAGGTAGTAACCGCGGCCCACGAAGTCCAGTTAGGCGTGCTAGGTGGCTGGATAAAGGCCACTTCTCCCCACATCATTTTACCTAAGGCAATACCTAAAACACCGCCAAAATAAATTTTAAATAGAATCATCAAGGCGTCCATTAACCTGGCCGTACCTGACATTAAGTTTCTTGCCGCAAGCTCGGATAAAGCCAAGGTTAGTGATAGGCCGGGAATAAAGGCGATAATACTCGACAAAACCACTAGCGGAATATTAATGCTGGGATCGATTAAAGCAATAGCGGTGGCTAAAATGGCGGTGGTCATCGCGGCAATGGGCTCTAACATGTCGGTTACACGACGTGAGTGCTCAGCCCAAAAGGTAAATAAGCAAACAACTAAACCTAGCAAGGTTGACCAAAAAACATCATTCCAGCTGGTGTGCATTAGCATCGCAAAGGCGCCACTTGACGCGCCAAAAGCAAGAAAGGTTAAAAAGCGGCCATAAGGGTTTGGTTTGTTGGCTATTTCATCTAAGCGTTCAATGGCTTCTGACAGGGTGCGCTGACCCGAAGTAACTTCATCAACGAGTTCATCAGCGCGTGCTAATGAGCCTAAGTCGAGATCGCCAGGCGCGACGCGAAGAATATGGTTGTAATCTTGGTTTTCGTCATCTTCAGATAAGACAAAGGTTAACGATGTTGGCGTAATAACAAAAGAGCTATAAACACCTAGGCTATTTGAGACATCAGTTAAATGTGCCTCTAGTCGATATGCGGGGGTACCAAACTTATGCAAAGCTTTGCCTAAACGGATTATAAATCTGCGCTTATCGGTAAAGCTGTCAGTATTTGCCATGGTGATTTCGTTCACAGTGAATAGAATTTCATATGGTAAATGATTAATTTTAAAATGAAAGCACAGATGTAGAATCTGAACGATTTTCTTCTATAAAAGTATATTTTTTACTTTAGAGTGTTTTGTCGATAGTGTTAATCTGAAAGTGAAGTTTGCACGATAATATTGCTTACCTTGTCAAAGCCGATTGACGCTAAGTTACTTTATTAGGACGATAAATTTATGACCTTATTAATTATTTTGTTTTTTGTATTTGCTGCCGTTGCTTTGATGGTAGTTTTAGGACAACGATTTGGTAAACCTATGGAAGTAGAGCAACAACAAAAATACTCTAAAATACTTTGGGTGGTGGTGTTTATCGCCATTATTGCTGCCATCATTCGCCAAATGTTATAGCGCCTAACAGTGTTTACCGCATTGGGTGTGTAACTACGTTCAAGGTACTTGGTGCGACTGTTTAACTTAATTAAACTTCGTTCAGCTTAGTGTGAAAGTGATGATGGGGTGAACTGAAATATGTTTTGCTTGTCGACTTCCCCTTCTGTGTTGTAACTACGATCATGAACTTCGATTTCACCTAAGGTGTTTTGTCGAATAATAGTGGTGGAGCGTGTGCCATAGTCTGGCGAGCGGATAAATATACTGCTCAGAAGTGACTCTAAATCGAGCGAAAGGCCGGTATCCGGTAATTGTTGCTTATCGGCAATATCTTGATTCATCATGACAGCAAAAAGTGCATCAACATCGACTTTATTGGCGCTAATTAACGCTGCTAGTTTGTTTAACCCTAAAGCCATTTTAGGCCAAATATCATCCAATGCGCCATTACAAACACTATGGAAACCAGCATTGAGTGCGACAATTTTTTTATTAACGCTGTCAAATGCTTGCAGGTTG
>JBFJQB010000222.1:0-4550 GCA_041616855.1 Cognaticolwellia sp. | reverse complement strand
TAAGGTTAAAGACATGACTATATTTTCAGGTGCGGTCGCTGTTACAGCATCTTTAGTGCGCAAAATACCGGTAACTAAGTAAGGTTGGCGACCAATTTCTGTGACGTACCATCCGGCTAATGTTGCTAACCAGCCAGAAAAGGTCATCGCGATTCCTGTTTTCAATAGCCAAGTCGGATAACGCTTTTTGATAACAAAGTGATAAGTCGCCAGCCATGAGAACAGCAGCATAAGTACACCAACACCTATCATAATACGAAAACTGAAAAATACCGGTGCAACAGGTGGGTGAGCATCAATAAAGTCATTTAAGCCCTTGATCTCGCCCTCTGAATCGTGGGTTAAAATAATACTGGCTAAGTTGGGCACTTTAACTTCGAAACTGTTCTCGCGTTTCTCTTGATTGGGTATGGCAAAAAGCAGTAGCGGAATACCGGTGTCGGTCTGCCAAACACCTTCCATTGCGGCAACTTTCGCAGGTTGATGTTTAAAGGTATTTAGCCCGTGTAAATCGCCAACAAAAATTTGTGTCGGGATTAATACCGCAGCCAAGGTAACTGAAAAATTAAGCGCTTGTTTTACTGATTTTTTATTGTCTCCTTTAATTAACCGATAAGCGGATATACCGGTAATTAGAAAAGCTGAAGTTAACCCCGAAGCTAATAACATATGCATTAAACGATATGGCATTGATGGGTTAAATATCACCTCAAGCCAACTGGTTACATGCGCTACACCATCGATCATTTCAAAACCTGCAGGCGTTTGCATCCATGAGTCGAGTGATAAAATCCAAAATGCTGACAGAGTCGTACCAAAAGAGACTAAAACGGTAGCCATGGTATGTACCCGATTCGATACTCGGTCCATGCCAAATAACATTATAGAAAGAAATGAAGCTTCTAAAAAGAAGGCGGTCATGACTTCATAACCGAGTAATGGCCCAGCGATATTGCCGACAGTCTCCATATAGCCGGGCCAGTTGGTGCCAAACTGGAATGACATAGTGATACCGCTAACCACGCCAATGGCAAAGGTAAGGGCGAAGATACGCACCCAAAAACGATAAACGCGTAACCAGCTTTCATCTTGGCTTTGGTTATAGCGCACTTTGAAAAACAGCAATATCCAGCATAAAGCGATATTGATGGTAGGAAATAAAATATGAAAACTAATATTGGCAGCAAATTGGATGCGTGAAAGCATGAAACTTGTGTCATTAGCAATAGTGGCTGCATCTAACACGTGATGTACTCCAGATTATAGGGGCTGAAAGTTGTATCGATTGAATTGTTTAAGTGTCTCAAGTATTGAAAATTTAATTTGTTGTTATCTCGACAGTAATTTGTCTTTTACATCTAGAATTTTGCTAATACCTTCGCCAAGCTTAAGCAACGCGGACAGTTTTTCTGATGACATACCTTGCATCTCATTGGTCCATAAAGTCACCATTTCCATCAAATCATGCATTTGTTGCACGCGCATTTGTGTGTACTCGTCTGATGCATTACTCGGTTGTTCCATGAGTGCGTCACGCAATGTTGATAGGGTAGGGTCAAGCTCACGCTTTCTTCTTTCAACCACTAAGGTTCGAGCAATTTCCCAAATATCACTTGGCGCTGAAAAGTACTCTTTTCTATCGCCGGGAATATGCTGCAGTTTGATCAAGTTCCAAGACTTAAGTTCTTTTAAACCCATGCTGACATTTGAGCGTGAAATTTGTAGAGCTTCACTGATTTGGTCGGCATTAAGAGGCGCTTCCGTTAACACAATAACGGCGTACATTTGACCCAATGTACGGTTCAGTCCCCAGCGAGAACCCATTTCACCAAAGTGTAGTACGAGTGATTGCATCATCGGTGTTAGTTTCATATTTACTGTCCCTTCTGAATTTTCAGTAATTTGTGAAAATTGTAGGCTTTTTTTGATCTAAGTCAAGCTTTTAACGAGCAAAGCTAACTCGGTTTATAATATTTACCTTGAACACTTGGCTGAAGTTGGGTTGCCATTAAACGACTAGAGTGGCAGGTAGAGATTATTGACTGTAACAATTAAGAAAGTTTTGCAAAAAAAAAGCACCTGAGGTTATTCAGGTGCTTTGATGTTGAAGCCGTTAAATGCTAATAGGTTAATCAGCTATTTGTAATAAGCTAAACACGCTTCGACTTCATTTTTTGAACCCATGATCACTTCAACACGTTGATGAATATCTGTCGGCTCAATATCCATAATGCGTCCTTCGCTGGTCATCGCTAAACCACCGGCTTGTTCAAGTAAAAAGCTCATCGGGTTGGCTTCATACATTAAGCGTAATTTATAAGGTTTTTCTGGGTTTCTATTATCAGCAGGGTAGGTAAATAACCCACCACGACATAATACGCGATGAATATCACCAACCATAGCGGCAATCCAGCGCATGTTGAAGTTTTTACCGCGCGGTCCAGTGTCACCAGCCAGTAAATCATTTATGTAGTTCTGCATTGGCGCTTGCCAAAAGCGTTGGTTTGACATATTAATGGCAAACTCTTGGGTATCTTGTGGCACTTGTACATTGCGCTCAACTAACAAGTAACCGCCATGGGTACGGTCAAGTACATAAAAGTGCGTGCCGCTACCTGTGGTCATTACCAACATAGTTGATGGGCCATAAAGCACATATCCCGCACAGACTTGCTGATGACCCGGTTGCTTGAACATCTCAGGGTCGCTCGCATTCATGTCAGTAGGTGCTTCATGGATCGAGAAAATGGTACCAATTAATGAGTTAATATCAATATTTGAACTACCGTCTAATGGATCAAAAGACACGATATATTTGCCATTTTCATCTCCGGCCACTGAGGTTTCTTCTTCTTCCGATGAAACAGCCTTAACAAAGCCTGACTCTAGTAAAATGTCTTTAAACAACTCGTTGGCAACGACATCAAGTTTTTTTTGCACTTCACCTTGGATATTCTCATCTAAGGTTGACCCCATGGTGTCACCTAAGTGACCTTGGCTAACACGAAATGATATTTCTTTAGTGGCAGCTAAAATGGTTTTTATTAATGAAATTAAATCTAATGGAACATTATCTTCACGTAAAGCGGGGGCTAGTCGTTGCATCGGGTTACCTAATTACTTTAGAGTAATACTCTTAGGGTAGAGTAAATTGTATTTAATTTTCGATGTTATAATGTGCTTTTAAAACATCAAAAGTTGTTTTAATTATGCTATTAAGTAGTCTTGAAAACTTTCAAGGTTACTTTTACGTCGATTATAACAAGAATAAGAGTATTTTCAGTACTTCTCATTATTTAATTTTACGGACAACAGGGATATAAGATGAAATTTTTTGCTCGGCTAATGGTTTTACTTTTTTGTTGTGTACTATCAACACAAGCACAAGAAGCAACGAGTTACACAGAATTTATTAAGGATAAGCAACACCAGCAAGGTTTCTTTTCTTTTTATCTTGATGAGCGAACCGGCAAAGTGTTTCTTGAAATAGAAAACTTTGAAAAGGAGTTCCTTTTCCAAAGTGCTCTACCGCACGGGGTTGGTTCTAATGATATTGGTTTAGATCGCGGTCAACTAGGTGATACACGATTAGTGCGCTTTGAAAAAGTCGGTGAAAAAGTATTTTTGCGTCAACTTAATACTTATTATCGCGCCAATAGTGATAATGTTCTCGAAAAACAAGCGATTGACGAGGCGTTTGCCAGCTCGATTATCTGGGGCTTTAAAGTAAGCCACACATCAGCAGATAACAATAAGACCTTAATTGATTACACACCTTTCTTATTATCGGATATTCATAATTTATCTGAGCAATTACAAAGCGCAAAACAGGGCAGTTATAACGTTGATACCTCTCGCAGCGCGGTATATAAAAAACGCACGAAAGCCTTTCCAAACAATACCGAGTTAGAAGCAACCGTGACCTTTAAAGGATCTGATGCTGGCGCCTTCTTGCGCTCAGTAACGCCAGATGCTTCTGCGGTAACGGTGAATCTACATCATTCGTTAATTAAGTTGCCTGATGACGGTTATCAAGCGCGCAAGTTTCATCCCTACAGTGGCTTTTGGCAGCATGCTTATGCGGATTATGCCAGCGCTATTGACGAGCCGCTGATTAAGCGCAACATTCCCCGTCATCGTTTACATAAGAAAAACCCCTTAGCCAAAGAAAGCGAAGCGATAGAGCCGATTATTTACTATTTAGATGCTGGCGTACCTGAGCCGGTAAAAAGTGCTTTATTAGAGGGGGCTCGTTGGTGGGATCAGGCATTTGCTAGCATTGGTTATAAAAATGCTTTTCAAGTTAAGATGCTGCCAGTAGACGCAGATCCGATGGATGTTAGATACAATGTTATTCAATGGGTACATCGGGCAACGCGTGGTTGGTCGTATGGCTCATCGGTGATTGATCCTCGTACCGGTGAAATTATCAAAGGTCATGTGACATTAGGCTCTTTAAGGGTTCGCCAAGACTACTTAATTGCATTAGGGTTAACTTCACCATTTAAACAAGCTGATACTGATACGAGTGCCATGAAAGAAATGGCTTT
>JBFJQB010000221.1:0-4629 GCA_041616855.1 Cognaticolwellia sp. | reverse complement strand
TTTAAATTGGCTAATCGCTTGAGCTTGGCTAGCGCTCAATGACTTTAAGTTGCTTATTGCAGTGTCTTGTAGTTGGTTTACAGTAGGCACTGTTGAGACATCAAAATTTAGCATTTTATTTGCTTTTACGCTGTCCGTCATCGAAGCAGCAAAAGCATCGGTAGGTAATGCAGCGAATGGTGTGGCTAGCGCAAACGCTATAGCGCTCGAGAGTAATGTAGTTTTCATCTTAATAACCTTTATGTTTTTTGCAGCCACAAACGAGAAATATTTCAACGTTTATGGTCGCTTTATGGGTAAGAAAATAATTCACTCATCCACAGTGCCGCTTTTTTCAACAAAGGTTAATCAGGTGATCCCCTCAGATCAATTAGGTATAAACCCCTAGTACAAGATTAAAAGTTTTATTGCTATAAAGACCAGATAGAAAGATTCAATAGCGATACAAAGTATTCATCGCCGGCGATGAAATTAAAATGGTAGGTACGATTAGCGACGTTCGTATTATCAACGCGTTCAATACCCGCCATAAACTCGATTTATTTTATACCTCCAACTCCTTCATAGCTTAAGCCCCTCATTAAAGACAAGCTAAAGAAAAGTTTAAGAAAATCACATAAAAGCTAAAAATCGCCACCGAACTTCTCGGCGGCAACAATAGTTACTGAGCTAAATGTTGGGCATGAAAGCGTAAGTGCTGTTCAATAAATGATGAAATAAAGTAATAGCTATGATCATAACCTTCATGGATAGCGAGCTCTAACGGGTATTTATTCACTTTTGCTGCCGCAACGAGTGCTTCTGGCTTTAATTGTTCAACGAGAAAATCATCGGCGCCGCCTTGATCAACTTTAGCAGGCACAAATTTTGTCGCTCGGGTCATCAACACACTAGCATCATGATTTTGCCAAGTCGCTTGGTCTTCCCCTAGGTAAGCCATAAAGGCTTTTTTGCCCCAGGGTGCTTTCATAGGATTACAAATCGGGCTAAATGCCGACATTGAGCTGTAGCGATTGGGGTTTAACATCGCGATGGTTAGTGCGCCGTGACCGCCCATTGAATGGCCGCTAATTGCCCGTTTATTTAATACTGGAAATGACATTTCAACTATTGCCGGCAATTCATTTACCACATAATCGTACATCTGATAGTGACGATTCCAAGGGGCTTGTATGGCGTTGACATAAAAGCCAGCACCTTGACCTAAGTCATAGCCTTCATCATCGGCAACCTCTTCACCACGGGGGCTAGTGTCGGGCGTGACAATAGCCATGCCTAACTCTGCAGCCATACTAAACGCACCGGCTTTTTGCATAAAATTTTCATCAGTACAAGTAAGTCCTGATAGCCAGTACAATACCGGTACTTTTTCACCACTAGAAACTTGCGGAGGTAAATAAATAGCAAAGCGCATTTTACAATTTAACGTTTTAGATTGATGACTATACTGCTTGTGCCAACCACCAAAACTTTTATTTACACTTACGTTTTCAATTAAATGGTCAATGGACATGATATAACCTCAAAAAATTACCGCTTAAATACTGACAAATTAAGCGGTGATAAAATCTTGTTCAGAAAGACGAACTCGTCGATAAAATTAGCGTTTATTTATCAAAATGAATAACACTGCGAATACTTTCGCCTTTATGCATTAAGTCAAATGACTGATTAATATCTTCAAGCGCCATGGTATGGGTAATAAAGTCACTTAACTTGAATTCGCCGGCTAAATATCGCTCAACGTAATCAGGCAGTTCAGTACGACCTTTAACACCACCAAAGGCAGAGCCGCGCCATACGCGACCAGTGACTAATTGAAACGGACGAGTAGATATTTCTTGCCCTGCCCCAGCAACACCTATAATCACGGACTCACCCCATCCTTTATGACAACACTCTAAAGCTGAGCGCATTAAGTTAACGTTACCGACACATTCAAACGAGTAATCAACGCCGCCATCGGTTAATTCAACAATCACATCTTGAATGGGTTTGTCATAATCTTTCGGATTAATACACTCTGTAGCGCCTAATTTTCTCGCTAATTCAAACTTACTTTCGTTAATATCAATGGCAATAATACGACCAGCTTTCGCCATGGTTGCGCCGATAACCGCTGATAAACCAATACCTCCCAAGCCAAAGATAGCCACCGTAGCGCCCTCTTCAACTTTAGCGGTATTCATAACTGCCCCCATGCCGGTGGTAACGCCACAGCCAAGCAAGCACACTTCTTCTAACGGCGCATCTTTGTTAACTTTCGCTAACGATATTTCCGGTAATACCGTATATTCAGAGAACGTTGAGCAGCCCATATAATGGAAAATAGGCTGACCATCTTTATAAAATCGCGTGGTGCCGTCAGGCATTAAACCTTTACCTTGGGTTTCACGAATTTTTTGACACAAGTTAGTTTTGCCCGATAAACAAAATTTACATTCGCGACATTCTGGTGTGTATAAAGGAATCACATGGTCACCGACTTCTACACTGGTAACACCTTCGCCAACTTGTTCAACAATACCACCACCTTCGTGACCTAAAATCACTGGAAAAATCCCTTCAGGGTCTTCGCCCAATAAGGTAAAAGCATCGGTGTGACATACGCCAGAGGCGATAACTTTAATTAACACTTCACCTTTGCGCGGTAACATCACATCAACTTCTTCAATTGACAAAGCTTGCTTAGGACCCCAAGCAATAGCGGCTTTTGATTTAATAAATTTATCAGTCATCTTTATTCTCACTTAGAATATGTGGGTTCATTAGCGCTGATATCATAGCGTTAACGGGAATTAAGTGCGCCTAGTATAAAACATTACTCACTGATGATAATACAACCCAAACACAATTCACTTTTACATATATGTAACAATGAAAATAAATCGCCAAATCATCTATTTTCACCTACTGCTCCCCAGTTGACCGAACCCTTTGTTTCATATAAGTAAGCAATATGTTACTTTTCAACCGTACTTGTACACAGAGGTAATAATTATGCAATGGGAAGATATAAGCGAATTTGTTTATGTCGCTGAAAATGAGAGCTTCACCTTAGCCTCTAAAAAAATGGCTATCTCAACGGCGCAAGTCAGTCGACAAATAAGCGCCTTAGAGAAGCGCCTAAAAATAAAACTCTTGTATCGCACCACCCGCAAAGTCTCATTAACCGAAGAAGGACGTGTTTTTTATCAGCACTGTCGTAGTGTTCTCGATGGTTTAGAAGCCGCAGAGCGTGCGATCACTAACTTGCAATCAAAACCGCAAGGTAAAATCAAACTGACCGCACCGATTACCTTTGGTGAACAACAGATATTACCGTTAGTGAATGATTTTCTAACGCGCTACAGCGATGTGCAAGTGTCAGCGTACTTAAGTAATCGACAAATTGATTTAACAGAAGATGGTTATGACTTAGCCATTCGTGTAGGTAAATTAAATGACTCATCGATGATGGCGAAAAAGCTAGGTAAGCGCAGTAATTATGTTTGCGCATCAAAGCAATACCTTGATAAATATGGCATCCCCCATTCCATTTCAGAGCTTAGCAAGCATAGTTGTTTATTAGGTACACCTGATTATTGGCACTTTGATGAGTTAGGCAAAGAAAAAAGCGTGCGCGTCAGCGGTCGACTTCGCTACAACAATGGCTATAGCCTAACCGATGCCGCACTCAAAGGTTTAGGCATAG
This sequence comes from Cognaticolwellia sp., assembly GCA_041616855.1. GTDB lineage: Bacteria > Pseudomonadota > Gammaproteobacteria > Enterobacterales > Alteromonadaceae > Cognaticolwellia. Next base: position 935 of record JBFJQB010000221.1, on the reverse strand, counting down.
TTCAACTACCCGATTACTATGTAGAGCAATACCTAAAGAGTGGAGAGTTAGTGTCAATATTAGAGCACTACCGGGCACCGGATGAAGGGATATGGGCAATTTACCCGCAAAATCGTCATTTATCGCCGAGGATAAGATTGCTTGTTGACTACCTCGCTGAGCAGTTACGTTAAAGGATGACTTTTGGGAAACACTATAATTGCTGGTCACTTAGAAAACCCGAGTAACTAGTGCGAATACAGTGTTTTATATTCATTATTTAATATGTATATAAAACCAAGACACCGGAAAATTGCGGCAAGGCCAAGGTAATCTCTGAGCGATATAAATTAAGTCATGCTTTCAAATGATGACGAGCTGGTGTATTGCTAAAAATTGAGTAAACTTATTGTTAAATTAAACGCTAAGGATAATCTTATTTATTTTTATGCTCGAACATCAACGCATCACCTTCTTCGAGCAATTTATCAATATTGGTATGCTTTTCAGCGTCAAATAAGACAATACCATGTGAAAAGGTAATATCGTAATCGTACTCGCTAACCTTATTCATTTTATCTAAAGACTTTTTAAATCGACTGATAAAGCCTTTGGCATAAGCAATAGTCGTATTTGACAGTAAAACAACAAATTCATCGCCACCTAAACGCGCAAAAGCATCGGACTCCCGACAAGCGCTTTTCATCAAGCGAGCAAATACTTTTAAAGCGTTATCGCCTTCAGCGTGGCCAAAACGATCATTAATTTCTTTAAACTTATCTAAATCTAAAAATATTAATGTCACGGGCAGCTCATGTCGGGTAGCGACCTTGATACTTCGCTCAGCTAACATCATAAATCCGCGACGATTACTGATATTAGTTAACTCATCCATGGTCGCCATTTGTAGGGTTGATAATTCCTTTTCTACCGTTGCTGCAATATCAGCCAAATCC
>JBFJQB010000220.1:0-4632 GCA_041616855.1 Cognaticolwellia sp. | reverse complement strand
CATCGCGAGAGTTACGGCTATCTGCAACAACAACCTGATAGAATGGACGCTTCTTTGCGCCGCCACGAGCTAAACGAATGGTAACCATATCGTCCTCTATATAATTTAAGTGTTAAAACGAATTTTCCAGACATTTCTATCGCCTCAGCGACAGAAAAGCTCGCGTATTTTACGCTTTTCTGCTGACAAAGCAACCTAAAGCTCGTCTTAGATGAATTATTTTCTAAATTTGTTACCACTATTCCTGATATAACGATATAATCCACGCCTGCAAAACTAAGCGCCATATCAGCTGCGCTGTAATTAGGCCTTTTCTGGCTGGATAAACCTATGACTCAAGTTGTAAACAGTAGCGTGAAAGGATTAATGCTAGCAATGACCACGGCAATTATGTGGGGTTTACTGCCGCTGGCGCTCAAGTCTGTATTACTCTTGATGGATGCTTATACCATCACTTGGTATCGATTTATCTTCGCCGCATTTTTCGTCGCTATACTTTTACTTGCTAAAAGAAAAGTACCTAGCTCTTTGCTGCAAAAATCTAGCTTAATGAAACGAATGTTATTTGCTGCAATTTTTTTAAGTTTAAATTACATCCTATATCTTGTTTCATTACACTTTATACCCGCAGAAACAGCACAGATGCTGATCCAAATGGCCCCCTTTCTGATGTTGCTAGGCAGTGTATTGTTCATGAAAGAAAGTTTTAGTCGTGGCCAAATGGTTGGCTCTTGCGTGCTTATTTCGGGTTTATTATTATTTTTTAATCAACAATACATTGATAACAGCAGCATTGATAATGATGATTTTTTGTTAGGCTTTCTTATCATGTTTGGCGCAGCTATTACTTGGGCTGCTTATGCCATTATTCAAAAGAAAATGCTGCGCTATTACAGCTCAAATCAAATTATGTGGTGTATATATTTATTAAGCGCACTATTCTTTTTCCCTCTGGCAAGTCCCGAAAAAATAACCGCGTTAGATAATACCGCGTTATTATTATTATTTTTTTGCTGTGCCAATACCCTTATCGCCTACGGCACCTTTGCCAAGTCTTTGGAATATTTACCGACAGCAAAAGTCAGTGCTACGTTAGCCATTACCCCACTACTAACCGTAATATTTGCCACGATTGCTGAACAACTTTGGCCTGCATCATTTCAAGCACAACAGTTGAATTTATTGGCGTATATCGGTGCTGGCTTTGTAGTATTAGGCTCAATGTTAACTGCACTGGGTGATAGAGTACTTAGTAGAAAAAACCTAAGTGCCTTTAAAAAACACTTGGGTTTTAACAGTAAAAACACTCTTGATTAGTTAGCCGATAGCACAAGAGAGATACACCTTGACGGTCAATTGAATCAGTCTCAGCTTTCTGCATCTTTTTTTAACTTGATGATCAGGTCGATATGAGGAATAAGGGCTTCTATTTCACTGATATGCTGACGTAACAACTGCCACTGAGTCAACTCCAACTTTCCAGAGTCAAGGATAGCTTCTTTTAGCTCACCAATGAGTGAATTTTCACTTTGCTTTTCGATAAATTCATTGATGTGTAGTAATTGGTCCAAATCTCGCTGACTAATAATTTCTTGTTCTATGGTCATAAATGTTTCCTTTAGTTAATTGAGCTGATGTGAGTTAATAGATCCACCAAATTGGCCATATTTAATTACAGGATAGATTTATTTGCTTTAGATACACTAAAGCCATCACGCAAGCCTTGCATGACAGAAGGGCCCTCGAACTTTTCATGTATTTACAAGACTCTAGAAGAACCGCCATATTAGTTAAAATGAACAAATAGATTAATCAACGGCTATTGAAGTGATATTTTCAGTGTAGCGTAGAAACTAAAAAAGGCAGCTGATAGCTACCTTTTAAAGTCAAAAATAATGTCTAAATGATTTTTAGAACAACGCCTTAACGGCCAAACATGCCGCCGCCCATACCACCACCTGGTGGCATCATGCCTTTCATTGAACGCATCATTTTTTGCATGCCGCCTTTACCTGACATTTTCTTCATCATTTTTTGCATTTGGGTAAACTGTTTGAGAAGTTTATTTACGTCTTGTATTTGTGTCCCCGATCCCGCCGCGATACGACGCTTACGGGAACCTTTAATAATTTCAGGGCGTTGTCGCTCTGCTGGCGTCATCGAGTTGATCATCGCTTCCATACGAATGGTGACTTTATCGTCCATTTGGCCTTTCACTTGCTCTGACATATTACCCATACCCGGTAATTTATCCATTAAGCCCATCATGCCGCCCATGTTTTTCATTTGCACCAGTTGGTCGCGAAAATCTTCTAAATCAAAGCCTTTACCACTTTTAACTTTCTTCGCTAATTTTTCGGCTTGCTTACGATCAACCTTTTGCTCGACCTCTTCGATTAACGACAGCACATCACCCATGCCCAATATACGAGATGCAATTCTGTCTGGGTGGAAAGGCTCTAACGCTTCTATTTTTTCGCCCACGCCCATAAACTTAATCGGCTTGCCGGTAATATGACGAATAGATAAAGCAGCACCACCGCGGGCATCACCATCAGTTTTCGTTAAAATAATACCGGTTAAAGGCAAAGCATCATTAAAGGCTTTCGCGGTATTAGCCGCATCTTGCCCGGTCATAGCATCAACCGTAAACAAGGTTTCAATAGGGTTAATGGCTGCATGTAGCTGTTGAATTTCAGCCATCATTTCGCCGTCGATATGTAAACGTCCAGCCGTATCGACAATCACCACATCAAAAAAGTTTTTCTTGGCATGATCAATTGCTCCGTTGGCAATATCAATAGGTTTTTGTTTAATATCACTTGGAAAAAAGCCGACATTAATTTCAGTTGCCAACATTTCTAGTTGTTTAATCGCTGCAGGGCGGTAAACGTCGGCACTGACCACAAGCACTTTTTTCTTTTCACGTTGCGTTAAAAACTTGGCCAGTTTGGCGACAGAGGTGGTTTTACCTGCACCTTGTAAACCTGCCATTAACACAACCGCAGGTGGTGTTGCTTTTAAATCTAGCGCTTCGTTAACCACGCCCATTGCAGCTTCTAGTTCTTTTTGAACTATTTTTACGAACACCTGCCCTGGCGTTAAACTTTTAGAAACGTCTTGGCCAACCGCACTTTCTTTTACTTTCGCAATAAACTCACGAATAACGGGTAAAGCAACATCGGCTTCTAACAACGCCATGCGTACTTCACGTAAAGTATCTTTGATATTGTCTTCAGTTAGGCGACCACGGCCACTGATATTTTTTAGTGTTTTCGTTAAACGATCGGAAAGATTTTCAAACATAAATGACTCAAATAATAACTTTGCGCAAAAAATTAGCTCTATTATACCCGTACAATTAATTAGCGAAAGTAGAAGTTATGCTTTTAAGGTAATGACGAAATTTTATATAACAATAGTTAACATTAAAAAACTAAACACAGCCCAATAGCCGTAAAAAATAATTAATGTTAAGCTGCCGGTAATGACATCAATGTAGAGTCACGCTTTCTCCCTTCTTCATTTTTAAAGGCTATTTGCACGCAGTGATACACTGCGTCTTTCACTTAAGATTAACTTGTCTTGGCAAAAAGATATTTTGAGCCTTCAAATCTTTACGTAAACTATTGATATAAAATACGCAATAGTTATGGAGTCTGGTCGCTATTCTGCTAGAATCGCGATATTAACCAATAGGGTTAAAGAGCTTGTGAGTAGTTTTAATTTTTTCGGAGCGCTTTGTGGAATTTTCAAGTATTAGTTCATTTACTGCCTTTGTCTGTTACAGCGTCGCGACACTATCAATTTTGTCTCGCCTGTTTCACCCCAAAGGACCCAATTTAATTATTACTTTGATATTCGCCAGTTTGGCGATAGTTTTTCATGTTTTAAGCAGTTCACAATTTTTATTTACTCATAATAATCTTAATTTTTCATTGCCCAATGTCGTCTCTCTCGTGAGTTTAATTATTAGCTTAGTCATTTCAGCAGTGGCGTTACGCTTCAAGGTTAATTTATTACTGCCGGTTGTTTATGGTTTCGCCGGTCTTTGGCAGCTCAGTATGATCTTTATTTCGCCCATAGGGAATATGGAAATTGTCTCGGATAAAATCGCGATGTTAAGCCATATAACATTGGCTCTTATTGCCTATTGTATTCTAGTGATTGCCACTTTATATGCCTTCCAAGTTTCCTATATTAATATGAAATTAAAGAGTAAAAATTTACAAGCCGTGCATCATTTACCCCCTTTAATGCAAGTTGAGCGACAATTATTTATTATTTTATTGTTAGGTAGCATCTGCTTGCTACTTAGCCAAGTGTTAGGCTTTGTATTCCTCGATGGAATGATCTCTAAAGATAATGCTCATAAAACCATCCTATCCCTTATTGCATGTGCACTTTATTTCGTTACGCTTTGGGGACATTTTAGACAAGGTTGGCGAGGCCAACGTGTACTGACAATAACGGTAATTGCGACTTTTATACTAACTTTGGCTTATTTTGGTAGCCGGTTTGTGAAAGAATTTCTCTTATTATAGATTTTAAGGTATAAGTTAATTGTGTATCACTTTTCCAAATTGGTGAGGTGATATCAGCTAATAAACAACTCAAATAGGATCCCTTTTT
>JBFJQB010000219.1:0-4642 GCA_041616855.1 Cognaticolwellia sp. | reverse complement strand
GAAATGGTGGTCCAACCGTGTTGCGGCATATTTTGCTGTAGTTGGCTCAGTGCATTAGGCTCAGCGATACTTTGTTGCCAATCAGGAATTAATACCATCACCCCTTTATTAATCGCGCTGGTATGCTTGCTCGTTGCGAGCAGATATTTATCTTCCCCCACCATAAGTGTGCTGATTGGTTCTTGGGTTAAATAGTGCTTTATGTCTTGCTGTTGCTGCTCGAACGCATCAACTGGGGCATTAATAATCACTGGGTGCTGATGGGGCTTATCTGTGTTTATTACTGGCTTAGTCGCTGGAGTTTCAGCTGTAGAGCTTTGTTCTACTGCTGCCTCATCACTATCCTTTTGCTCTGTGTTTATGCTTTGTAGCTCTTTGGTAGATTGGGACTGCTCTTGTTTAGCTACCTCTTGTGGACTAAAGCTTAATGCGTACGAGCGCTCAGTCAGCAGACTCAAGGTCATTAATAAGATGAAAAAATATAGTGCAGGTATTTTCAAGCGCATAAAAAGCAACTTTCCTTAAAATAGCTAATGAATAATCGGGAGGTTAGCGAATAAGTTATAGCCTATTATCGACCTTAGCAGGGTTTTCTTTAACCGCTATAGGGGTTAATCAAAAGGGCATGCTTTTGAAAATGTTAGTGTTTGCCCTGAAACAGGATGGCTTATTTGTAGCATTTTTGCATGTAATTGCAAGCGATTACTTGCGGTTAATGCTTGTGCATGCGCATACAGTCGATCGCCAAGAATCGGATGACCTAGCGCTAGCATATGCACGCGTAATTGATGAGAGCGCCCAGTGACAGGAGTGAGTTCCACTAACGTGGTTATTTGATCATCGATATTCTCGCGATAACTTAACACTTTATAATGCGTTAACGCAGCTTTGCCATGTTGATAATCCACTTTCTGTTTCGGTCTGTTCGGCCAGTCACAAATTAATGGTTGCTCAACTGACCCGCTCGACTCTGCTACTTTGCCAAAAACTCGGGCAATATAATTTTTTTTTGTTAAGCGCTTTTCAAATTGTCGACTGATGGCAACATGGGCAGGTTTATTCAGTGTCATTAAAATAATGCCCGAGGTTGCCATATCTAAACGGTGGACTACGGTTGCCGTCGGTAATACTTTCAGTACTCTATTTTGTAAACAGTCTTGGTGCTCAGGAAGGCGGCCAGGTACGGTCAGTAAACCACTGGGTTTATTTAGCACGACTATGTCATTGTCTTGATAAACAATATCAAGATAAGGGTGCATTGGTGGCTGATAAATAAAGTCAGGGTTAGCCGCCATGTTAGGGTTCCTTAAAATCTTTTGAACAATTTGCTGCTATTGTCGCTGTAAAAGCCATTACTGAAACATTGAACCTCAAGCTTGGTAAGAAGCGATTCAGCAATCGCTTTTCAACGATAATAATTTTGAGTGCTAACCACCCACGACAATTAAACGTATGGCTTCAAATTTTATTTGCGCTTTTTCAATATAGTCCGCCAAGGCATTTTTTTGCATCAGGATAAAGTCTATTTCTTGTTGACGGACACTGGGATTAATTGCTTTTAGCGCCGTTAAACGTTGGTGCTCTTCATCCATCGCCACTTGCATACTTGATCGTGCTTTTTGTTGAATACTACCCACTTGCTGTTCGGCATGTTCTTCGGCTTTGGCAACTAATGGTGCCACTTGACTTCTAAGCGCTTTAACTAATTGCAGTGCCACTTGCTTTTTCACCGGTGATAACTGTTGATCTAACACACTCTCGCCGACTTTATCCGCAAGGTCATTGCCATTTTTGTCGACCAGAATTCGAATTGGCGTAGTGGGTAAATAGCGGCCGAGTTGCAAATTACTTGGCGCAATAGCTTCTAAGGTAAATATACATTCTAAGAAAAAAGTACCGGCAGGTAGCGCAGGGTTTTTCAAGATACCAATGCTGGAGTTACCGATTTCATCTGACAGCACTAGGTCCATCGCGCCACGAACCATAGGATGATCCCAGGTAATAAGCTGGTAATTTTCAACAGCTAAAGCAGTATGGCGGTTAAAGGTTATGGTCGTGCCATCTTCTGGTAAACACGGGAAATTTGTACACAGCATATGCTCAGAAGGTTGCAAGGCGATAGCGTTATCTGCTTTATCATCTTGTTGAATACCAAAAACATCGAGTAACTGAAACATAAATTGTGGTAAATGAATTTGCTGATCGAGCTTTTCTATTTTTTCAACTAAAGCGTGCGCTTTACCTTGCCCTGAAGAATGTAATTCAAGCAATTTATCACGACCTGACTCTAAGTCTTGTTTGATGGTTAAGTGCTTTACATGGCTTTGTTCCAGTAATGTTTGGGCATCAACAGAATCCCAACTGGCGCTCAGCGCAAGGTCAAATAAATTTTCACCAAAGGCTTGGAAAACCGCATGGCCAGTAATACAGGTATGTTCAAAAGCGTTTAATGCCTGCTTATACCATTTAAACAGCAAGCTTTGCGCGGAGTCTTCAAAATAAGGTACGTGAATGCGAATAACTTCGGTCTGACCTATACGGTCTAAGCGCCCGATACGCTGTTCCAGTAAGTCAGGGTTACGGGGTAAATCAAAGAGCACTAAGTGATGGGCAAATTGGAAATTACGTCCTTCACTACCGATTTCAGAGCATAACAGCACTTGCGCGCTATCTTCGTCTTGAGCAAAGTAGGCGGCAGCTCTGTCACGTTCAAAAATACTTAACCCTTCATGAAACACTGCCGCTCGCATGCCTTCCTTTACGCGCAGCGCTGTTTCTAAGTCGATGGCGGTTTGCGCATGCGCACAAATCACTAACACTTTTTCTTTTTTCAGAGATTGCAATAGCTCAATTAGGTATTCGACACGGGGATCAATATCAAACCAGCTCTCATGGCTATCTAAGCTAAACAGTGCTTCAGGGGTGAAGATCAATTTTGCCTGTGCTTGTGATTTTAAGTCTTCCGCGGTGCCCGACAATAGTAGTTCATTAATTGAATCTTGATAGGCTTCTGGCATTGCGAGTGGCGCAGCATGTAATTCACGTCCAGGGAAACCTTTAATGGTGTTACGGCTATTACGGAATAAAATACGGCCAGTGCCATGACGGTCTAATAACTGGTCAAGAATGTGCTGGCGAGCACTGTCTTGCTGGTTTTTTTCTGAATGATTGATCGCCGCGATATAGCTGCTGACATCCGCTTCGTGTAATAAGTTACTTAATGTCGTTATTTGTTCACTCGCCAATGGCTCATCAGTAATTAAGGTATTTGCCGCATCGGCTACTTCGGTATAGTGCAATTCTTCTTCGGTGAATTTTTGATAGTCGAAGAAGCGGTCAGGATCAAGTAAGCGTAAACGGGCAAAGTGACCTTCATGGCCTAATTGGTCAGGTGTGGCCGTCAGTAATAACACCCCAGGAATGGTTTGCGCTAATTGCTCAACACACTGGTATTCGAGGCTGGGATTATCTTGTTGCCAGCTTAAGTGATGCGCTTCGTCAACGACCATCAGATCCCATTCTTCATCAATCATCGCCTCATACCAGCGAGGATTTTTAGTAATAAAGCCAAGGTTGACTAGTACCAGTTGCTCAGTGCTAAAGGGGTTTTCATCTTCACCATTATGCGATGCTTCTTCACAACGACTCTCGTCAAAAATGCTAAATTGCAAATTAAAACGACGCAGCATTTCCACCAACCACTGGTGCATTAATGATTCAGGTACGATAATCAATACCCGCTTAGCGCGGCCGGTGACTAACTGTTGATGAATAATTAAACCGGCTTCGATGGTTTTACCTAAGCCCACTTCATCAGCCAATAAAACCCGTGGCGCAAAACGACTACCGACTTCTTCGGCAATGTAGAGCTGATGAGGAATTAAGCTGACTCGGCCACCGCTAAGGCCCATTAACTCTGATTGTTGTTGGCTAAACTGATGGTGTAGGCAATCTTTGCGTAAGCGAAACCAATCAAGGCGGTCTATTTGGCCGTTAAGCAGGCGATCATGGGGTTTATTGAATTTAATAAAATGATCAATCATCATCTCTTTTAAAGAGCAGGCTTCGCCGGTGTCTTTTCGCACACCAAAATAAGTCAGTAAATTATTCTCTTCTTTACAAGACTCGACGGTGAGTGACCAACCTTCGTGGCTTGGAATACTATCGCCAACGTTAAAAATTACCCGTGTTAATGGCGCATTGTCTATGGCATATTGTCTTGCATCCCCTGTGGCCGTAAAGACGATAGTCACAAAACGACCTTCGACAGCGGTAACAGTACCTAGGCCTTGATCTGACTCACTATCACTAATCCAGCGTTGTCCAGGGTAAAATGACATAGAAAAACTCCAACTCAAAAACTCGCGTAATCAATACACAGTAAAAAAAGGGCGCTATAGTATCGTTAATCATAGAAGTGATCATTAAATAAATCCGTAAAAGGCAGTTTTTTAGTTAAATTTTATAGCAGAGAAATTTGTTTTTAATGTCCAGGTTTTCCGTAAAGAATACTGAAGATAATACGCCTAGCGTAAATGAAAGTGAGTTTTAACCCATATTTTCGATAATGTGGTCATGAAAAGTTGCTTGCTTGGTGTTTAATAAACTGTCAAAGTGGAAACACCTTTGCTGATATAAGGAG
>JBFJQB010000218.1:0-4654 GCA_041616855.1 Cognaticolwellia sp. | reverse complement strand
GCCAGAATTAATCTAGATCACAGCCATGAGCTTTTCGACGCCAATGCAAAAGTAGACAGTTACTACGATGCCGTATTAGCTAAAACCATTTGGCAGACACGGGAACTGAGCATTAGCGCTAGTCCATTTAGTTTTGTCGATATTAAAGCCGGCAGACAAGTATTAACATGGGGCACAGGTGACTACCTGTTCCTCAACGATTTATTTGCTAAAGATTGGCAAGCCTTCTTTTCTGGCCGAGCCGATGAATATTTAAAAGCGCCTTCTAATAGCTTGCGCAGTAACTGGTTTTATCACGATGTTAGTTTTACGTTAGTCTGGACCCCTGAATTTACCCCTGACAACTATATCACCGGTGAGCGTTTCTCATTTTATTCTCCACAAGCACAGCAATTAGTGGCACCCGAGCAAGGTTTTTCCGTCGATAAAACCAATAAAGCTCAGTGGTCCGCACGCTTAAATACCCGCATTAATGATGTTGAGGTGTCGTTATATGGTTATCACGGCTTCTGGCCAACTCCGGCAGGAAGCCAACAAAAAAATCATGGGGTTAGCCAAAAGCAAGGGTATTTTCCGCAATTAAATTCGTGGGGCTTTAGTGCATTAACACCGTTTAAAGGCGGTATTTTCAACCTTGAATACGCCGCCTACAACAGCATTGAAGACAGCCGCGGCAATAACGACATGATTGCCAATGGCCAGCACCGGCTGTTAATTGGCTATGAACGTGAACTCGCGACAAACTTCACGGCTAACTTACAATATTACCTAGAGCGTACTAAACATTATCAAGCATTGGTTGATAATAGCGCAGCACCTGAGCAGTTAGCTGCGGAAAATCGCCAGTTACTAACCTTACGTTTAAGTTATCGAGCGCTTCGACAAACCCTGGTTTATTCGCTCTTTACTTTCTATTCACCGAGCGATAAAGACGGCTACATTAAACCGTCAATAAATTATCAATATAACGATCAGTGGTTATTCAGCGCTGGGGCAAACGTATTTTTCGGCCAATACGACTTTTCGTTTTTCGGTCAACATAAACAAAATAGCAATGCCTGGTTACGAGCTCGCTATCAGTATTAAATTGATAACGTTTACCCGTACCTAAACAATAAGAAAATAGCTCCAGCTCGCAATCAGTAATAGCCAAGGTAAAAAAGCGAGTACTTTCGCACTAGCTGTTGTCGATTTTTTGTCGCTACGGGTTGACGCTAACGCTTCGTTTTCAGGCGTTTTTGTTTTAGCTGCAAGCATTTTTTTGCGCTGCTTATCTCGCACTCTCGCTTTGGCTTTTTGCTGCTTTTTGTATTCGCTAATACCTTTTTCAATACCCTGAGCAATCAATTTTGTTTGCTCTTTACTTTGCGCTTTTTTCTGTCTGCCTTTGGCAATACGCAATGCTTCATTTTGTACTTCGCTGGAAACTTGAGCTGTCAAAATTAAATCTCTTCTTCAATTAATCATTGGTTATATAATGCCATTAATCTTGGTAAACTTTAACCCAACGCTTGTTAGTTTATGCCTGCTACGGCAAACTATCAGCACAAGATCTTATGGCCACTACATACCAATACTATAGAGATAAGCATGAGCGATTTACTTAGCACCGCAAAAAACCAAATTACACAAATGTTATCCATGCAAGATGCCATGAATTCACGAGTCAGTGAAACTTGGCGTGATAACAATTATGAATGGTACCGTGCCATTTGGGTTGAATGTGCAGAAATGCTCGACCATCATGGTTGGAAGTGGTGGAAACACCAAGAAATTGACGTTGCTCAGGTGCAATTGGAATTAGTAGATATTTTTCACTTTGGTTTAAGTTTACGCTTGATGACTGGCAATGCTATTCCTGACATTAGTCAAACGTTAGCGAACGAGTTAACCCAAAACAGTGGTGAGCAAGATTTCAAAATAGCTTTAGAAAACTTGGCTTCAACAGCCGTTACTGATAAAGCATTCAACGCTATAGCCCTTGCAGACTGCATGCGTTTAATGTCGATGGATTTAGATGAGTTATTTCGCCAATATGTCGGTAAAAATACCTTAAACTTTTTCCGTCAAGATCATGGCTACAAAGAAGGTAGCTATATCAAAGTATGGCATGGTGAAGAAGATAACGAAGTATTAGCCAAGTTAGTTAATTCGTTGGACGCTAGCGCCGATGATTTCCAACAACAACTTTACAACGCCTTAGCAGCTAAGTACCCGAAATAATTAAACACTAAAAATCAATAGGTTAATTAGTAGCTTGGTCATTGTAAATGCTATTAATTAACCGCTGAGTTTTTATATCGATCTCTGGCTCAAATTTTGCTTATCTAGCAGTCTAAGATAAACGTCAAGAATTTGAACTGTCGGAGATGTATATGGAACTCATTCTATTTGCCATGATCAGCCTAATTGTTATTGTTGCTATGCTTGCCAGTCGGTTAAACGACAATAGCTTTCCTTTTCCTTTCGATCGTAAAACTGCCCTGTTTACCCCAGCAGAAAAAAACTTTCAAAACCTGGTTGAGCAAGCAATGGGCTCAAGGTATCGAATTATCAACCGCGTTAAGTTAGCTGATATTGTCAGTATTCGAAATGGTGTATCAAATCGCGCTAGCCAAACAGCCGTAAATAATGCCAATAGTAAGTATTTAGATTTTGTTATTTGTGAACGCGACAGTATGAAGTTACTCGGTGTTATTGATTTAGTCGACACCCAAGGTAAAGGCTATAAAGTTAAAAAAGATTGGTTTGTCAGTGGCGCGCTTGAAGCTGCAGCCATTCCACATATTCGTATTAAGGTAAAAGCTAATTACACTATCGATGAAATTCGTGCCTGTATTAACAGTCGCATTTTGGGTAACAATGCTCCTTCTCCAAAAGTGAAAGGTCGAATTATTCCAGCGCCTTTAGTGAAAGCTCGCCCAAGAGCAGCCGGTGTCTTATCGCCGTCTGCAGCGCAAGTCATGTTACAAAAAGACAATCCCGCCATGGCAGGGCAATTGCCTTCAACTCAAACAGCTGCGCTACCACACTAGTATTGTTCAACAACGTTTTAAAGCAGACATTGATACCGTTATGATTAAATGGTTATCAAGTCTGCTTTTTTGCAACAGATAAAAGATTTTAGCTATATCCTAAGACGCGTTATAATCCGCACATAAACCAAACAAAACCCTAGCGAAATGCGTTCGCTACAATTTTACAGGATAGAAGTACATGAAAGCAGGCATTATCGGCGCAATGGAGCCAGAAGTTGCAATTTTAAAAGCTAAGTTAGTTAATTGCCAAACATCCACGCATGCGGGTTACACTTTTTATCAGGGCCAACTCAACGACTCTGACGTAGTGATTGTACAATCAGGTATTGGCAAAGTAGCGGCCGCTTTAGCCACCGCGATTCTTATTGATAAATTCCAGCCCGATTATGTCGTCAATACCGGCTCGGCCGGTGGTTTTGATCAGGCGCTTAAAGTAGGTGATATTGTTATCAGCTCTGAAGTGCGTTATCACGATGTTGACGTGACCGCTTTTGGTTATGAAATAGGGCAATTGCCTGGTAATCCACCCGCATATATCCCTCACCCTGAATTAATTGCTGCAGCACAAGTCGGTATTAGTTCACTTGAGAATGTACAAACCTTAGTCGGCCTCATTACCACAGGTGATACCTTTATGACCAAAGATGACGATATTGCCAAAGCCAGAGCGAATTTTTCCACTATGGCCGCTGTTGAAATGGAAGGCGCGGCAATTGCCCACACCTGCCATCAATTCAACACTCCTTTTGTGGTTATTCGTTCAATGTCTGATATTGCAGGTAAAGAATCACCAACGTCATTTGAAGCTTACTTAGAAACTGCGTCAGTTAATTCGTCTCAGTTAGTCACTAGTATGTTAGAGGCACTGAAAGGAAAAACGCTAAACTAATGGAAAGCTTGAGTAATATTATTAACAGCCCACATCTTTATTCTGCGGTGGTGACGCTATTATTGCTGATCGCATTAAAAGCATTGCTTGGTCAGTTTATTACTCAGCATCCCCTAGTGTTTTTCAACTTTTATTGTCAACGCCTCGCAGATAAAGTTAATAAAGCCAATAATAGCCCTCGCCAACAAAACATTTCAGGCCTCATTGCCATTATCGTCACCTTAGTGCCTTTAATCACCATTTTATGGCTATTTGAAACGTTAATTGAAGTGCAGTGGCTTTGGCAAGCTTTGTTACTTTATTTTGCTTTGGGTAGCTTTGGCTTAACAAAAACTAGCAAAGCAATCGCTCGAGAGCTAGTGGCCAATAACAATTATCAAGCAAAACAAAAACTAGCCCCCTTAGTATTACGCGATACTGAGCAACTTTCACCGCTCGGCATCAGTAAAGCCTGTATTGAAATGAAAGTGTTACGTAGTTCGCAATTATTGGTGTGCGTCGGCTTTTATTATCTTATTTTGGGTCCATTAGCGGCATTAACGTTTCGATTATTGCTGGAAATGCATTACAGCTGGAATATCAAGCTTCATCGTTTTATTCATTTTGGCGCCGCGGTAAATCATTTCGTTAAACTCCTGCAATGGTTACCGTCACGTTTATTTGCTTTATTACTTTTACTCGGCACTGTTAACCAAAACATACGGCTTTATTGGCGCTTGATACGCGG
>JBFJQB010000217.1:0-4693 GCA_041616855.1 Cognaticolwellia sp. | reverse complement strand
TTTCACTTAATGTTAGAAGAAGGCGTTTATCTTGCTCCGTCTGCATTTGAAGCTAGCTTTTTATCAACCGCTCATGGTGAAGCAGAGCTTGAATTTACTTTAGCGGCAGCTGATCGTTGTTTCGCTAAACTATAACCGAAGCACCTGCTAAGCAGGCAGTTTTTCAGACAATAAAAAAGGTAAGCATCATGCTTACCTTTTTTGATCACTATTTACCTTAGTTAGCGTAACGTTAGCCGCTTATTTCTTAACGACTGACAGGCTAGGCTTTTTCGCTTTTGATGCTAACGTACTGGGCTTTTTATCCGCTGTTTTTGCTGCTGTACTATCAACAGCTTTCACTTTAGCGATAGCGACAGGTGATTGCTCTACTTCTTCAGCAATCGCCTCTGGCTCAGGGTGTTCAATCGCTAGCGATGTTCCTGCACCATTTTCTTTAGCATAAATAGCCGCAATAGCGCCATAAGGTATACTCATAAGCTCAAGCTTGCCGCCAAAGCGTGCGCTAAGCTCAATGGTTTGCTCGCCTAGTGCAATACTACCAACCGCCGATGCCGAAACATTTAAGACGATTTGGCCATCATTAACATAAGACATCGGTACCATCACGCCATAGACACTAACATCAACAACGATGTAAGGTGTCAGACCATTATCAGAAATCCAGTCATAAAAAGCCTTAACAATATAAGGCTTACTTGATGTCATTTCATTTGTCATGGTGTTGGTCTTTAAACCGGTGCGCCAAAGCGTAATTCACGCTCAGACTCAGTTAATGATGCTTGAAAAGATTCACGTTCAAACACTTTTAACATATAAGATTTAAGTTCTTTTGAACCTTGACCTTCTAGCTCAATACCCATTACAGGTAAGCGCCATAATAGCGGTGCTAAGTAACAATCAACTAAACTGAACTCTTCACTCATAAAATAAGGCGCTTCATTCAAAATCGGCGCAACACTGAGTAAACTTTCTTTCAATTCTTGACGTGCTTTTGCTGCAGCATCGGCTGGTCCGTTGTAGATCGTTTTAGCTAGGCTGTACCAGTCTTGCTCGATACGATGCATCATTAAACGGCTACGACCACGAGATACAGGGTAAACCGGCATCAATGGTGGATGAGGGAATCGCTCATCCAAGTACTCGATAATAATAGATGCTTCGTAAAGCGCTAATTCGCGGTCAATTAACGTAGGCACTGTTCCATAAGGATTTAAATCAAGTAAATCCTCTGGTAAATTGGCTAAGTCAACCAAATGGATGTCAACTCCAACACCCTTCTCTGCCAACACAATGCGGGTTTGATGACTATACATATCATCTGCATGCGAATATAAAGTCATAACAGAGCGTTTGTTTGCGGCTATGGCCATAATGCCTCCAAAAAATTCTTAATTAAAAAAACTAACAAAGGGGGCCAAAGCCCCCAGTAATATCTAAAGTTTACACTGTTTCATGAAACATATGTAATTAGTGTACATCTCTCCAGTATTCTTTCTTCAATAAGTATGAAAAGAATAACAAGATAAATAGGAACCCAATAACCCAATAACCCATGTTTTCGCGCTCAAGCTTATTTGGTTCACCGGTATATTCCAAGAAGTTGGTTAAATCACGAGCAAATTCATCATATTCTTCTGCTGTCATTGAACCGCCAGTAGCCTCACTAAGGTTACCGTGCTCATCCATGGTGCGAACACCTTGAAGGTTTTGTAGCACATGTGGCATACCAACATCTTTGAAAACCTTATTGTTAACACCAAATGGACGACTTTCATCAACATAAAAAGAACGCAGATAAGTGTAAATCCAATCAGGGCTTCTAAAACGTGCTTCCAGGGTTAAATCTGGCGGCGTACTACCAAACCATTTTGCCGCTTCTTTTGCTGGCATGGTGTTTGTAATATGATCACCAACCTTTTCACCCGTATACATGTAATTTGCCATACCGTCAGCATCAGAAATACCTAAATCAGCAAAGGTACGATTGTAACGTTGATACTTTAATTCATGACAGGCTAAACAATTATTAATGTAAGCTTCAAAGCCTCGCTTTAACGATTCTTTGTCACTTAAATCATTATTAGCTTTGTCTAAAGGCATGCTAGGGCCAGCGGCAATCGCAAGCATAGGTAACGCAGCTAAAATGGCTAAAATAAATTTTTTCATTATCCTGTCACCCTCTCTGGAACTGGCTTAGTTTTTTCGTTTTTACTGTAAATCCATATAGCAACGAAGAAGCCAAAGTAACCAAAGGTCGCGATGGTACCAATCATGTTATTTAATGGAGTTGCAGGTAACGTACCTAAAATACCTAAAATGATAAAACATATAGCGAACTGAGTAAGGTTTACTGTATGCGCAGTACAACGGTAGCGTATTGACTTAACCACACCACGGTCACACCAAGGCAACATGAACAATGCGACAATCGCACCAAACATGGCAATAGCACCCAGGAGCTTATCAGGAACAATACGTAAAATGGTATAGAAAGGACCAAAGTACCAAACAGGAGCAATATGCTCAGGCGTTTTCAAACCATTAGCAGGTTCAAAGTTTGGCGCCTCAATAAAGTATCCACCACCTTCTGGCGCGAAGAACATTACCGCACAAAATACGATTAAGAAGATCACCACGGCAACTAAATCTTTCACGGTATAGTATGGGTGGAATGGTATCGCATCAACAATATCGTACTTTTTAGTGTACTGTTCATGGAAAGTAAATTTACTTTGCTCTTCAGGAGGAACACTGCCTTTTGGCTTTTTAATATTAGTGCCGTCTGGGTTGTTTGAACCCACTTCGTGTAGCGCTAAGATGTGTAAGAAAACTAAGACGACTAACACTAATGGCAAAGCAATAACATGCAAAGCGAAGAAACGGTTTAGCGTTGCGCCGGAAATAACATAATCACCACGTATCCAAAGCGTTAAATCATCACCAATAACCGGAATGGCACCAAAGATAGAGATAATAACTTGCGCGCCCCAGTACGACATATTACCCCAAGGTAATAAGTAGCCCATAAAGGCTTCAGCCATTAATACTAAGAAGATTAGCATACCGAACAACCACAGTAATTCACGCGGTTTTTGGTAAGAACCGTACATCATGCCACGGAACATATGCATATACACCACAACGAAGAATGCAGATGCACCCGTTGAGTGCATATAACGCAATAACCAACCGTAGTCGACATCACGCATAATATATTCTACAGAAGCAAAGGCACCGTCACCTGATGGTTCGTAGTTCATTGTTAACCAAACACCAGTCAACAATTGGTTAACCAATACAACAGTGGCTAAAATACCGAAAACATACCAAAAGTTAAAGTTTTTTGGTGCTGGGTATTGCGCAGCATGTTTGTTCATTGCGTCCATCAAAGGGAGACGCTGCTCGATCCAAGCCATTAAGTTAGAAAACATTATGCTTCTCCTCCGGCTACACCAATTAATAAGGTGTTATCGTTCGGAAATGAATGCTCAGGAACCATCAAGTTAGTCGGTGCTGGTACACTCTGAAATACGCGACCTGCCATATCAAACTTCGAGCCATGACAAGGACAGAAGAAACCGTCTTTAACACCATCAACATGTTGATCAAAATCACCTTTATGATGAGTTGGAGCGCAACCTAAATGAGTACAAACACCTAATGCCACCAAAAACTCAGGCTTAATCGAGCGATGGGCGTTAGTTGCATAAACCGGCTGTTGAGGAACTTCTGATTGGGGATCTTTTAATTGACCGTCATGTGTACTTAACCCAGCAAGAATCTCTTCTGTTCTACGTACTACATACACAGGCTTACCGCGCCATTCGGCACGAATTAATTGACCAGGCTCTATCTTGCTTACATTGATTTCAACCGGCGCACCTGCAGCTTTCGCACGCGCGCTAGGGTTCCAAGAACCAATGAAAGGCACAGCCACACCGACAACACCAACACCACCAACTACCGAAGTAGCCGCAGTTAAAAAGCGTCGACGGCCGTTATTAACGGGCGCATTGCTCATTCAAACTCTCCAATTATTATCTAGCTAAAACAACAACACATGACTAAGAGAAGCCCCTAGTTACAGTGAAGATTGCTGATCGACTAAATCAACGATAAAAAAATTGCTCTGATAATAAAGAAAACCCTTGTTTTTTACAAGGCAATTACGCTTTTCCGCTCAGGTTTATGCAAATAAAAGGTAATTTGCAATTAACACGCGGTAAATATAGCCAGCAAGCATATTTTTGACATAAAAAAACCGGCAGAAGCCGGTTTTTGAAATCGTAAACGTAAATATTAACGTTTTGAAAATTGTGGCTTTTTACGAGCCTTGTGTAAACCAACTTTCTTACGTTCAACTTTACGAGCATCACGAGTAACGAAACCAGCATTACGTAGAGGACTACGTAAAGTTTCATCAAACTCCATTAATGCACGAGTAATACCGTGACGAATCGCGCCAGCTTGACCAGAAATACCACCACCAGTAACAGTGATGTTGAAGTCAAACTTTTCTAACATTTCAACTAATTCTAATGGTTGACGAACAACCATACGAGCCGTTTCACGACCGAAATATACAGAAATGTCACGTTTATTAATTGTGATAGCACCGTTACCAGCTTTCATGAACACACGAGCAGTTGAGCTCTTGCGACGACCAGTACCGTAATATTGATTATCAGCC
>JBFJQB010000216.1:0-4742 GCA_041616855.1 Cognaticolwellia sp. | reverse complement strand
TAGAAAATCGCTGGCCAAGCTTCAGCCATACGTTAAGTCGTAGCGCTGGACATTGCCAAGATGCACAAGCGCTGCTTGAAGAGCTGGCAGAAACTGATTTAGCAAAAGTTAGCGAAGCAGAGCACGTGCTATCAGTGCCGAGTTTATTGGCGTTGAGCCCATTGCGCTTTAATAATGTTGTACGGCATTTCTTAGCACAACACCATAAGTTAATGCCAAGTCGAGCACAGTTATTACAAATTTTCCAGCAATTGAGCACGCCAAAAGATAAAAATCCGACTGTAAAAATTGGCGATTATTCGCTACGCCGCTTTGGTCAGCAGTTACATTTAACCGCTAACTTTCAAAATATTGCCGCATGGCAAACACAGCTACCACAACAAACAGAGCCAGCTAAGATAGATTTGCCCGATGGTTTAGGTCAAATTCTTGTCAGTAAAGAGTTTGAAGCTGTTGATAAAGAAAACATGGCAACTCAGACTAGCGCCCTCGTTGATAAAGAAAACTTGCGTGTGGTTGAGTTATGTTTGCCAACGCCGAAACAAGTCGTCAGTATTCGTTTTCACCATGATAACCCGACTTGTTTACCAC
Organism: Cognaticolwellia sp.; assembly: GCA_041616855.1. Taxonomy (GTDB): domain Bacteria; phylum Pseudomonadota; class Gammaproteobacteria; order Enterobacterales; family Alteromonadaceae; genus Cognaticolwellia. The sequence goes on along the minus strand of JBFJQB010000216.1, from coordinate 4,151 downwards.
ATTTTCGTGATAAGTCCCGAGCACTAAAGAAAATATTACAAGAAGCTAAAATACCGACTTGGCAACGTCAACGCATTCCTTTTGTCTATTATGATGACACCTTGGTCGCTGCACTTGGGCTATTTATTTGTAAAAGTTACCTGCCACTTAAGAGCAACAGTAAACTAAAGCTAGTCTGGCTTGATGATCAAACATCGGGTTAGAATGGCACTATTATCGCAGTCTTAGAGAGGCTGTGAATTAATCTCAATATTATTATTATAACAATCGGAGTTTTTATGAATCTAGTGCTAAAGCTTATTGCTGGCATTGTCGCAGGTATTATCATTGGCCTGTATGCCCCTGACTTTATTGTACAATTAACGTTTACGGTGCAATTGTTTATTGGTCAGTTGATCAAATTTACCATACCCTTGATTATCCTATTTTATATCGCTAGTGGTATTGCCTCATTACCACAGGGCTCGGGCGCTTTATTGGGAAAAACGGTTGGTTTGGCGTATGGCTCGACGATAGTAGCAGGTACATTAGCCTTTATCGTTGCTAGCTATATATTACCAGGCTTAATTTCAGCTAATACTTTAAACACTGCGGTTGAAGGCGAGAAACTTACTGGCTTTTTGGCGATTAGTATTCCGCCGCTGTTTGATGTGATGACTGCTTTAGCTTTGGCCTTTATTTTTGGTATTGGCATCAGTGCAACGAGTGCAAATAGCTTACGTACGACATTAAATGAAGCACGTGATGTCGTGGAAATGTTACTGGCGAAAGTGATTATCCCGGCTTTGCCAATATATATTGCCGGCGTATTTGCTGAAATGACGGTTGATGGTACAGTATTTTCGACCTTAGAAACCTTTGGCTTAGTGTTAGTTCTTGCCCTGGTTATGCACTGGCTTTGGATTACGGTATTGTATGTCGCAACGGCAATGGCGATGAAAAAATCGCCGACAAGTTTATTAAAAAATATGTTACCCGCATACTTTACCGCGCTTGGTACAATGTCGAGTGCCGCAACTATTCCCGTTTCATTGCGCGCGACTAAAGCCAATGATGTCAGCGATGGCGTGGCGAATTTCACCGTGCCGCTTTGTGCATCAATTCATTTAAGTGGTTCAACCATCACGATCGTAACCTGTGCGACGGCGGTCATGTTATTAACACCAGAGTTGGCTTTACCTAGTTTAGGCGGCATGATGGGCTTTATCTTAATGTTGGGTGTAACCATGATCGCCGCGCCTGGCGCGCCCGGTGGTGCAGTGATGGCGGCGCTAGGCTTACTTGCTAGCATGTTGGGCTTTACTGATGCTGCATTAGCATTAATGATTGCGCTTTATTTAGCTCAAGATAGCTTTGGCACGGCATGCAATGTAACGGGTGATGGCGCAATTGCGATTTGGGTTGATAAATTTGCCGGTGAAGATAGCGCCTTAGCTAAGCAATCTGAAGTTGTCAAATAGCCTACAATTATCTTTGTTTTAATAAAAAGGTGGCGAAAGTCACCTTTTTTGCTTTTGCATAATCCATCCTACTCATAAACCGGTTGATATAAGCTTGATATGTTTAATAGCCGCTTCAAGTTTTTTTTAAAATATCGATACAAGTATCTAGCAGGTAATACGTTTATAAGCAGGGCTACAAGTGGCTAAGTTGTTTACCGGTTTAATGAAGTGCTCTCAAATCATAAATTCCCTACCATCACTTCGATAAGATAGGCATAATAATGGCAAATTTTTTCTGGATATATTACTAATGGTAACAGAGCAAGCCTTAAAGCAACGCAGTAATGCAAGTTGTGAATTTTGTACGTCAACTGATAATCTAACCGTTTATCCGGTACCACCTACCAGTGATTTAAGTGCGCAACAAAGTATATATTTGTGCGGTAAATGCTTAGGGCAAGCAGAAGGTCATACCGAACTTGATATTAACCATTTGCGCTGTTTAACAGACGCAATGTGGAATCAAGAGCCTGCCGTACAAGTGATGGCTTATCGCATGCTGCATAAATTATCTGCTGAAAGCTGGGCACAAGATGCGCTCGATATGATTTATCTCGAAGATGAGGTCAAAACATGGGCAGAGCAAGGCATTGCTGCCGCTGAACGTGAAGGGCCAACTCGTGATAGTAATGGTGCAGAATTACAAGACGGTGACAACGTCACCTTAATTAAAGATTTAAAAGTTAAAGGCGCTAACTTTACCGCTAAACAGGGCACTATGGTACGCGGTATTAGCTTGACCGATAATCCAGAGCATATCGAAGGTAAAGTGAACGGCACTCGTATTGTGTTAGTTGCCGCTTATTTAAAGAAAGCGTAATTTTTAAGGCATTAAACCTTACGTGCGTAAACCACCAGAAATTATCAATTAATAAAAAGCACTAACAGCCTTGTGCTGTTTAGTGCTTTTTTATCTGAAAATTTATTATAACCAACGACGGACACTGGCTTTATAATCACGGTAATCAGTGCCGAACCGCGAGGTTAATATGCGCTCCTCCGGTCTAATTTGATATTTTTCAATATACCAGACAAAAAGCACGCAAACACTGAAGGTTAAAGGGTTTTCAAGATAACAAGCGTAAGCAAGTAAAGCCAACAGCATCGCTAAATACATTGGATTACGAGAATACTGATAAATACCACTATTGACGATTTTTGACGATGTTTCTGGTTTCGAAGGGTTAACCGTGGTTTGGTGAGCGTTAAAGCTATAAATAGCAAAAGCTCCTATTAATAGCGCAATAAGCATCAACAATGAGACTAAGGTTGAGCTGAACACAACGCTATAGTTAAGCGCGGGGAAAAAGTTTTGCAATAAGGTCATTAGTGCTATGGCAATCAGCACTTGAACCATAGGAATAATTTTTAGCTCCATTTAATCGTCCTTAAGTTAAATCAATAGAGGTGTTGTTAATTTTTAAGGTATAGTAAAAACAAGTCACTATAAAGTTTCAATGGGTTATAAGTAAAGTAGCGGAGCAGTTTTTTATCGATATGCAGCGACGTATAGGCCACGAGGAATTGGTGTTATATGCGATTAAAAATTGTAATGCTCTTTACCAATGCCATGATAGCAATTAGCTTATGAAAGTGTGGCGGTTGAAAGGATAAAGCAACATAAAAGGCGAATAACACTTGATTTGCTTTGCTTTGCTTTGCTTTGCTTTGCTTTGGTTTGGATGTGGTTTGGCTCGTTTGCATAGCTAAGTGCCGTGCTAGTTGACAGTAAGAACGCCTTCTAACTCTGATACTGAGTTAGAAGGCGATTAACGATAAAACTGACAATTCGCTAGAAAGTTAAACTCCATTGGTTTAAGTTGCCAATGTCTTGTTTATAATTATCGGTTACCGACAATTGCCATTGACCGTGCGCCAACCCTGAAACATTAACCGTGTAGGTGGCGATGACATCATCGGCACTATCATTACCGGAAAACGATTTTAACGGGTAAGAACTGCCATCGGGTGCAGTTAACGATAAACTAATGTCACCGCGATAAGTATGGCTGATATCAACCGAGATATTAACGCTTTCGGCGTTTCCAGAGCGCTGAACATCAATTGTACTGATGATACTGTCGTTATCAGGGATAGGGGTGACCGTGTTATTAGAAAATACACTTTGTTGTGCGCTACCGGCAAATGTTTGATTGTTATTCAGGTTATCAGGGGTACTTGCTGCTGCGCTCTGCCAAGTAAAATCGCTATATTGAGTGCCAGTGCCTGAAAGTTGCAATGAATAACCGACGGGTGTACTTGAGGTTTCAGCAACACCGATATCCGTTGATTGCATGCCATTTGCTGGGCCGTCTGTTGCGGTTAGACTGCCTTCATAACTGAGAAATTGTACCACTTGGTTGTTGTTATCGATAAGAGCGATACCATCAGGGCTGCCATTTTGTAAACCCGAAAAAGCAAAGTTAATCGTTCCTAATCCATTGCTTTGATTGGATATTATGCCACTAAGGTTGATGGTTTTATAACTACTGCCATTAGTACCGTTATAGGCTACAAGACTCCAACCGTTAAGGTTAACACCTGCAGTGCCCGCTAACTCAATCGACTCATTACTATCGCTTGAGTTATTATCATAATGAATTTCATTTATCCAAATGTCATCATTGCCAGGAGTCGGGGGAGGCGGTG
>JBFJQB010000215.1:0-4763 GCA_041616855.1 Cognaticolwellia sp. | reverse complement strand
TTAACATATACACTCTTTAGTTCGGCTCATACGATTACGCTAACCTTATTCATCAAATAGCTAGCGATAAAACTCTAGCGCCAATAACCTCGCTTGTTTATGTTCAACAATTGCAGGCCAATAAATTGTTAACTTTTCCTTAGCGATATATTGATGAGGAAAATGAATAGCTTTATCGGGCAATTGCGCTAGCTCTGGGATGTATTTACGAATAAACTCGCCTTGGGGATCAAATCTTTCACTTTGCCTGATTGGGTTAAAGACCCGAAAATAAGGCTGAGCATCACAACCGGTACTCGCAGCCCACTGCCAACCACCGTTATTAGCGGCAAGATCACCGTCAATCAGCTGCTGCATAAAATATTTTTCTCCCCAGCGCCAATCAATCAATAAGTGCTTCGTTAAAAAACTCGCCACCACCATACGTAGCCGATTATGCATCCATCCCGTTTGATTAAGCTGTCGCATGGCTGCATCAACTAGGGGGTAACCGGTTTTTCCTTCGCACCATGCCTTAAAGTGCTCAGGGTTATTAGGCCAAACAACACCACGATATTTCGCTTTAAAGCACTGATGTTTAGATAACCACGAATGATGAAAAATCAAATTTCGATAAAACTCACGCCATATCAATTCATTTAGCCAAGTAAATTCTGGGCTATCTGATGCCAGTAAAATATCAGGAAAACGTTGGATAAATAAAAACAGTAAATACCGAGGACTAATAGCACCAATAGCTAAATATGGTGATAAGCCTGAGGTGGCTTTAATGGCAGGAAAATCACGTTCCTCACCATAGTATGCCACTTTATTTTGGTAAAAATCGGGAATGGTGTCTTGCTCAACTTCTGCAGCTAAAGGCCAAGCTGAAGATTCACCAGAGCATATTAAGGGTTCAGGTAATTTAAAGTCGTTCGATGCAAACTGCGTTGTTGAAGCTGTCGGGTTAGGTTTGCCAAGGTAGTCAAAACCGTGCTGACGTACATAAGATAACCAAGCGCGTTTAAAAGGTGTAAATACCTTATACATTTCAGCACTTTTGTTGAGTACTTTACCTTTTGCTACAATCACATCGCTTTCAAACATCCGCAGGGGTATACCCTGCTTCAGGCAAAGCCTGTCACGTTGACGTTCATTAAATTCGATTTCATGATTAGCAACCACTTCGCTAACATTATGTTGCTGACAGTATTGTTGTAGGTAGGAAACTTGCTCGGAAAAATCGTCACAATGCACAAAGCGTAAAACAATATTGAACGACAACAATTGTTCAGCCAACGCATTAACATGACGCTTGATAAAGTCTATTTTTATTGCCGACCAATCGTGCGCACGCCATTGTTTTTCGCTAACAAAAAAAATCGCTTGGCCTGTTGTTTCAGCGCTTTTTTGTTTGAGAAAATAATCTAAAGCTGCATTATCGTGTATGCGAATATCGCTGCGAAACCAAAGTAACAAGGGCATTCCTTAATGATTAAGGATGTATTAAAACATCACTCGGGTTAATATCCATATCTTAGCTTTAACGATTCCGGGTAAGGGTTTAAGTACGCCTGTTGTGCTAAATAATCATTAGGATGCGCTAATAAATAATGATTGATCAACGTCAGTGGCACCATTAATGGCACTATCCCATTACGGTACGATTCAACTTGTGCAGATAGTTCTTTTCGTTGCTCTTTATTTAGGTGCTTAGAAAAGTAACCTTGAATATGTGAGAGCGTATTCGTATGATTTTTACGGGTGGCTTTTCGCGTTAATGCAGCCATCAAACCAGCAATATATTGCTCTGCCTGATCTTCAAGGTCAATGTCAGCACGAGCCAATAAACGCCCTAATTGTTTATAAGCCACGAGGTCATGACTCATCACGGTATACTTATATTGGGCATGAAAGTTAGTCAACTTATGCTTGCTAAGGCCGGATTCAACCAACGCTTGCCAATGGCGGTATGCATATACACGTGCAACAAAATTTTCTCTGATGATAGGGTCATTCAGGCGGCCATTTTCTTCACAAGGTAGTAGAGGATTAGCTTTCATGATTTCACGAGAAAATACACCTATACCTTGAGCTTGAAGAGGGTCACCAGTGGGTGAATAAACTTTAACGCGCTCCATGCCACACGTTGGGCTTTTGGCACAGAAAACATAACCAGTAAGATTTGCAGACAGTGCTGCAATTTTTTTACCATACGCTTTAATAGCACTTGTGACATCACCAGAGCCATCTGGACGTGATACTTTGATCATATCTTGGTCTTTTATAAGGCGAATCGTTGGTCTAGGTATAGGTAAACCTACTGCAACTTCAGGGCAGTAGGCTTTAAAAGTAACATGCTGTCCTAACTCATTAATACAGAAGTTGGAAGGTTTATTACTGGCATCAAATCGTACCTTTTCTCCGATCAGACAAGCACTAATGCCAATAATAATGTCTTCTTTTTTGAACTGTTTATCCATAACCACCTCAATTAATAAATGAAAGATCCAATGGGGTTAAGTAATTTATTAATACCTTGGGTAAAATGTAGAGCATCATTAGCAACAGTATAGCAAAGACAACCATGCTCTGTAGCTGGCTGATGCTGATGACGTTTATCTAGCATAATAAAATCGCCTTCGACATATTCACCTTGCTCATCAGCAAAAGTGCCCGCTAATAACAATGTTAGCTCGAATCCCTTATGGGTGTGCTGTGGGATGGCTCCACCCGGCCCAATATGTAATAAATTAGTGTGAATTTCACCTTCGTCTAATAACACTCGGGCGCGCGACAGTTTACCTATTTGAGCTGTTTTGCCTAGCGCCATATTACGCAATGTTTTTGGTAAAACATATTGCATACCTTTGAAGTCAATGGCACGTTCATCACGCAGTTCGTGCTTCGATTCAAGCTCATCATTGGCCGTAATTTTTTCAATTATTTCATCAAAATCTAACTCAGCAATTTCGGCTAGATCTTCATCGTTATCAACCACAAATTTATGGAGAAAATTTTGCTCAAAACTTGCCTCAGCAACTTGCTCTGTCAGTTGATTTATTTGCCTTTGACACAATGAACACATATCAGCATGAATCGCTATACCGGCAGCAAGTGAAGCCGGTAAGTCACCCTCGACAAAACTTTGTAACAACTCAAATTTCGGGTGGTGTTTAATCATCGTGTTCTCCTAACTTCAACTTGAGTTTGCCTAAGGCAAGCCGAAGTCGAGATTTTACTGTGCCAAGCGGTAAGTTAAGGTGTAAAGCAAGTTGTTCTTGTGACATTTCCATAAAATAAAAGCCTTTAACTACCTGCTGTTGATTTTCAGGCAGCGTGTCTATGACTCCCTGTAAATTTCGATTTTCAATGTGGTCACTAAAAGCTTCATCTTCAGTATTCAACGCTTGTGTAAGCGGCCAAATATCATCGCTCAAAGTATCTTCTTTATTCGCTTTTATTTTGCGTAATAGATCAAAAGTAACATTACGCATTATTGTATAAACCCATGTGGTGGCTGCGCCTTTACTATCATCAAATAAATGCGCCTTGCGCCAAACCTTACTCATAGTATCTTGCAGCACTTCTGCAGCCAGCGCTTCGCTGCTGAGTTTACTTTGGGCAATACGTTGAATTTTCGGCGCAAAAAATTTAAACACTCCAGTAAATGCTTGTTTGTCTCTCTCAAGGGCTATTGATTTAAGCCATTGACAAAGTTGGGGATGATCAATTTCATTAGTCATGCTACTAGATGTAGCAGCTGTTTGACGACTTGGCAACCCTGAATGCACAGGCGGCATAATACTTACCCGTTATTTAATTGTTACACCCTATACGCTTGAGCGATATCAGCAGATCACTTTAGGATTCAATTTATTCTTCTGGCAAAAGAATACGTTGTAGAAATTGTTCCGCCTTAACAAATGAGTCTTGTTCGACGAATAGGTTTTTCTCTTCAAGCTGAACAGGTAATAGCTCTAACCAACGTGCAACAACCCAACTACCTTGCTGGAAATCTGGCGTCGGATATAAAGTATTTAACTCCGCATTTTCTTGAAAAAGCTTACTCAAAGACTTTGCCAGTTTATTCGTGGTTTTGTCTAAACCAATTTCAGGCCAATGGGCTTTAGTGATGACATCACCATGATGAAGATTATCTGTATCATTGGTCATCGACTTAATCTCAACTAAGCACTTACAGCGAACATCAATCACGAGTAGGCCATCTTCGCCCTGATCAAAGTTAATAATCTCGACCCAACTACCGGTTACTTTCGGGTTAATAATGCTTTGCCTATCATGCGCTAAGATAACAAAGCCATGCTTTTTCATCGCTACAGCAACCATTTTCAAGTAACGTGGCTCGAAAATACGCAGACGAGTTAGCCCTTGAGGTAGCAAAAATACCGGCAGTGGAAAAATAGGTAAATTAATTGTGTCCATAAGCTTAAACAACCATTAATGCTAACAAGTACATGTAAGGTTATACGTTGCCACAAAAGAGAGGGATCAAAAAAAAGCCCCTAAACAGAATGTATTCAATATTAGGGGCAAAGGACACACAGCAATTAAAACGTTAAATTCAAGGTTATTCATCGCTAGATAAAACTAACGGCTAACCACTTATCAATGCAGATTACCGACAAGTTTTCACCGGTAATTGTTTATCAAAAAATAAGGTGATTTCCGCTAACGTGACACCAAGCTTTTTCATGTTGGTGCGATTGAAAATTCGGTATTCATCCATTTGATACATCCAATCATCAAGTGTGAATTGCACC
>JBFJQB010000214.1:0-4770 GCA_041616855.1 Cognaticolwellia sp. | reverse complement strand
CACTAGACAATGTCTGGCCGCTAGTGCCGCCAAATACTGCGAATGATAAAATGATGGAGAACCGCTAAATGAATAACTATCAATTACTGATCAAAGCGGATGATAAACAAGTGGTGCTTGAACGTATTTTACAAGTCACTCGCTACCGCGGTTTTTTAATCAGTGGCATCAATGCCCGAGTCAATACGGGCACCAACATTGGTACCATTGAATTGCTGGTCAGAAGTGAGCGCCCTATTGAACTTTTGGTCGATCAAATTAATAAACTGATCGACATCAAAGAGGTCAAAGTAGACAATAGCGCATCACAGCAATGTATCGCATAATGCTGGGTTAAAAAATACCGCAACAAGTAATAAAAAATAAATCAGACATCGCTGTTTAGTTCAGTGTTATCTGATTGAAACAAAATGAAATTTAGGAATATAAAATGGCTAAAGTTAACGCAGAACTAATTTGGTTTAATGGGGAACTCATGCCGTGGCAAAACGCTACGGTCCATGTAATGAGTCATGCTCTACATTACGGTTCATCTGTTTTTGAAGGTATTCGTGCTTATAACACGCACAAAGGTACCTGTATTTTCCGTTTAGAAGAGCACATTAAGCGCTTGTTTGATTCGGCAAAAATATACCGCATGAACATTCCTTTTACTCAAGCAGAAGTCGTTCAGGCCTGTAAAGACGCGGTGGTAAAAAACAACTTAAAATCAGCCTATTTACGCCCGCTAGCCTTTTTAGGTGATATTGGTATGGGCCTGCGTCCCCCCATTGATGCAAAAGCCGATGTAATGATTGCGGCCTTTAGTTGGGAAGCTTATTTAGGGGCCGATGCCGTTGAAAATGGCGTTGATGTTGGGGTATCGAGCTGGAATAGACTGGCACCTAATACTATGCCAACGGCGGCAAAAGCCGGTGGTAATTATCTTTCTTCACAATTAATTTCTACCGAAGCAGCGCGACATGGCTACGCAGAAGGTGTGGCGTTAGACATTAATAATATGGTCAGTGAAGGTGCGGGACAAAATTTATTTTTAATCCGCAAAGGGGTGATTTACACACCACCAGGTACCGCTTCAATCTTACAAGGGTTGACTCGTGATACGGTATTTTTCCTTGCTAAACAATTAGGTTACGAAGTACGCGAAGAGTCTATTTCTCGTGAGTCTTTATATCTTACCGATGAATTCTTTATGTGTGGCACCGCAACTGAAATAGTGCCGGTGAAATCTGTTGATGGGATGCCGGTCGGCGATGGTTCTCGTGGACCGATTACTAAAGCACTGCAAGAAGCCTTTTTTGGTATTTTCGACGGTACTACCGAAGTACCAGAAGGTTGGCTCGACAACGTTGAATAATCTTTCATTTCAAACAATGTCAATGACGTAAATATTCAGTGCTCGCTGAATTCGCCCCCAGACAAGTCTATGTCAGGGGGCTTTAGTTAAATTGTTTAAAGCCACGTTTACTCAAGTTAACAAGCAAAGTTTGTCTACTGATAAACAGCTTATAAACCTGTAACTACCCATTATTTCAAAAGCTCATTGCTCAGTGAGTTTTTAAAATAATTTATCGCGCTATTGTTAGCTAAATACATATAGGGACTAAGATCATGCCAAAATTACGCTCAGCTACTTCTACCCAAGGTCGCAATATGGCTGGCGCTCGCGCGCTCTGGCGTGCAACAGGCATGACAGATGGTGATTTTGGTAAGCCTATTATCGCGGTGGTTAACTCCTTTACACAATTTGTGCCCGGCCATGTGCATTTAAAAGATATGGGGCAATTGGTCGCAGGCGCTATTGAAAAGGCCGGCGGCGTAGCAAAAGAATTCAATACTATTGCGGTGGATGATGGTATTGCTATGGGTCATAGCGGCATGCTTTATAGCTTGCCTTCACGCGATTTAATTGCCGACTCAGTTGAGTACATGGTCAACGCCCATTGTGCTGATGCCATGGTCTGTATTTCCAATTGCGATAAAATTACCCCAGGTATGTTGATGGCCGCTATGCGCTTGAATATTCCGGTCATTTTTGTATCTGGTGGCCCTATGGAGGCCGGAAAAACTAAACTTTCCGACCAACTTATTAAGTTGGATCTTGTGGACGCGATGATCCAAGGCGCTGACCCCAAAGTATCTGATGAACAATCAGATCAAGTCGAACGCTCTGCTTGCCCAACCTGTGGTTCATGCTCTGGTATGTTTACAGCTAACTCCATGAATTGTTTAGCAGAAGCTTTAGGTTTGGCCCTGCCAGGTAACGGCTCAATGTTGGCCACCCATGCAGATCGCGAACAATTATTTTTAAAAGCAGGCGCACAAATTGTTGAACTAACCAAACGTTATTATCAAGATAATGACGAGTCAGCCCTGCCACGCAACATTGCTAACAAAGACGCTTTTTCAAACGCCATGTGTTTAGATATTGCGATGGGCGGCTCTACCAATACCATCTTGCATTTATTAGCGACCGCTCAAGAAGCCGAAATTGATTACACCATGGCAGACATGGATAAATTATCTCGCATTGTGCCGCAATTATGTAAAGTCGCGCCGTCAACCCCGCTTTATCATATGGAAGATGTTCATCGCGCTGGTGGTGTGATTGCGATTTTAGGTGAGTTAGCGCGTGCTAACTTACTAAAGACTGATGTTCCTAATGTACTAGGTACAACGCTCGCTGACGTTATCGCGCAATATGATATTAAAGTGACTGATGATGAAGACGTTAAAAAATTCTATCGCGCAGGTCCTGCTGGTATCCGTACTACCAAAGCGTTTAGTCAAGATTGTCGCTGGGATAGCCTAGACGATGACCGAACTAATGGCTGTATTCGTAGCATTGACCATGCTTTTTCAACCGAAGGCGGTTTAGCGGTACTTTCAGGTAATATTGCGCTTGACGGCTGTGTAGTAAAAACCGCAGGCGTTAGTGATGATAATTTAGTCTTCACAGGTCCAGCGCACGTCTTTGAAAGCCAAGATGACGCCGTTGCCGGTATTTTAGCCGGTAAGGTCGTCGCAGGCGAAGTGGTGATTATTCGTTATGAAGGCCCTAAAGGTGGTCCGGGTATGCAAGAAATGCTTTATCCAACCACGTACTTGAAATCAATGGGCTTAGGTAAGGCGTGTGCACTGTTAACAGATGGCCGATTCTCTGGTGGTACGTCTGGCTTATCTATTGGCCATGTATCTCCAGAAGCTGCGAGTGGTGGCAATATCGCCTTAGTCGAGCAAGGTGATATTATTCATATCGATATTCCAAATCGTACTATTGACCTAGAACTCAGTGCTGAGGAATTAACCCAACGTCGTATCGCCATGAATGCGAAAGGCAAAAATGCCTGGAAAGCAGTTGCGCGTGTCCGTCCGATTAGCTACGCCTTGAAAAATTACGCTATGCTGGCCACCAGTGCCGATAAAGGCGCGGTGCGCAACCGTGAATTACTGGATAGTAATTTCAATGGTGCGAACAATGACTGATACTGAACAAGCCATATTAGCCCAAAAACAAGCAATGCAAGGGCAGGGACTCGACTATTTACGCAAAATATTGCTAGCACCGGTTTATGATGTTGCCATTGAAACGGCGTTAACGCCTTTAACTAAGTTGTCATCGCGTTTAGGTCATCAAATTTTTCTAAAACGCGAAGACCAACAACCCGTGCACTCGTTTAAATTACGTGGTGCTTATAACAAATTAGTTAACTTGTCTGAGCAGCAATGTTTACATGGCGTCATTGCGGCTTCTGCCGGAAATCACGCACAAGGCTTAGCATTAGCGGCACATAAATTAGGCATTAAAGCGACTATAGTGATGCCCATTACCACACCAGATATCAAGGTCGATAATGTCAGGCGTTATGGCGCGGAAGTGCGCTTAGTGGGTAAAAGCTTTAATGAGGCGCAACAAGCTTCAATGGCGTATGCCAAAGCAGAAAATAAAACCGTGATCCACCCGTTTGATGACGTTGATGTGATTGCTGGTCAAGGTACTGTCGCAAAAGAGTTACTGCAGCAGCATCCACACACCGACGTGGTGTTTATTCCGGTTGGCGGCGGCGGCTTGTTAGCCGGTATGGCGGTTTATCTAAAACAATTAAAACCTAATATTAAAGTTATCGGCGTCGAAGCGGAAGACTCTGCGTGTTTAAAAGCGGCTTTTGCGGCGGGTAAACCGGTTGATTTAGCGCAAGTTGGTCTCTTTGCCGATGGCGTCGCGGTCAAGCGAATTGGCGAACACACTTTTGACTTAATTCAACATTATTGTGATGATGTGATCACCGTCTCGAGCGATGAAATTTGCGCCTCGATAAAAGATATTTTTGAGCAAACGCGAGTGATTTCAGAACCCGCTGGCGCGTTATCGTTGGCAGGGTTACAAAAGTATTGCCAAAGCAATCAAGGTCAAAAATCTTTAGTGGCTATTCTCTCTGGCGCTAATATGAATTTTCATACCTTACGCTACATCTCTGAGCGCTGTGAATTAGGCGAGCAAAAAGAAGCTGTATTCGCGGTGAAAATTCCGGAAGAAAAAGGCAGTTTTAGACGCTTTTGCCAAGCGCTGGCCGGTCGAGTGATCACAGAATTTAATTATCGCTATGCTGATACACCTGCAATTTCACCACAAACACAATGCGCTAATATTTTTGTCGGTGTGCGTTTAGGAGGCGACGTTGACGAACGAGCAACATTAACCCAAAGCCTGCAAGGGCAAGGCTATCAATTAGCCGACTTTACTGAAAATGAGTTAGCCAAGCTGCATGT
>JBFJQB010000213.1:0-4799 GCA_041616855.1 Cognaticolwellia sp. | reverse complement strand
TGTCGGGTAGCGACCTTGATACTTCGCTCAGCTAACATCATAAATCCGCGACGATTACTGATATTAGTTAACTCATCCATGGTCGCCATTTGTAGGGTTGATAATTCCTTTTCTACCGTTGCTGCAATATCAGCCAAATCCAACATATCGTTATCATCGAAGTGCCTTGGCTTAGTATCGATAATACACAAAGTACCTAATTTACTGCCATTGGGCGCCTCTAACGGACAACCAGCATAAAAACGAATTTTAGGCTCTTCAGTCACTAAAGGATTATCTGCAAAACGTTGATCTTCTAAGGTGTCTGAAACGATAAAAATTTTACTGCCCAAAATGGCGTGACCACAAAAGGAGATATCTCGTGGGGTTTCTCGAACCGGCAAACCAATACAAGACTTAAACCATTGACGACTTTCATCAACTAAACTCACCAGTGCGATTGGCACATCAAACATTCTTTTTGCCACTCGGGTTAATCGATCAAACCTTTCTTCGGGTTGAGTATCAAGAATATTAAGCAATTGCAGGGTTTCAAGCCGTGCATGCTCATCGACGGGTAAATTAGGTTTTTTCATTAAACTCTCAATAAAGCCTTTTAATAAAATCAATTTTGAACTAATACTCTGAGCTTAACATGATTTATCAGTTTATGTTCAAGATAAAGCGCTTAAGATAATTTTTTGATTAACAAATTAACAGACAAGCTTTTTGCATTATTGTTGGCACTTACGCCAAAGTTAAAGCTAGTTCTACTGGCACTTAAAGCTAAAAACAACACATAATTTAGTTTTCCTACGCCCTTGAAACCTTAAAACTATAGTTAAAAAGTTAAATAGCTAAATACGGAAATAAACTGATCGCTTGCTGAATAACTTCAGTTTTTTGACTTTTTGCCAAATAGACCGCAAAGATTTCTCGGTGATATACCGGCGCATTTTCAACCACAAACAAGTTTTGCGCTTCGACATGCTCAAAAGTCATCTGCCGAGGCAAGTGCGCACTGCCACCCGCTTGTAAAATATAATTTAATGCGATACGAGGTTGGCTCATAAAATGTTTAGCCGGTGGCGCATCTTGGAACTCTCGCATATGAAGCGTGTTCACCGACTCGCCATAATCCACCATAATGTAATTATCTAACTGCAATTCTTCAATGTGATCAACTTCAGTAGTGACTAAGTGCAACGGCACGGTCGCTACCTTTTCTGTCACTAGATCTTCAACGAACGGCGGTTCAAATAAGAACGCGATATCGACCGTGCGGTTAATGACATTTTTCCTCAACTCTACCGGTGAATAAGTGCTAGTAAACAAACTAATACTATCTAAATTACGATGAATTTTTTGCAACCATCCTTGTAAGACAATATCCCAGATAGAATTCATCGAGCCAATAGCGAGCTGTTGTGCGTTATGCTCTGCTAAGCCAACGTCATGCTTGGTTTTTTGCCACATAAAAAGTAGCTCATTCGCGTGCTTGATCAGTCGGTGCCCTTCCATCGTCAACTTTAAGTGTTTATGAGTGCGATCAAACAACAATACACCTAAATCGTCTTCTAATAATTTTATTCTTGCACTCACCGCCGATTGAGTAATAAAAAGGTTTTCAGACGCTATTCTAAAATGCAGCGTTCGGCTCACTTCCAAAAATGTGGTTAATAGTTCGAATTTCATAATTCCATCTCTAATCAAATATTTTGATTAAACCGGTCAAAATATTGCGTTTTATCATTTTTAGACTTAACTATACACTTGAGTTATAAATTTACATCACTTTATTTTTAAAAGTGAAAAAAACAAGGTTACCTTATGAAAGTTGCAATTTTATCAAGAAATAAAAATCTCTATTCGACAAGACGCTTAAAAGAAGCAGGCGAAGCTATGGGACATGAAGTTGATGTTATAGATACACTCCATTGTTATATGGATATCACCAGTAGCCGTTCAACTGTACGTTACCATGGTAAAGAACTACCAAAATACGATGCTATTATCCCGCGTATTGGCGCCTCTGTTACTTTCTACGGCACAGCGGTGGCGAGGCAATTTGAAATGATGGGCACATTTAGTATTAATGAATCTGTCGCCATTAGTCGTTCTCGCGATAAATTACGCTCTTTACAATTACTTTCTCGCAAAGGCATTGGTTTACCGCGTACTGGTTTTGCAAATAAACCCGATAACGCGAAAGATTTAATCAAAAACGTTGGCGGCGCGCCGGTGGTGATTAAACTGTTAGAAGGTACTCAAGGTATTGGTGTTGTATTAGCTGATACCGCAAAAGCCGCAGAAGCGATTATTGAAGCATTCATGGGTTTAAAAGCGAACATTTTAGTACAAGAATTTGTTAAAGAAGCCGGTGGTGCAGATATTCGTTGTTTAGTCGTTGGCGGTAAAGTGGTTGCAGCTATGAAGCGTCAAGGCGCTGAAGGTGAATTTCGCTCTAACTTACACCGCGGCGGCTCTGCTGAAGTCGTTAAATTATCCAAAGAAGAACGTGAAACTGCCATTAAAGCAGCAAAAGCGATGGGCTTGAATATGTGTGGTGTAGATTTACTGCGTTCACAAAATGGTCCTATGGTAATGGAAGTAAACTCGTCTCCGGGTCTAGAAGGCATTGAAAAAGCAACCGGTAAAAATGTTGCTGGCATAATTTTTGAATTTTTAGAAAAGAATGCGAAGCCTAATAATACTAAAACCCGTGGCCGTGGATAAATAAGGTAAAAATGATGGATGTATTACGTATAGGCGAGTTTGACATATTGCCAGGTGAACAACGTAAAATTGAGTTGCCAGTAGCTAAGCTTTATACCGATGCGAATGTTTCACTGCCAGTGCATATTATTCGCGCTAAAAAGCCAGGCCCAACAATCTTTATTAGTGCGGCGGTGCATGGCGATGAGCTTAACGGTATAGAAATAATCAGACGTTTAATTAGCCAAAAAAACTTTAAGCTGATCAGAGGAACACTCATTGCGGTGCCTATGGTAAATGTTTACGGCGTGGTTAACCAAAGTCGATATATGCCTGATAGACGCGATCTGAACCGCTGTTTTCCTGGCTCGTCAAAAGGCTCGCTAGCTGGGCGTGTTGCGCACATTTTTCTTAATGAAATCGTGAAACATTGTGATTACGGTATTGACTTACACACCGGTGCGATTCATCGCTCGAACTTTCCACAAATTCGTGCTGATTTATCCAATGAAGAGACAAAGGAATTAGCCTTAGTATTTGGTGTGCCTGTGGTGCTTAATTCAAATATTATTGATGGCTCATTGCGCGAAGCCGCGGTAAAACATAAAACTAAAGTATTGCTTTATGAAGCCGGTGAAGCGTTACGTTTTGATGATTTTTCAATACTTGCCGGTATGCGCGGCATTACCAACGTGTTAAAGCATTTAGGCATGGTGCGTAAATCATCGACCCGGAAAAAAGTGGTAGCACCGTTTGTTGCTAACAGCAGTCAATGGTTGCGCGCAAATGCCAGTGGCATTGTTAATCATCGTGTTAAGTTAGGGGATAGTGTTAAAAAAGGAGACATCTTAGCTGATATTGGCAGCCCTTATGGGGATGTTATTGATGAAGTTATCGCCATTAGATCCGGTATATTAATTGGCCAACAAAACATTCCACTTGTACAAGAAGGTGAAGCGATGTTCCATGTTGCCTACTTTGAAGAAGATGATAGCCACATTGTGATGCAAATAGAAAGTGCACAAGATAATTTGCTACCAGAAAACAACGTTTAAACAGAGGTAACGTAATATGACCACAAAAGAAAAAGCAATTATTGGCCGTTTGGAATCTATTGCGCTACCTGATTTAGCCATTGCAGATTTACAAGTAAGGGTCGATACCGGTGCTAAAACATCATCACTTCATGTTGATAACATCACAAAAGTCACCAAAAAAGGCAAGGTAATGGTGAAGTTTGATTTACACCCTGAAGTGCATAATGTTGAGCACATGATCAGCTGTGAAGCGCCACTTCATGACATTAGACGAGTGAAATCTTCAAATGGTAAATCAGAGCAACGCTATGTTATTTCGACGCCGGTACAACTAGGCAGTGAGCTTTGGAATATTGAAATCACCTTAACCGATCGCTCTGACATGAGTTATCTGATGTTATTTGGTCGTGAAGCGATTGGAGAAAGGTTCCTTGTTGACCCTTCCAAAGTATTCATCAATTCATAACACTAATATTATCAGGGCTTTAGTATGATTTTAAGTTTTAATTTGGCAGTTGAACAATTAAAAGAAATTCTTTCTTATAATGTTATTACGGTGTCAGAGCAGCCTATCACCTTAGGCGATATACTGTTTATTCCACTGCTAATTTTTATCGGTTTATTACTTACTAAGTGGTTAACGCAGTTTATTAGCAACCGCTTAACGACTAAAAAAACCGATCCTAATGTTATCCACTTAATACAAAGAATTGTTTATGTATTGTCGATAACCATTATCATTATCAGCATATTAGACTTTATGAATGTGCCAATTGCCGCATTTGCTTTTTTGTCTGGTGCCATTGCCATTGGCTTTGGTTTTGGTGCACAAAATATCATTAATAACTTTATCAGTGGTTGGATATTAATGTGGGAGCGCCCTATTCGTATTGGTGATTTTTTAGAAGTTGAAGACACCAAAGGACTAGTTGAAGAAATTAACACTCGCTCAACTCGAATAAAAAGAGTAGATGGTGTTCATTTATTAATTCCGAACAGTAAATTACTGGAAAATACCGTGGTGAACTGGACGTTAGTCGATCAGTTTGTCAGGTGCTCTGTTACTGT
>JBFJQB010000212.1:0-4839 GCA_041616855.1 Cognaticolwellia sp. | reverse complement strand
TCCAGACGTTTTCGCACATTTCTCTGCAATCTCTGGCGACGGTTTTAAAACTCTTGCTGAAGGCCAAAAAGTACAGTTTACTGTTACTCAAGGTCAAAAAGGTCCTCAAGCTGAGAACATCGTAGCACTTTAATTAATATTACTTAGCTGGTTATACTAGCTAAAATATTAAAAGTGTTGAAAAAGGGGAGACATTAGTCTGCCCTTTTTTGTGTCTATAAGAAAACTTTATGTCTGTAATTGAGCGGTATAACCAGCTTGTTGAGCACAATCGACTAAAGCTAGATATTGAGCAATACAAAGCTGCCATAGCTTTAGACAAACTTTCACAAACACTTACCCTCAAAAAATCTCAACTTCCATTATTTTGCACGATAAAAAAACTCTTCATCAACCCCGAAGCGATTCAGGGAATTTATTTTCATGGTCGCGTTGGTCGCGGAAAAACTATGTTGATGGATTTGTTTTATCAGCAACTAGATTTAACGCGTAAAAGACGCATACATTTTCATCATTTTATGGAACGTGTGCATCAAATGTTACATGATTTTAGTGGTAAAGATAATCCGTTAGACTTGATAGCCAAAATTTGGGCCTCAGAAGTCGATTTATTGTGTTTCGATGAGTTTTTTGTTAATGATATTGGCGATGCCATGCTTTTAGCAGGTTTGCTCAATGCCATGCTATCAAACGGTATTACCTTAGTCGCCACATCAAACTGTCGACCGGAACAGCTATACAAAAATGGCTTACAACGGGAAAGATTTTTACCGACAATTGCTATTATTCATCAATATTGCCAAGTGCTATCCATTGATGGCCCAGCAGATCATCGCTTGTTAGCCGGAGATACTACTGGGCAAAAATATCGAGACTATAGCATTAATGGGCAAAGCGAAAGTCACTTTTTACTGCAACACTTTACCGAGTTAGCTACTGGCAATATTCGCTACAATGGCTGCATTTGTATTCACGGCCGAGAGATTAACTATTTGGTATGTAGTGATAATGTCATTTGGTTTGAGTTTATGGCACTTTGTTCTGCACCAAGAAGTCAAAGAGATTATATCAAGTTAGCTGATAATTATGTCACCGTACTGATTAGTAACGTACCACAATTTAGCGGGGCATTAATTCCTGCCGTTTTTTCCGGCGTTGAAGATAGTTACCAACGAAGTGGGGTCGTTATGGGACAACTACGTGACCTTGATGACGAAGCTCGACGTTTTATTGCCCTTGTTGATGAATTCTACGATAGGGGCATTCGCTTAATAATTTCAGCACAAGTCGATATTGCTGAGCTTTATCAGGGCACCCAACTTACTTTTGAATTTGCCCGTTGTCGTTCACGTCTTTTTGAAATGCAAAGAATAAGCTATCTCTAATCGGCCCTCATTTTAAGTTGTTAAATTAACCATATATTTACTTATCTCACTAATTCGTAGTTAATAATTTTCGCTTTTAAATAGGTTTTGATTTTTATTTATTGATATTTAAGGATATTTTATTTTGGCATCAGTTTTGTAAACAATAGCTTTTACAGGAGTTTACTATCGCTCTATCTATGCTAATTTAAAAAGGAAAGTAAAAATGAAAACATTATTTGCAACAGCATTAATTATTGCCAGTTCTGTAAGTTATGCACATGATAATTCTTTTTCTACCGAGTCATGTGAAATCGACTTAACTGGTGGTATTAATATCGATGCTAAAGAAATAACCTTCTCTAAAGATAAATCGCCGTTATATACCATTGCTAACAATGACACCTTAGTGATCAACGATAAAGAAGTTCATTTGAGCGCGAGCCAGCAGTCTTTATTAAGTGAATATTCAATCAGTATTCGTGATGTGGTGCCTGAGGTGAAAAGTATTGCGTTAGATGCGATTGATTTGGCCATTGATGGCGTAAATTTAGCATTTAATGAGTTATTAGGTGCAGGCAACAATGTCAGTGCAGAGTTAACCACCCAATTAACCACTATTCGCGCTGAAGTTGATGCCGAGTTTGGTAAACATAAAGAGTTTTATATTGACGAAGAGGGCTTTTCCGGTAAAGACTTTTTTGGCGATGACTTTGAGCAACGCATTGAGTCTGCGGTTGAAAGCACGATTAAAAACTCGCTAGGCAGTTTAATGATCGCCCTTGGCCAAGAAATGATTTTTTCTGGCGGCGATATGGATGCGTTTGAAAATAAAATGGAAAACTTTGGTGAGCTAATTGAGCATGAAATGGAAACACGTGCTACAGGGATAGAAAAACGTGCAGAGGCATTATGCCAATCCATCATAACCATAGATGAATTAGAAGCGCAGTTGCAAGAAAGTATTGATGAGCTTGCTCGTTATAATGTCATTACCGTTAAGGCAACTAAAAGTCATCATGAGATTTAATCTAACGTAATTATTTTAGTTAATTAAATCAATACTATAAAGCGCGGTCCTAGTTGGATAGCGCTTTTTTATTGCCAACATAGCAAGTGCACGTTAAAGTAGCGGCCTAAAATACTCCTGATATATTCTTTATGCACGCAGTACAAAAACTTCATCAATATCGTAAAAGTTTAAGCACCACTACTTACAAGTCGAGAGGCCAGCGTGTTATTCGCTGTGAGTTATGTCGCTTAGCAAAGCAGTTTTGTATTTGTGCCTTAGCGCCGAAAATAAGCTCTCAGGCTGGTTTTCTGTTGTTGATGTACGACACTGAGGTATTAAAACCGAGTAACACCGGTAAGTTGATTGCTGATTTGATCCCAGATAGCTTTGCATTTCTTTGG
This sequence comes from Cognaticolwellia sp., assembly GCA_041616855.1. GTDB lineage: Bacteria > Pseudomonadota > Gammaproteobacteria > Enterobacterales > Alteromonadaceae > Cognaticolwellia. The sequence continues at coordinate 2,062 of JBFJQB010000212.1, read as the reverse complement.
TCTAGAATCGAAGTTAATCCGGAGATTATTGCTTTATTAAATGCTCCTATCTGGCAGCCGATGATCGTTTTTCCTAAAGCCTATGCTGGCGATAATCGTGAAGTTTTTGATAATAAAATAACGCTAGCAACAGGTAAAAGGCCATTGTTTATTATGCTTGATGGCAGTTGGCGTGAAGCTAAGAAAATGTTTCGACGCAGCCCTTATTTGCAAGACTTACCTGTAGTTTCATTTACCCCGAAAACACCAGAAGATTCGGCAGAGCTGAGCTCACGTTATCAAATTCGTTTAGCGGCTAATAATACCGAATTAGCGACAGCAGAGGTGGCAGCGCAAATTTTGTCGTTAGCAGGTGAGCAAACCAATGCTGATTTATTAGATCTTTGGTTTGATGTTTTTAGTTATCAATATCAACGTGGCGTTTGCCAACAAAATAAAGCCAACCCCAATGCGGTTGCCGATTACATGGGATTTACTAAGCTTCATGGCATTACCTTGGCAAAAGATAGTCGCAGTTAATCTACTCGACTACTCGGTTGTTGGGCGGTTAACTTTAAATGCATGAAAACACTGCAGCTTAAGTAAAACTATTTTATAATAACGAACATTATAGTAACGAGGTTAATTTATGAGAATATGTGGTGTTGAGTTAAAAGGTAACGATGCAATTATTTGTATCATGTCGCGGGAAAATGGGTTGTACGACATACCAAAAACGCGCGTACAAAAAATTAGTCTTGTTGATGCCGGTGACGCTGAGCAAGTTCAAGCTTTTCAGTTTGCTTTTGCTAAGCTGATGGAAGATTACAAAGTGGATAAAGTGGTGATCAAAGGACGTGCGCTAAAAGGCAAGTTCTCTGGCGGTCCTGTTGGCTTTAAATTGGAAGCGGCTATTCAACTTATTAAAGATTTACCAGTAGAGATTTTAGCGGGCAGTTTTATCAAAAAAGCGTTAACTCGCAGCCAAGTTGATATTGACTTTAGAGACACAGGCTTGAAGCAATATCAAGAAAGTGCTTTTGAGACTGTTTTTGCTTTTTTCGAAGGTAGTATGTACCTTCAGTAATTTTTAAAGATTAAGTTATAAGAAAGGGTCGCTATTTAGCGACCCTTTTTTTATGCGATTAAAAGGTAATACTTTATCCTAAGTTTAAAGTTAAGCTTAACTATTACCTAGGATAAGCGCAGTACTTAAGATAAGTACAACACACTTACCCTATCAATGCTTACTTGCTGATCAAGCCACGACGCTCCAAGAGTGGTTCAACTTTTGGGTCTTGTCCTCTAAAACGACGATACATAATTGTTGGGTCGTCAGTGCCGCCACTTTCAAGTACATGTTTACGGTATAGCTCTGCAGTTTTCTGGTCGAATATGCCATTCTCTTTAAAGGCTAGCCACGTATCAGCGTCATAGATATTTGACCAAATATAACCGTAGTAACCGGCCGAATAACCACCAGCAAAGATATGTGAGTAATAACCTGTTTTATATCTCGGCGCGATTTGTTCAATCAAGCCAATTTCTTTTAAGACCTTTTTCTCAAAGTCATTGGCGTCTTGTAATTCAGCGGTTTCCAATGAATGCCAGCTCATATCCAGTAATGCAGCCGCTAAGTACTCTGTAGTACCAAAGCCTTGATTAAACTTACCAGATGCTTGAATTTTCTCAACTAGCGCTTGAGGGATCACTTCACCTGTTTGGTAGTGCTTAGCAAAGTTTGCTAATACTTCCGGCTCTGTCATCCAGTTTTCCATCACTTGTGAAGGGTATTCTACGTAATCTCTTGGCAATGCAGTACCGGTTTGAGAGCGATAGAAACCGTCAGATAATAAGCCTTGAATTGCATGACCAAACTCATGGAATAAGGTTGATGCTTGATCAAAAGTTAATAGCGTAGGTTTATCACCGATAGGACGAGGGTAGTTTAAGACATTGTAAATAATAGGTGTAACGTCTTCACCGTTCATACGATATTGCTTGCGGAAGCTGCTCATCCAAGCACCGCCACGTTTGCTTTCACGTACGTAGTGATCGGTCATGTAGATACCTATATAGCTTC
>JBFJQB010000211.1:0-4862 GCA_041616855.1 Cognaticolwellia sp. | reverse complement strand
TTGTCCTGTACATTGTCTTCTTGGCTGTGCCTTGAAGACGGGGCGTATTAAACTGTTTTTCGTTTACCCCGTCAACCCTTTTTTTTAAATAAATGTTTGTTTGCCGTTTTTTTCAACGGATTGTGCTTTTATGGAGCAATTTCGCTGAAATTTTCTATTTTTAAGCGCTTTTATTTTATTTGAGTAAGGGATGACGTTTAAGTTTGGTTGACGAAAAATCGTCAGTTTATTTTTTTTCTGGGGTATAACCTTCAATTTCAGGTTCTTTGCCTTCAAAAAGGTAAGCTACCATGGCCGATTCTAAAAATGCCCGATCATCAGGGTTCATCATGTTCATTTTATTTTCGTTAATCAGCATCGTTTGCTTTTTTTGCCAAAGTCCCCAGGCTTCTTTGGAAATATTATCAAAAATACGTTTGCCTATTTCGCCCGGATAAAGTTGAAAGCCAAGGCCTTCGGCTTCTTTTTGTAAATTTTGGCAAAAAACGGTACGACTCATAATAAGCTCTCTTGTTGTATTGATGGATAGGTAAATAAATTAAACAGGTAATTGCTCAAGTTGTTTAATTAATTTTTGCGTAGAAGCAGCTAAGCCCACTGACGCGACTGTGGCTAAATTATACCACTGCAATGTGCTATTTTCGCGAATTTCTTTTGCCGGTAACATTTCACAATCCACCACAATAGCCTCAATGTCGAGATGAAAGTGGCTAAAGGTATGGCGAAATTTATCTAAGGCAAAAGAGTTAGTTTGTTCGAGGTTCAGTTTTGTTAATAAATTCGCTAGCTGACTCTTATCAGATAACTCTAAGAAGCACCATAAGCCGCCCCAAATACCAGAAGGTGGGCGTTTTTCCATTAGCACTTGCTGGTTAACTCGCGGTATCACCATAATGGTGCTTTTTTCTGGGATGGTTTTTTTCGGTTTCTTTTGTGGGTAATTTGCTTGCTCGTCGCTAGCATACGCTAAGCAGCTTGTTTGGAGCGGGCAAATATCACATTTAGGTTTAGATCGTGTGCAAACCATGGCGCCTAAGTCCATCATGGCTTGGTTAAATTGTGCTACTCCTTTTTTAGGCGTAAGCGTCTCGGTGATCGGCCATAAGGTTTTTTCATAAATGGCTTGGCCAGTATGGCCTTGTACTTTATAACAGCGCGCTAATACGCGTTTGACATTACCGTCTAATATCGGGTGATGTTTATCAAGCGCTAAGCTCAATATTGCCCCTGCGGTTGAACGGCCAATACCTGGCAGCGCGATAACTTCGTCAATGTGCTCTGGGAATATACCTTGATAATTATCACGAATGATTTTTGCGGTTTTGTGTAAGTTTCGCGCCCGTGCGTAGTAGCCTAAGCCCGTCCAATGATGCAGCACGGCATCTTCTTCAGCATTGGCTAAGTCGATAATGCTCGGGAAACTCGTCATAAATTTTTGGTAATAGGGGATCACGGTTGCTACTTGCGTTTGTTGTAGCATAATTTCTGAAATCCAGACGGGATAAGGAGTTTTGTTTTGCTGCCAAGGCAAGTGTTTTCTACCTTGTAACTGAAACCATGATAAGACTTGGTCGCTGAATACTTGTGCAGATTTGGCTGAAATTTTAGTTTTATTTGTCATAGCGGCGCCAGTGTAACTAAAGGGCAATGTAGACTCAACCAGACAATCTCCTCCTTGTTTTGTAATCGTTAGTATGGGAATGTATTTTAATGGTGAAAAGCGTTCTGCTGCTTGTTTAATTGGTATTGTTTATCAAAAATGTTTATCGGTATTGCTTGTTAGCAGCAATGAACAACACTTGGTTAAAGTCATATTTGCGACTATACATAATAAAGACACTGCGGACATTGTTCGCTTTTTAACTATAAATCAATTGAATACATAAAAACTACTGATATGGCAACGCCTAAAACAGGGAATTAACTGATGCACACTTCCAAAGTTATTGGGACATTTCGTCCACCATTTTTGTTATTAACGCCGATTTGTGTGGCTTTAGGTGTAGCGCTAGCGATGTTTACGGCAGCGGAGATTGATCATCTGTTAGTGCTATGGGTGCTGATTGGTGCGTTATCAGCTCATATTAGTGTGAATACCTTAAATGAATATTTTGATTTTAAAAGTGGTTTAGATTTACAAACCGAAAAAACACCGTTTAGTGGCGGCAGTGGTGCTTTGCCTAAACATCCTGAGTTGGCGTCATTAACGTTAATTATTGGACTCGCCACTTTACTGTGTACTGTGTTCATTGGTGGCTATTTTATCAAGAGCTTGGGGGGGAACATTGCGCCTATCGGGCTGTTAGGCGTGGTGATTATTTTAACTTACACTCATTGGCTAAATCGAAGTCCGATTTTATGCTTGCTATCGGCCGGATTGGGCTTTGGTTTTTTAATGGTGGTTGGCACGTATGTGGTGCTTGCTGGGGGCTATCACAACCTTGTGTGGTGGGTTGCCTTAGTGCCGTTTTTATTGGTTAATAATTTATTGCTACTAAATCAATACCCCGATGTGCAAGCAGACCGCGCCGTTGGCAGAAAAACTTTTCCGATTGTGTTTGGCATCACCGCAAGCAATGTTGTTTATGCGCTTTTTATGTTGCTCGCTTATGGTTCGGTATGGGTATTGGTGCAGCAAAAAATGTTACCGAGTTTAACTTTAATGGCGTTAATTCCGGCATTGTTAGCCATATTTGCTTTAGCGGGGGCGATAAAATATGGCAAAGACATTGCGCAAGCGCCGCAATATATGGCGGCGAATGTCGCGGCGGCCCTATTAACACCGCTATTACTTGCGGTGTCTTTGATGATGTCGTGAGCGAGTAAAAATTCTCTACTGAGTAATAGCGTTTTTAATCTCAGTGTTTTGTGCGGCTGTTACTGCGCTACTGTTGTGGCTTGAATTTTAACCCTAACTGCCAATTTAAGCTTAAGTTAAGGCTAAGTTAAGGCAACTGATGTGCAATCCCTTTATGGCAATCAATACAAGTATCACTACTTTGTGCAATGCGCGCAGGATCATGGTTTTTTTGTGCGCGTTTTGACTGCGCCGTTAAGTCCATCGTTTCAAAGGCGTGACAATTACGACATTCGCGTGAGTTATTCGCTTTCATTTGCGCCCAGACTCGCTGTGCCATTTTTTCTCGATGAGCGTCATATTTTTCCGGTGTGTCGATAGTACCTAACAGGGTATGCCAAACTTCTCTACTAGCTTCGATTTTTCGAACGACTTTGTGGACCCAAGGTTTTGGCACATGACACTCAGGACAGCTGGCTTTCACGCCAACTCTATTTTGATAGTGGATGGTGGTTTTGTACTCTTGAAAAGCGTTGTCTTGCATTTCATGGCAACTGATACAAAATTCTTCAGTATTAGTGATTTCTAGGGTCCAATTAAAAGCGCCCCACGCCATTACACCAAATAACGCTGCTAAAAAGGCGCCGATAGGTAAACCAAACAGCCACCATTTTTTACTGGGTATCCATAACTTTTTCCAATTCATGATAATGTCCTCAACGTTAAGCTTAGTGTTTGTTGACTGGGTTATTGCTGGCTAGCGTAATAAGCAATCAAGGCGTCCCAATCTCCAGCCTTTAATTGTTCAGTTACTTGGCGCATTTTCTTGTCCATTTCACGGCTACCATCAAGGTAATGTTTTATCGATTGCTGTAAATAAAAGCTATGTTGCCCCGCCAAAATACCAGAGTCATCGTCGGGATCACTGCCGCCTTTGTTATGACACCGTTTACATTTACTGTCATGAACGGCTTTGCCCTTTGCCACCAATGTTTGATCAAAGGCTTGTTTCGCAGCAATAAAGGGCTTTTTAGCATAAAAGTTGGCGATTTCTGACAGTTGTTGATCGGTTAATACGTCGACAATTTTTTTCATGTCGGTTGCTGGTTTATTGGTATCACCAAAACGATATTTCGAGGTGACAGCCGGTCTGATGCCATCTTTGTAAGCAAATAAAGTGGCTTCGATAAATGCGGCAGAAGCCCCCGCAATGGTAGGCATGTCGGGTTCAGGGCTAAAGCCTTCTTTGCCATGGCAATCCATACAGTCAGTAATATATTTTGCTGGCGCTGTGGCGCTGCAAACAGCACTGTTTAGTAGGGTTAACAGCATGACTAAGGCTAGGTGATTCTTATTGATTTTTTTCTGATTCATCGATAGTGCTCCTCAATATAAGATAACGCCTGCTTGGATTTGCTAGCTCAGCTCAGCTCAGCATGGCAATGGCTTAAAATTGGTAAGTTAACCCCAAAACAAAGTAATTCACTTGGTAATGATGGCTGATCGCGCCAAAGGTTAATAAATTATCGACGGTATTAATGCCGACTTGGTCAATGGCAAAGTCGTCGTTTTCCAATTTCTGGTATTGATATTGAAAATTGGCCTGGATTTGTGGGTTAATTTGATAACTCAACTTAAGTTTTAATTGCTGCCAAACCCTGTTTTCGTCAGGCAATTTATCAGGGCTTGGGGTGCTGATAGTGGTATCACTTGAGCCATCAGAGATAATCGTTTGTAGGGCTAACTCGAACTTATCATCAAGCAAGTTTTTTATATCTAATGTTAAACCAAAACTGTTGACTTGTTCATTAGTGTCATTCGCCCATAATGTGCCATTATCACTGGCTTTGGCTTGAGACTTAATATCTTCAACTTGATAGTAAGTAGTAAGCGTAGTTTTTTGATTAACTTGCCAGCTTAAATCAGCACCATAATGGTAACTATGATTATGCTGTAGCCCTAAGTTAGACGTGGGATAGTTTTGTTTGCTCAAGGCTCCAGAAACACTAAGGTATAGTTGTTCGTTTAGCGCTTTACCTAGCTGCACACTAAGTTTATTTTCTTC
>JBFJQB010000210.1:0-4927 GCA_041616855.1 Cognaticolwellia sp. | reverse complement strand
TCGGCACTGATAGCACGTGCTCTGCTTCGCTAACTTTTGCTAAATCAGTTTCTGCCAGCTCTTCAAGCAGCGCTTGTGCATCTTGGCAATGTCCAGCGCTACGACTTAACGTATGGCTGAAGCTTGGCCAGCGATTTTCTAATTCAGGCAGCACCGTATGGCGCAAAAAATTTCGATCAAAAGCTTGATCTTGATTCGATTCATCTTCAATCCACTTAAGTTGGTGCTGATTGGCGTAAGCAATAATATCTGCACGCGATATCGTTAATAATGGCCTTGCTAAAGAGTGCTGAGCTAGTGTTAACCGAGCTGGCATGGCCGATAAACCTTTTAAGCCTGCACCGCGTTTGAGTGCGAGCAAGAAGGTTTCTGCTTGATCATTCAGGTGATGGCCGGTAACAATAATCGCCGATTCTTCGCTTGCCTGACTCAACAATGTATAACGCGCATCACGTGCAATTGCTTCTAAACTTTGTTGCGCTTGTTTTTTTAACTGTAATTTGTGGGTAATTAACGGCAAGGAAAAGCGCTCACATTGATTTTTTGCAAACGCCTGCCAAGCATCGGCATCAGGGCTTAGACCATGATTTACATGACATACGACAAGGTTATTATCCAATTGCCCCTGTTGTTTTAATTTTGCGAGAGCACAAAGTAACACTTGCGAGTCAACGCCACCGCTATAAGCTATAATCAGTGTTTTTTCCGGCGTGCTTTTAAAAAACTGCACCAGCGTTGATTCAATTATATTCAAAGGCTTAAAAACATGTTGTGTAAATAGGTCGTGGCCAATAGCACTAAAAAGCGACCTAAAGTTGGTCGCTTATTATGGTTTAGCAGTAGCCGAATGACATTAATTTATCATAACGACTTTCAATTAACTCTTCGTTTGAAAGCTTATCAAGCTCGGCAAGATCAGACTTTAATGCTTGTTTGAGAAACGCCGACATTTGGTCGACATCACGGTGAGCGCCTCCTAAAGGCTCTTCCACGACACTATCGATAAGCCCTAGCTCTTTAATACGCTTTGCAGTAATGCCCATAGCTTCTGCTGCTGTTGGTGCTTTTTCAGCTGTTTTCCATAAAATAGACGCACAGCCTTCTGGAGAGATAACAGAATAAGTTGAATACTCAAGCATATTCACTTTATCACCAACGCCAATTGCCAATGCGCCCCCAGAGCCACCTTCACCAATAACGGTACAAATAATTGGCACATTCAAGCGTGACATCACTTTTAAGTTCATGGCAATCGCTTCACTTTGGCCGCGCTCTTCTGCGCCAATACCAGGGTAAGCACCAGGGGTATCTATAAATGTGATAATTGGCATATTAAAACGTTCTGCCATTCTCATCAAACGTAAGGCTTTGCGATACCCTTCAGGGCGTGGCATGCCAAAATTACGTTTAACTTTTTCGTTGGTTGAACGACCTTTTTGGTGACCAATAACCATGACAGGTCGGCCATCTAGACGCGCGGTACCACCAACAATCGCTTTATCATCGGCATAAGCTCTATCGCCAGCCAACTCATCGAATTCAGTAAAAATACGTGGCAAATAGTCTAAGGTGTATGGGCGCTGAGGATGACGAGCAACTCGCGCTGTTTGCCAAGGATCTAAGCCAGAGAAAATCTTTTTAGTAAGATCGTTGTTTTTCTCGCGTAATTGAGAAATTTGCTCTTCTAAATCTAGATCGAGTTCTTGACCATTGTTGACCAATTGTAATTCTTCAATTTTCGCTTCAAGCTCCGCAATTGGTAGCTCAAAATCTAAAAAATTTAATGACATATGATTATTCTTACCTATGTTGTCTTGACATAGCGTTATTGTTGAACGCTACCTATTTAAATTTTAACTCGACTTGCTCTTCACCCAAGAGGGTTTTCAAATCGTATAATAGCATGTCGCTTGGCGATACGCGCCACTGTACGCCCAATTCTAGCATACCTTGCGCTTCATCTCTTTGATAAAAAACGCGAATTGGGCAAATACCATCCTTATAAGGCGTTAATATCTCCGTTAACTGCTCGATAAACCTTCCCGAAAGCTTATTTTTATCAATGTGCAGATCTAATGACGAGACATAATTTTCACGTGCATCTGCAATAGTCATAATATCTCGGGCGGTCATTGTAATACCACCGGAGTAATCATCAAAGCTGACCTGTCCGCTACAGACTAAAATTGCATCAGAAACCAGTAATTCTGCGAACCTGTCGTAGTCATCAGGGAATAATCGGATATCCATACGAGCACTTTTATCATCAAGTGTCACCAATGCCCAACGACGGCCGCGCTTGTTGACTAAAACCCGTACGGCTAATACTAAACCTACAGCAACGGTAGTTTTGTCTTTATTAGTGGCTTGTAAGCTAACTAAACGCCCTGTGGCATAACGTTTAATCTCATTTAAATAGCGGTTTATCGGATGGCCGGTTAAATATAACCCTAAAGTTTCTTTTTCGCCATCAAGCCATTGCTGCTCTGGCCACATCGGCACATCTTTAAAAGCTTGGCGATTATCTTCAGGCTCTTCGTTAATTAAGCCAAATAAGTCATTTTGCCCGATAGCTTGCGCTTTTGCATGCTGTTCAGCGGCTTTTAATGCCTCCGGTAAAGACTCAAACAATGCCGCTCGATGTGGCCCATTGGTACTTTTTGGGCCAAGTGCGTCCATCGCGCCGGATTTAATTAATTTTTCTAACACCCGCTTATTGGTTTTCTTTAAATCAACACGGGCACAAAAATCAAATAAATCAATAAATTCACCATCTTTTTCTCGTGCAGCAATAATGGCTTCTATCGGACCTTCACCTACGCCTTTAACAGCGCCAATACCATAAATAATTTGATCTTGTTCATTAACAGTAAACTTATACTGACCACTGTTAACATCAGGGGGTAATAAATCTAGCCCCATGTTTTCGCATTCATCGACTAAGGTAACAATTTTATCGGTGTTATCCATATCGGCCGACATAACAGCCGCCATAAACGGCGCAGGAAAATGGGTTTTCATCCATAAGGTTTGATAAGAAACTAGCGCATAAGCCGCGGAATGGGATTTATTAAAGCCATAACCAGCAAACTTTTCCACCAAATCGAATATTTTTATCGCGAGCTCACCATCAACACCACGAGCAACAGCACCAGCTTCAAAACCCGCCCGTTGTTTTGCCATCTCTTCTGGCTTTTTCTTCCCCATCGCCCGGCGTAACATATCGGCGCCACCTAGCGAATAGCCGGCGAGTACCTGGGCAATTTGCATGACTTGTTCTTGATACAAAATAATACCGTATGTCGGCTCAAGGATAGGTTTTAAATCCATGTGCTGCCAGGTGGCATCGGGGTAGCTGATTGCTTCGCGGCCATGTTTACGCTCGATAAAGTTATCAACCATACCGGATTGTAAAGGCCCGGGCCTAAACAACGCTACTAGGGCGATAATATCTTCAAAACAATCTGGTTTAAGTTTGGCGATCAGTGACTTCATGCCACTTGACTCAAGCTGGAAAACCGCTGTGGTTTCAGCTTTTAGTAAGACTTTAAAGCTGGCTTTATCTTCAAGATCAATCGCGGCAATATTGATCGGCTCTTTACCTTCTCTTAACAGTTTAGCATCGGCCATCTCAATGGCCCATTGCAAAATGGTTAAGGTTCGTAAGCCGAGGAAATCAAACTTAACTAATCCCGCGTCTTCGACATCATTTTTATCAAATTGTGTGACTGGGTTTTTGCCTTCTTCATCGCAATACAACGGGGCAAAGTCGGTAATAGTGGTTGGCGATATAACCACACCACCAGCATGTTTACCAGCGTTTCGCGTTGTGCCTTCTAAAATACGGCACATATCAATAAGGTCTTTGACATCACTGTCTTGCGCATACACTTCGGGTAACTTTGGCTCCTCCTCAAAGGCTTTTGCCAAGGTCATACCTGGAGTTGGCGGGATCAGTTTTGATATTCGGTCAACAAAACCATAAGGGTGACCTAGGACTCGACCAACATCACGTATAACCGCTTTTGCTGCCATGGTACCAAAGGTAATAATTTGCGACACTGCATCACGGCCATAAAGCTCAGCAACATGATCAATGACCTCATCGCGACGGTCCATACAAAAGTCGATATCAAAATCCGGCATCGAAACACGTTCGGGGTTAAGAAAGCGCTCAAAAAGTAAATCGTATTCTAGCGGATCGAGATCGGTAATTTTTTGCGCATACGCCACCAAGGACCCCGCACCTGAACCACGGCCAGGACCAACGGGAATATTATTATCTTTACTCCACTGAATAAACTCCATTACAATTAAGAAGTAGCCAGGAAAGCCCATGTTGTTAACTACTTCTAACTCGATGGCTAAGCGTTCATCATAGGGTTTACGTTTCTCAGCAAAGTCTGGCGCGTCTTTATCAAATAAAAACGCTAAGCGCTCCTCCAAACCTTCTTTGGATACTTTGACTAAATAATCTTCTATTGACAGGCCTTCGGTTGGAAAATCAGGTAAAACATATTCGCCTAATCGCACAGTAACATTACAGCGCTTGGCTATTTCTACCGAATTTTCTAGCGCTTCAGGAATATCAGCAAAAAGTGCTAACATTTCCTCCTCAGAACGTAAGTACTGCTCTTTAGAGTATTTTCTGGGCCGACGCTTATCATCTAGCGTATAACCGTCATGAATTGCTACCCGAATTTCGTGGGCGTCAAAGTCATCAGGACTTAAGAACATTACCTCGTTGGTCGCAACCACGGGGAGGTCATGACGAGCGGCCAATTCGACGGCAAGATGAAGATAGTTTTCCTCATCATTGCGACCGGTTCTCATCAACTCAAGGTAATAACAATTAGGAAAGTATTGCTGATAAAAATTCAGCATTTGTTCAACAAACTCTTGATTGCCTTTTAATAATGCCTTACCG
>JBFJQB010000209.1:0-4951 GCA_041616855.1 Cognaticolwellia sp. | reverse complement strand
TTTTTCAAGATAGGTTAGGCATTGTTATTGGCTCATTAATATCAGGTGTTTTTGGTTATTTTATTATTAAAGGCGGTTTAAAGGACGTTGCATTAGAAGAAAAAATAAAAGAATAGTAATTGGCAAAATAATTATAATTAAAACCATCAGGAATGTTTATCAATGTTGAGAAATTTAGCCGATGGCGAAAATACCAATTAGCAAGATAAAACCTTGAAGCGCACGCAGGAAGGGTAATTTACCGGCCACGATATTCGGTAGTAGTAATATGCTAATTCTCGTCATGAGAACGACTAAGAATTAATAGCGTAATAAAATAGTGGGGTTTTCTTTGAAACGGCGATGTAATAATCGCCGTTTTTCGTTAGAATAGCGCCAAATTTTAACCGGCAAAGCTCATTGTACACGCTAGGCCTTTAGTCTTAACTTTTGGGGTCGCTAAATTATCCCAATGGTGATGAGTTTACCTACATAAGTTTATTTTCATGTCCATAATGCGAGCTAATGACATTGTTGAAGTTATAAAGTCACATCACTATCGAGATTTGGTGCAGTTATTCGATGCGACTTTTTATGCAAGGTATAATACGCGCTTAGTTAAAGGCGAGGATGAACCGGTTTATTTGCCAGCCAATGACGCATGTAACTTTAACCAAATAGTATTTGCGCATGGCTATTATGCCAGTGCGCTACATGAAATTGCGCATTGGTGTTTAGCGGGCGCCGAGCGTCGTTTATTGGAAGACTTTGGTTATTGGTATGTGCCAGATGGTAGAGATCAGCGCCAGCAACAAGCATTTGAAAAAGTAGAAATCAAGCCACAGGCTATCGAGTGGGCATTTTGTGTCGCCACAGGCAAAGCGTTCGATGTATCAACGGATAATCTCTCGGGTGAAGGGAAAACCGACCGGGTCGCTTTTAAAGCAAAAGTTTACCAACAAGTGCTGAGCTACCTTGAAGGTGGTTTTCCGCTTGATGCTGAAACATTTATTGCTGCTTTAGCAAAGTATTATCAAACGCCTTGGCCGTTAACGCCTGAGCGTTTTCAATGCGAATAACATAAATGGCATGCTATGTATGAGAATAATTAATGAAACAGTTTAAGTTAGGCTTAGTGATCAATCCTATTGCCGGCATTGGTGGTAGTGTTGCCTTAAAAGGCAGCGACGGTGTTGGCGTTGCCGAGCATGCCATCGCCCTTGGCGCTACCGCTAAATCGAACGTTCGAGCAGCACTTGCCTTGGAAATACTGTTACCTTATCAAGATAATATCGTTATTTATACTGTCTCGGGCGATATGGGAGAGCGTACTGCGAACGCACTCGGTTTTACAACGCAGGTGCTGTATCAGACCCCAAATGACGTGACTACTGAGCTTGATACTGAGCAAGCTGTTCAGGCATTAATCGCGCATGATGTTGATTTACTGTTATTTGCGGGTGGTGATGGCACCGCGCGCAATGTTTGTCATATTGTTGGCGACAAGTTTCCGGTGTTAGGCATTCCTGCGGGTTGTAAAATTCATTCCGGCGTATATGCTATTACCCCGAAAGCAGCGGGCAGAGTAGTTGAGTTGATGATCACCAATCAACTGGTCAGTTTAACCGATGCTGATGTTATGGATATTGATGAAAACTTGTTTCGCCAGGGGATTGTCAAAGCTAAACGTTTTGGCGAAATGCAAGTACCATCAGAGTTACGCTATATTCAAGCGGTAAAATCCGGCGGTAAAGAGTCTGACGAGTTAGTATTGCAAGATATTGCTGCCGACGTTATCGCTAAAATGGATGACGAGCTTTTTATAATTGGCTCAGGTTCAACCACCGCATTTGTTATGGAAGAGTTAGCGCTTGAAAATACTTTACTTGGTGTTGACGCAATTTGTCAGCAAGAACTCATTGCCAATGATTTAACCGAAGCTCAATTATGGCAATTACTTCAAGATTACCCTCAAGGAAGTATGAAGTTACTCATTACCCTAATAGGCGGGCAGGGGCATATTTTTGGTCGTGGTAATCAGCAACTTAGTCCTCGCGTTATCCGCGCCATTGGTAAAGAGAACATAATTATTATTGCAACAAAAACAAAGTTAAATGCCTTACAAGCTCGACCGTTAATTGCCGATACCGGCGACAGCGAACTCGATATGGCGTTGTCAGGTTATTTACCGGTAACGACTGGTTATAATGACCAAGTGTTGTATCCGGTTGCGAGCCCACAATAATATACACAACACTGATATTAACACTACAAAATACACTTTAAATATTAAGCTAGAGGCGCAGTTAAAAGCTCGCCATATTAAACTTGGAATTGAATATGCAATTTGAAAACATTACCGCGTTATATCACTATTTAGATCAACAAGTCGCACAAGATGTTAGTGCTGACGAGCTATTCGCGGGCAGTTATTTGCGCGGTTTTATTAGCTTAGCGGGCAGTGAGTATGGTGATGAGTCACAAGTATTAACGCGCGCGTTAGCGGATAACATTAGTGAAAAGTTACAAGCAGCACGTACCGAACTAAGCCCACAAGACCGTCAAATAGTGCAAGATTATTGGCAGCATTTACAAGTAGCTTTTAACGGGTAAATTACTTTAGATATAGTTGTGAATTGCCGTTCTTTTATCATAAAAGAACGGCATTTTTGTTTAGACATCAGCAAACTTTCTTCGAATGATGTCACGTATCACAAAGCGATTGGGCGCAAGGTTAAATAACTGTTCATTATTGAGAGGATAAGGCGTACCACAAATATCAGCGGTTAAGATATCGGCCAACAGCGGAGCGGTACAAAGCCCGCGTGCACCTAAACCTGTTAACAGATATAGGTTGTCAATGACGGGCGCGGGTTGATGATAACGCCAATGCTTGTCTTTACTTAAATGTGCATACTGTGTTTTATGGGCGTCAATATCAGGCATAGCACCTACAATTGGCATGTGATCAGGCGTCATGCAACGCAAGCGCGCTTTGCTGCTGACAATGTCGCTGGCTTGCCAATTGGTTAACCCGGGTAAGCATTGCTCGAGCATTTTTAGGTTAAATTGGTCTTCTTCAGCTTTTGGCTCGATGTCAAAACTATTTTTTTGAAACGTTGCACCAATGCTGTGCAGCTTGTTATTTGCGGGTGTTAAATAGCCTTTATGACAAATAACTGTTGATAACTTTTCAATTTTTTCATTGCTGGCCATATTACTGACTTGGCCTCGTACCGAAGTTAAAGGCAGTTGCTCAATCATATTCAAGGGAATACCTTGCGCACCACCACAATAGATGATGACACTAGCTGAAAAGGTTTCGCTATCGCTGTGCAGTAACCATTTGCCTGACGCTTGTTGACTGATTGTATTTATTTTACAGCCGGTTTCAATCCGTAAACGGTTTGTTGCCTGAGCCGCATTAAAAATTTGCTTTACTAATTGTGCTGGGGCTATCCAACCGGCTTTGGGGAAAAACAAGCCACCATGACTGAGTTTTATGCCGGCTAATTCACTGGCCTGATGTTTATCAACACTATGAATGAGTTTTTTTGGCCAAATATTTGAGTCTGCAATATGCTGCTGGCGCAATGCTAACGCGGGTTTATAGGATATTTCTAATAAGCCACACCAGTCGTGATCAAAGTGATAATCTTGCTCGCTGATATCTTGATAATATTGCACCGCTTGCTCAAAAGCGTGCTGATAAAATAGGCTAATATCATCCGCTTGTTGATGGATAAGCGGGTAAAGGGCGCCAATATTATTGCTTGATGCCCCTTGAGCTACGCTAAAGTCCTGACAATATACCGTGACTTTTACCCCTGCTTTAGTTAAAGCATAAGCGGCACAAGCTGAAGCGATGCCGCCACCGATAATGCTAACATGCTGAGGCTTAGCAATAATAGGGCGCTGCTGATAGCCTTTTCCTGATTGTGGGTTTTGTTGAAACACCGCGCGTAACATTTCACTCTTTTTCCCAATAGCAGGGCGCTTTTCCACCCGAAAACCAGCATCAATTAGTTGGCGCTTGACTTTACCTGACACGGTAAAGGTCGCTAATGTTGCTTGTTCTTTCGATAAGCGGGTTATTTGTTGAAACAGCTCTGCTTGCCACATTTGTGGGTTTTTAGCGGGTGAGAAGCCATCAAGAAACCAAGCGTCAACTATGGCAGAATCTCGACGGTGCTTTTCTGCAGCAAGTGTTGTTAAGCCGAGTGTGGCGTCGTCGAATATTAAGTCTAAGGTTACGTCGCCATCGAGAAAGCGTAAACTAATATTACCTTTAGGTGTTTCAGGGTATTGCATGAGCAGTTGCTGACTGAATTGCTCAAGTTGCGGCAAAATGCTTAAAGACTGCGACAGTTGCGCTTTGGATAAGGGGTATTTTTCTACGCTGATAAAACGCAACTTACTGTCTTTAGGCGCTTCTAATGGTTGTTGAACTTGGCGCTGCTTTAGTTGCTGAAAAATTTGTAGGGTCAGTAGGAAATTTAAACCGGTACCAAAACCGGTTTCAGCAATAACAAAGTTTTCAGGGCATTTGGCTAATCTTGCTCTAATATTATTACCATCGATAAATACACATTCACTCTGGCTCGTGCCCTGGTTGGTATCAAAATAGATATCATCAAATTGGCTCGAGTATGGCGAACCGTCACTTTGGAAGATAATATTTGTTTGATTAGTCACAATATTTTCTGTCTTTTTGTTGTCGTTAAGGATAAAAAAAGGTTATTTTACCGTGTATTACAAAGTTCTGTCATAAAAATGCAAACATTCAGTGTACAAGTGTACGCTGGACAGACCAGTATAGGGGGCAAAAGTCTGTATGATACGCCCAGATTTTTTAATTGAATATGGTTATTTAAATGAAACGTGTAGTTATCACCGGATTAGGTATTGTATCAAGTATTGGTAATGATGCAGAAGAAGTATTAGCGTCATTACAAACAGGACGTTCAGGTAT